>JAKQCW010000058.1 GCA_029558955.1 Chloroflexota bacterium
GGGCGCGCCGACCCGCCTGAAGGCTCGACTCCTGTTTGACCGCCGCCAAATAGGGCGCGGAGTCGAGGCTTCAGCCGGGTCTGGGCGACGCGAGTCGGGCGCGCCGACCCGCCTGAAGGCTCGACTCCTGTTTGACCGCCGTCAAATAGGGCGCGGAGTCGAGGCTTCAGCCGGGTCTGGGCGACGCGAGTCGGGCGCGCCGACCCGCCTGAAGGCTCGACTCCGGCATGGCAGCCATCATATTTGGAATTGCTGACTTGACACCAAACGCCCTCACACGCTACACTGGCCGCGCAATGTCAGACGATGAAGGACGAACGATGAACGATGTGTTGGCGACTTCGTCGCCGGATCCCGCTGCGGCCACGCCGCGCCCTGCCCTCCCCCTGCGCCGGCCGCGCTATCTGAATCTGCTGGTGCTGACGGCCGGCTTCACCACCCTGGGCGTGGAGCTGAGCGGCGCGCGGCTGCTGGACCCCTGGTTTGGTAACTCGATTCTGGTCTGGGCCTGCCTGATCGGGCTGGTGCTGGGCTGTTTAAGCCTGGGCTACTGGCTGGGCGGCCGCGTGGCCGACCGCTGGCCGCAGGCCGCGCGGCTCTATGCCATTGCGCTGGCCGCGGCCCTGCTGACCGCGCTGATCCCGGCAGCCGCGCGGCCGGCGCTGCAAGGGGCCGCGCTGAGCTCGCTGAGCCTGGAGGGCATGTCGTTCAGCGCGGGGGTGCTGCTGGGCGCGGGCGCGGCCATCGTCCTGCTCTTCGGCCTGCCCACCCTGCTGCTGGGCATGATCTCCCCCTTTGCCCTGCGCCTGGCGGTGGCCGATGTGGGCAGCAGCGGACAGGTAGCCGGCCGCCTCTACGCGCTGAGCACCGTGGGCAGCCTGCTGGGCGCCTTCCTGCCGGTGCTGGCGCTGATTCCGGCCATCGGCACGCGGCTGACCTTCGTGCTGATGGGGGGACTGCTGGCCGCGGTGGCCATCGGCGGCCTGCTGCTGGAACGGGGCCGGCCGGCCGCGCCGGCCGCCCTGGCCCTGCTGCCGCTGGCGCTGCTGGGCTGGCAGGCCAGCCAGGGGCTGATCAAGCCGGAGCCGGGTCTGCTGCACGAGGGCGAATCGCTTTACAATTACTATCAGGTCATCCAGCGCGGGCCGGAGACCTGGCTCAAGCTGAACGAGGGCATCGGCATCCACTCGGTCTACCACCCGCAGTCCGCGCTGAGCGAGGGGATCTGGGACTATTTTCTGATCGCGCCCCTCTTTGCGTCCGCCAGCTCCTCCCAACGCCTGCCGACGCCCCCGCAAAGCCTCTACGTCGTCGGCATGGCCGGGGGGACGGTGGCGCAGCTCTACAGCGACGTGTACGGGCCGATCCCCATCGACGGCGCCGAGCTCGACCCGGAGATCGTGACCGCGGCCCGTGACTACTTCAACCTGGCCGCTTACCCCAATGTCAACGCGGTCGCGGCCGATGGACGAAGCTGGCTGTTGGCGCGCGGCGCCGGCCGGCCGGGCGCAGCCGCGCCCTACTCGGTGATCGCGATCGACGCCTACCGCCCCCCCTACATCCCCTTCCACCTGGCCACGGTGGAGTTCTTCGAGCTGGTGCGGGCCAACCTGGCCGCGGATGGGGTGGTGGCAGTCAACGCGGCGCGCAGCCGCGAGGACAGCGCCCTGGTCGATGCCCTGGCCGCGACCATGGCGCAGGTCTTCCCCTCGGTCTACGTGGTGGACGAATCGACGGAGAACTGGAGCCTGGGCAACTCGCTGGTGGTGGCCACGGCGCAGCCCACCACGCTGGACGATTTCCGCCGCAACGCCGCGGCCATCGACCCGGCCAGCCAGCCGGCGCTGGCCGAGCTGGCGGGACGCGCGGCCCACACCGCCCGCCCGGCCAGCGGGGCGGGTACGATTCTCACCGACGACAAGGCCCCCATCGAACAGATCGTACATGGGATCATGCTGCGCTATTTCCTGCGGTAACCTGCGCCGCTCATCAGCTCATGGACGTCCACGGGTTTCTTGCTCAGCTCCGCCGCCAGCCTTTCTACCAGGATCAGATCGTCCACCTGGAGCCGATCGCGCGCCGAACGGCGCGCTTTGGCGCGCTGGCCGCGCCTCTGCCCGCGGAGCTGCACGCCAGCCTGCACGCCCAGGGCATCGAACGCCTCTTCACCCATCAGGCCGCGGCGGTCAACGCGGCGCGCGCCGGCCAGCATCTGGTGGTGGTCACCGGCACGGCCAGCGGCAAAACGCTGTGCTATAACCTGCCGGTGCTGGAGACGATCCTGGAGCGGCCGGCCGAGCGCGCGCTCTATCTCTACCCCACCAAGGCGCTGGCGCAGGATCAACTGCGCGCCCTGGGGGAGCTGGGCTGCGCGGTCAGCGGACGGGGGTCGGGCGCGGCGGGCCGGGCCGCGACCCGGCCGTTGCCGGTGCGGGCCGGCGTCTACGACGGCGATACACCCCAGGGGCAGCGCAGCAAACTACGCCAGCAGGGCCAGATCATCCTGACCAATCCTGATATGCTGCATGTGGGGATCCTGCCCAACCACGCGCTGTGGGCCAGCCTCTTTCGCCGCCTGCGCTTCGTGGTCATCGACGAGGCGCACACCTACCGCGGCGTCTTCGGCTCCCAGGTGGCCTGCGTGCTGCGCCGGCTGCGCCGGGTCTGCGCGCTCTACGGCTCTGAGCCGCTTTTCATCGCGGCCAGCGCCACCATCGCCAACCCTGGCCAGCATCTGAGCGCGCTGACCGGGCTGACGCCGCTGGTGATCGATGACGACGGCAGCCCGGCCGGCCCACGCAGCTTTGTGCTGTGGAATCCGCCGCTGCTGGGCGCGGGGCGTGGCTCGGTCGGAGACCGGCCACAGCAGGGTGGGCGCGGCTCGGTCGGAGACCGGCCACAGCAGGGTGGGCGCGGCTCGGTCGGAGACCGGCCACAGCAGGGCGGGCGTGGCTCAGTCGGAGACCGGCCACAGCAGGGTGGGCGCGGCTCGGTCGGAGACCGGCCACAGCAGGGCGGGCGCGGCTCGGTCGGAGACCGGCCACAGCAGGGCGGGCGCGGCTCGGTCGGAGACCGGCCACAGCAGGGGCAGCAGGGCGGGCTGCGGCGCAGCGCCAACGGCGAGGCCACGCAGCTCTTCGCGGCGCTGGTGCGCAACGAGACCCGCACCATCGTCTTCACCCGCGCCCGCAAGGTGGCCGAGCTGATCCTGCGCTATGCACGCGCTGAGCTGAGCAAGAATCAAGACAGGGAGGAGCAGGGCGCAAGGGGGGGCGGCGCCAAGGGAAAAAAGCCGCCGCGCCCAGGCGCACAGCCGACGCCGGCGGACGCCGGTTCTGGGCCAGGGGGCGCCGATTATCCCTCCCGCATCGCCGCCTACCGCGCCGGCTATACCCCGGAACAGCGCCGCCAGATCGAGGCGGATCTCTTCAGCGGCCGGCTGCTGGGGGTGACGGCCACCAACGCGCTGGAGCTGGGCATCGACGTGGGCGGGCTGGATGCGGCCCTGTTGGTGGGCTACCCAGGCACGGTGGCCAGCCTCTGGCAGCAGGCCGGCCGGGCCGGCCGCGGCAGCGCGCCCTCGCTGGCGCTGCTGATCGGGTTGGACAACCCGCTGGACCAGTACTTCATGCGCCACCCGGCCGATCTCTTTGGCCGGCCGCATGAGCACGCGCTGATCGACCCGGACAATGTCTATGTGCTGGCGCGCCACCTGCCCTGCGCCGCGGCCGAGGTTCCGCTGACCAACATCGCCGCGCATGACCGTTTCGACGACGAGGCGCTGTTTGGCCCAGGCTTCGTGCCGGCCATGGTGCAGTTGGAGGAGCAGGGCGTGCTGAATTTTCACGGCGACCGCTGGACCTACAACGGCTCAGACTACCCGGCCGAGAAGGTCAGCCTGCGTTCGGCGGGCGGCGGCCGCTTTGCGCTACTGGACGAATCCCGCAACTACCGCACGCTGGAGGAGATCGAGGCCAGCAGCGCGCCGCAGCGGGTTCACCCCGGCGCGGTCTATCTGCATCAGGGGGAAAGCTATCTGGTGACCCGCTACGACGCGGGCATGGGCTTTGCCGTGGCCCGCCCGGCCGAGGTGGACTACTACACCACGGCGCGGGAGTGGAGCGATGTGCACATCCTGCATTCCATCCGGCGGCGGGCGATCCCTGGCGGCAACGCCTATTTCGGCATGGTGCGGGCCACCTCGCAGGTAATCGGCTACCGCCGGCTGCGCCACTACTCGGAGGAGGTGCTGGGGGAGGAGCTGCTGGAACTGCCGCAGACCACCTTCGAGACAGCCGCGCTTTGGTGGGATCTGGCGCCGGAGATTGCGGCGGCCTGCCAGCGCCGCGGGCTCGATTTCCTGGGCGGCATCCACGCGGCCGAGCACGCCTGCATCGGCATCCTGCCCCTCTTTGCCATGTGCGACCGCTGGGACATCGGCGGGCTGAGCACCCCGCGCCACGCGGACACCGACGCGCCCCAGATCTTCATCTACGACGGCTTTCCCGGCGGCGTGGGCATCGCCGAGCGGGGCTTCGAGGAGCTGCCCGCGCTCTGGCGCGCCGCCTACGAGGTGATCACCGCCTGTCCCTGCGAGGCCGGCTGCCCCAGTTGCATCCACAGCCCCAAATGCGGCAACAACAACGAGCCGCTGGACAAGGCCGCGGCCCGGCTGATCCTGGGGATGTTGTTGCAGGGGTCGTGACGCCGAAGGCTCGGCGTCACGACATCGGGGATTCCAGACGGGGCTTGCCCAGGGCGACCTACAGCTCGCGCTTGGCGTCGGCCGCAGGGCCGTGCGAGACCAGCCCCACCGGCGTCTGCAAGCCGTTGGCCAACAGTCTGAGCAACAGCTCCGGCGACTCGACCGGCTCCAGCACCGGCTGGCAACGCGCCAGCCGGTTGGTCAGCCCTTCCTGATAGACCAGATCGCGCCTCGACGCAGGGACCAGCCGCTCCAGCATGGCGCCGTCGCAGCGGTAGCGCTGGCAAAGACGCAGCTCAGGCAGCTCGGCCAGTCTGTCAAGACAGGTCACGGCCAGCCAGTCCAGCGGCCCTACCAGCTCCCGCGCGTAGCGCAGCAGCACCAGATCCAGCCAGCCCAGGCGAAAGCCTTGCTGCCAGGCGCCGAAGCCGTTGGCCGGGTCGGGCAGCGCCTCGGTCAGCGCGGCGTCTTCGCTGACCAACGGCCCGGCGCCGTGGCGGGTCATGTAGCCGCGCGTGATGCCGACCCGCGTCGCCGCGCCGTCGTAGCCGGCCTCGGCCAGCAGGCAATCGGCGTTGTGCAGCGTGGTGGTGCTCCAGGTGGTGTGCGGGTGAAAGCCGCCCCATTCGTCCAGCAACACCCCTTGCGCGCCTTCGAAGACCACCGCGCCCGGCCGGCGCAGGATGGCGTGCAGATGCTGGCCGGGCACGATCTGGGCGCGGGCCGCAAAGGCGGGGTAGATCTCCAGCAGCCATTCGATCCAACGCTCGTCGGCCAGCGTCTGCCATTCGGCCTGGGCCGCTTCGAAGCCGGCCAGGCGCGTGTCGAGCCCGCGCGCCTTGGCCAGGTTCACCGCGCGCAGCAGCTTCAGCTTGCCGCGCAGCACGTCGGGGTTGCCCAGATCACCGGCCAGCAGGGTCTGATCGCCGTGAGCCAGCCAGTCGGCCATGGTTTCGCCGATGCCCATGCCGCAGCTTCCGTGGCGCTGCCCGCCGCGCGCCAGCTCCTTCAGCCGGTTGACCGCGCGCTGGAAGGGGGTGATCACCAGCGCCTGGGCGTCGATGGTGGTGCGCTGGAAGGGGTCTGAGCCGCTCAGGGCGTTCAGGTGCTGCGCCTCTTGCAGCATGGCCAGCGGGTCCAGCAGCATGAAACGCGACAGGTGCGTTGCCGCGCCGGCCAGCGCGCCGCTGCCAAACTGGGCAAAGATGTGCTCCTGCGAGGCGGGGCCAGGCGTCACCACGCGATGGCCCGCCTGTGCGCCGCCATTGTAACGCACCACGGTGTGCGCGTCATGGCGGCGCACCAGGTAGTCCACCACCGAGCCCTTGCCCGCGTCGCCAAAGCCGAGATCGACGGTCAAAAACGCCTGTTTCATCGGGAAAAGACGCTGGAGGCCCGCCGGGGAGGGCGCGCCGGGCTGAAGTCGCGCAGGGCTTGGGCAGCCACCACGACCGCCCCGCGATCATGGCCGGCGCGCACCAGGTCATCGACGCCGCTGGTCAGGTCGCTGGCCGTGCCCTCGCACAGGCCGATGGCCAGGGCGATCGTCTCGCACACCGCGGCCTCATCTTCCAACCGCAGCACCCGCTCGCCCAGCAGGGCGCGCCAGCAGTCCTGCACGGCGCTGCTGCGGCCATGGGTGGTGTTGGTCGGGATGATGTGGAAGGTGTGGTAGCGCTCTTGCAGTTGGCGCAGCAGGCGTGCGGTGGGGATGTTGGCCGGCAGCCGGTCGCCCATGTGCTGCAAGACATGCTCCCTGTGCACCACGGCGTAGGGCTTCTCGTCGCCGATGGTGAACAGATAGCCCTTGCGGCCGCGCTTCTCGTAGCAGTCGATGGATGTGTGCAGGGCGAAGAAGTAGTGGGCCAGCTCGTAGCTCTCGAACACCTGTCCTCCTCCGCCCCCCTCCAGGTAGATCTTGCCCAGATCATCATCCATTTCCAGGCCGGACTCGAACTGGCCTACCTGCAAGGGAACCATGTCGCAGGTGGCGTCGCCGATGGCGCCGAAGAGCACCTGGGGGTGGGCCACGTAGCCCTTCTCCACCAGCACCCGCATCAACCTGCCCAGCTTGGTCTGCAAGACACGCGGCACGCTGCCCATGCTGCCGGTCACGTCAAACATGACGCCGATGGCCAGCGAGTCGGGGTGTTCGGCGCTGTCGCGGCTCTCTCGCATCACGCCGAAGGGGTCCATCTGGTTGTGAACCCTGGCCTGGCCCGTGGCCCGCACGTAGGCGTCGTAGGTGAAGGCCGTCTGCCCGGTGTTGCGCCGGTGATCCTGCCGCGCCTGAAAGGCGTCGTCGCTCCAATGTGAAAATCCCATGATCGTGTCTCCTTGAGCAAGTTAGTGTAACTCTGACACGTTTATTATAGTGTATTTTTTACACGAAGTCAAGGGGGTAAAACGACGATTTTTCAGCAAAGCGCAAATAAAAACGCCCGCTGCATCGTGCAGCGGGCGTTTTTGTGTCTGGGTTCTGCCAGTCAGGCGGCTACTCCACTGTCACCTGCGTGAACGCGGTGGCCGCGGCGTTGCCATCCAGGTCCTGGACGCTGAAGCCGACCACGTACTGGCCCGCGGCGGCGTCCATCTCCTTCCAGGTGAAGCGCTGCTCGCCGAAGGTCAGGGTGTTGCCCAGTTGCGTGGCTGCGCCGATCACATTACCCTGCGCGTCCAGGTCCAGCCACTGCTGCTGGACGGTGAAGCGGTCGCCGGGCTGAGGCAGGATCTCGCGCGGGGCGCCGGTGTTGTCGTCGCCGGTGAAGCCGAAGACCTGCATCATGACGCCATTCTGGAAGGTCATGCGCGCCGAGCGTTCCTCGCCGTCGGTGTAGGTGTAGATGCCGTTGACGCTGTAGATCGCCTCCTCCGGCGAGCGGCCGTAGGTCTCCGGCATCAGCCCGGCGATGACATCGTTCTCTCCGTCGCTGATGGCGAACATCAGCGGCTCCCACTCGAACTCCAGGGTGAAATCGCCCTCGCCCCAGTCGGGATAGAAGACGCCGTCGATCTCGCGCGTCTCGTAGCTGTCCAGGAAATCCTGGTCAGCCACGAAGATCGAGTTGCTCTCCTGCTCGTAGAAGCCGGTGAAGAAGGTGATATAGCCGACGTTGTCGCCGCTGACCTCGCTGCTCAGCAGCACCGGCTGGCCGGGCGCGGCCACATCGTCCGATTTCTCGATGGGCGACAGCGTGATGACACCGGCGCCCGGGGCGCGAACGGCGGCACCCGGCTCGGGCAGGGTGGCCTGGCTGGGGGCTGCGGCCTCGAAGGGCCGCTTGGTGTAGTGATAGGTCAGATACTCATCCCACAGCGAGTCCTGGACGAAACGGCCCGCCACCACGTTGTAGGACTGCAAGCCGGTGGCCGGGTTCTGGAAAAGCTGCGAGTTGGGGAAGTAGATCGAAATGCCGGTGGCGCCTGGCCGGTTGGCGCCGCGCCGGGAGATGACCACCGCATCGTTCAACGCGGCCAGCACGCTGTCGGCCGCCTGGTTGACCGCCTGGCTGCGGCTGGCTTGCTTCAACAGGCCGGCGAAGTTGCCCAGATCGATGTAGGAAGGGGGCACGCTGCTGCCGAAGACGCTGGTGAAGGACTGGGCATAGTTGCGCGCCTTGGCCACAGCCTGCTGATCGGCCGTTTGCAACTGATAGGCCAGCTCGTTCACCCGGTCGTTGAGCGCCGGCAGCGCGGCCAGATCGACCGTCGCCAGGGTGATGTTGCGCTCCAGTTGATCGGTCAACTGGCGCACGCTGACCGGGCCGCGGCCCACCCACTCGGTGCGCGCCTGATCGTCCAGGATGCGCTGGTCCTGCTGGATGTAGCTATCGACCACCGCCTGGCCCAGCTCGGCCCCGCTCATGTCGGGGTTGGCCACCAGCTCGCCCAGGAACGCGGTGTAGGCCCAGCCCAGGGCCGGCTCGGTCTCCTGCGAGACGATGGTGTAGTTGGCGTGGGGGGTCAGCGCGCTCATCACCTCGATGTGTCCCATCAGGCAGGCGTCCATGCCGATGATCTCCAGCTTGTCTACGCCCGCCTGGGCGCGAATCTGGTCAAAGGCATAGTCGATCTGCTCCAGGAACATGTGATTGCCCAGCGCGTTGCCCAGCGGGGAATTGCTGATGCTGGCCGGCGCGCCCCCTTGGTCGGGATCGCTCCAGCCGCCGGGCCAGCCCATGCCATGATCGGACATGATCAACACATACTTGTCGGCCGGATAGTTGGCCATGGCCCAGGTGGCGAAGTCGATCAGCGCCTCGGGGCTGGCCATGTTGGCCTCGCCCACATCCTGCACCATGCGCGAGCCGATGCGCGACAGGTCGTTGTCGCGGGTCACGTAGAAACGCCGGGTGTTGGTCCAGTTGCCGTCGCCGCTGAAACCGCCGCGGAAACGATCCATCTGGGCGACGATGTTGACCCGGTCGCTGGAGCCGACCATCTCCGCCTCGTTCAGATCGACGAAGATGTCCTGTTCCAGGATCTTGTCGTCGGCGTTCATGTAGAGCATGACGGTCCAGGTCTGGCCAGGGGTGGAGCCGGCGCCGGGGACCAGGGTGGGCCGCGGCGTGGGGCGGACGGTCGGCTTGGCTGGGGTTGCCTGGAAGCTGTCGGCCGCGGGCTGCGCCGCCTGTTCGAACACGCTGCTGCCGGTGGAAGCGCCGTCATCCCCGCCGCCGCCGAAGATGGTCATGAGCACCACCAGGCAGAGGAAGAGCGCGCCGCCCACCACCATCAGCAGCGGCGACATGCGGCCGCCCCCGGGCAGACCCATGCCGCCCGAAGACTGCGACGAGGTCGGGGGACGATAGCCGCCGCCGCTGGACGGTGTAGAGGGCTGCGCAGGCCGCTCGCGCTGGGGCGCATCGGCCCGCTCGCGCGGCTCGGTCGATGGCCCGCTGGGACGACGACGCCCGGCGCGCACGGTGCGTTTGGGGTCGCCGGAGCTCAGCAGCGTGTTCAGGTCGGACGGCTGCATCTGACCGCTCTGGGTTTGGGCGGCATATGCCAGCTTTCTTTCCAACGATTGATCGAACCAGTGACGCAAATCCATCTGGTGTCTCCTCGTTTCGGCCTTAGCGCATGGGGTTCCTGACAGGAACCAAGAGGGAGTCGGTATCAGAGGTTGATGAACCTTGAGTCTCTGAACACAGCTCGCCGCTCGGGCCGGTCTCCGACCGAGCCCGCCGATTTTTCGCGTTCATGCGCTGGGCGCATGAACATCTGACCCGAAAAACATGCCCAACGCCGCGCCCACCTGGGCGCGCAGCGCGACCTGCACCGCCTCGGCCGGCTGGGACGCGTCCACCAGCAGCCAGCGGCCGGGCTCGGCCGCGGCCATCTGCAAATAGCCGGCCCGCACCCGCTGGTGATAGGCCAGCGTCTCCTGCTCGAAGCGGTTCCACTGGCTGGCGTCGACGTCGGCGTGCAGTTGTTTGCGCCGCAGGCCAGCCTCCACGTCGATGTCCAGAAAAACCACCAGGTCTGGGCGCAGTCCACCGGTGGCGAAGGCGGTGATCACTCCCAGCGTCGCCAGATCCAGCCCGCGGCCATAGCCCTGGTAGGCCAGCGTCGAGTCGGCGTAGCGGTCGCAGAGCACGACCCCGCCGCGCGCCAGGTGCGGCCGGATCACCTGGCCCACGTGTTGGGCGCGCGCGGCCGAATAGAGCAGCACCTCGGCCTCATCCTCCATCTCGGTGCAGGCCGGGTCCAGCAGAATCGCCCGCACCCGGTCGCCGATGGCCGTGCCGCCCGGCTCGCGGGTGAGCAGCACATCCTGTCCCAACTGACGCAGCCAGTCCGCCAGCAGGGCGCTCTGGCTGCTTTTGCCGCTGCCCTCAGGGCCTTCGAAGGTGATGAACATGAAAAAGGGGCTTCACTCGCGCAGGATGCGCACATGGCGGTAGGGGTCCCGCCCGTGGCTGTGGCTGATCAGGTTGGCAGTGCGCGCGGCCTGGTGCTGTTGGCGGCGCACAGAGGACGGCTGCGGGCTGAGGTCCACCGCCTGCGCGCCGGTCAGCACGCGGCGGATGGCCTCCTGGGCCTCGCGCATGGCGGTGTCCAGGCCATCGCCCAACTGATCGCTGACGCCGAACAGGTCGGCCAGGAAGCTTTCCATCTGGATCTGGGTGTTGGAACGCAGCACATAGACGGGCAGGCGCCGATCTTCGGCCTCGACGATGGGCTGGGGTCGTTTGCGGTAGTAGCTTTTCAGCGTCACCAGCACATCGGCGCGGCGTATATCGTCCACGAACAGCGCCGGCACGCCCATGCGCTGGGCTGTGGTGCGCAGCTTGTTCAGCCCGACGCCATAGGCGTAGATGCGCTGCAAGGCCAGGCCGCGCAGGGGCGCCGCGTCGGAGGGCGGCGCTTCGATCTCAGCCAGCGCATCCAGGTCGCCACCCGGCTCGCGCGGGGTGCGGCCATCGCGCTCGGCGGGCGGCCGGGGCGGGGGCGCCTCGCGGTGGATGACGCCGGCCTCGTCGCGATAGCGGATCTCCGGCCGCAGCTCACGCCCGCGCAGGAAGTTGTCCACCGCCTTGGCCACGTCGTGATGCACGGCCATGCGCTGCCGGTCCTGGATCTCCACTAACACGTCGAAGGTGGGCGGGGCCTTGCGCTCCAGCACCGATTTTTGGGTGCCGCGGCGGCGCGCCTCCTCGTCGCTGAGGGTGACGCTCTCGATGCCGCCCACCAGGTCGCTCAGGGTGGGGTTGAGCAGCAGGTTCTCCAGCGAGTTGCCGTGGGCGGTGCCGATCAACTGCACGCCGCGCTCGGCGATGGTGCGGGCGGCTGCCGCCTCCAGCTCGCGGCCGATCTCGTCGATGATGATCACCTGCGGCATGTGGTTCTCCACCGCCTCGATCATCACCTCGTGTTGCAGCGCCGGCTGGGCCACCTGCATGCGGCGGGCGCGGCCGATGGCCGGGTGGGGGATGTCGCCGTCGCCGCCGATCTCGTTGGAGGTGTCGACGATCACCACCCGCTTGGCGTTGCCCAAGACGCGCGCGGCCTCGCGCAGCACGGTGGTCTTGCCCACGCCGGGCCGGCCCAGCAGCAGGATGCTCTGGCCCGACTCGATGATATCTTGCAGGATGTCGATCACCCCGTAGACCGCGCGGCCGACGCGCACCGTCAGGCCGACGATGCGGCCCTGGCGGTTGCGGATGCAGGAGATGCGGTGCAGGGTGCGTTCGATGCCGGCGCGGTTGTCGCTGGTGAAGAGGCCGATGCGTTCGACCACGAAATCCAGGTCCGCCTGGTCGATCTCACGCTGGCGCAGGATCGTCTCGCCGTCGGTGAAGCGGGCCTCGGGCACGCGGCCCAGGTCCATCACCACCTCCAGCAAGTTATCGACGCGCTCGCTTGCTGTCAACGCCGCCCGGATCTCAGGCGGCAGAACGTTCAATAGAACGTCCAAGTCATCGGTGATTCTCTGCTGTGTCAAAGTCCTAATTTTCCTCGGCGCATTGCGATTCAGATTGGCCCTTCAAACGCCGTTCGTCTGCGCCATGATCTTGATCTGTGAGTCAAGGGTTAGCGGTATGCGGTGAACGGTAAACGGTATACGGTATACGGTATACGGTTCACCGTTCACCGTTTACCGTTCACCGTTCACCGTTCACCATTCACCGTTCACCGTTCACCGTTCACCGTTCACCGTTCACCGTTCACCGTTTACCGTTCACGAACTCCGGGTCACGACTCACCCCGGCCCTTCCACGGCCAAACTCGGCACAGCCAGCGGCTCGGCCACTTTCACCGGTGCGGCCAGGTGCTTGATCAGGCGCGAGCGGCGGGCAAAGGGTCGGAAGCCCTGGTCGTGCAGCACAGCCGCCAGCCCGCCCTGGTAATCGCGCACCGCGCAGACCACGGGCCACCGGCTGCCGGTCGCCGCGCTGACGCCGTGCCGCACCAGGGTGGCCATCAGCTCGGCATTGCCCGGGTCGCCGTGCAGCAACAGCCAATGGCCGCGCCGGCCGCTGACCAGTTGAACGCCGCCCAACACGTCGCCGCGGCCATGCACCACGAAGCTGCTCTGGTTGGTCAGCTCCCACCAGGCCAGGGGGAGCGAGGGCTGGCCGTCGTCCAGTTGATGGCCCTCGGCGTGTTGCACCGGCTGCGGCGTGTAGATGCTGGCCAGCCGGCGCAGCCACCAGACATCCTCCGGGCGACGCGGCCGCAGCCGTGGATCGCTGGAGGTCGCCGCGACGCTGGGCGCCGCGGCCAGCATGAACAGATCCTCGTTGGTGTACACCATGAAGCCCTGGCCGGCCAGCGCCTCGCTTTCGCCTTCGCCCTGAGGCACGCTGGCATAGAGGCGGCGCAGCGCCTGCGCCCTGGCTTCGACGATGCAGCCGGCCAGCAGGCGCTCCCAGATGAGCTGGCTGGAGTCGTTGTCGCGCAGCCGGGGGGCGAGAAAGAGCAGGTCAGCCTCGTAGCGGCCCGGCCGTTTGAGCAGTTGGACGAAACCCTGCACCGTCCGCCCCTGGGAAGAGAGATAGGTGGCCAGGCCCGCGCCCACCCAGGGCACCGGCGCGAGCAGGGCGGTGGCCAACGGGCTGCGCCGCAGCAACAGGTGGTGGAACAGGTCCAGCCAGATGCCATCGCGCTGCAAGGCTCGCACGGCCGGCAGATCTCGCAGGGTGCAGGGGCGGATCACAGGTGTTCCTCGCGATTATACCTCAAGGCAGGCGGGCGGACAAGCAATTCGGAGGACTGACGGCAAAATCTGGCGGCTGCCAACCTGGAGTCGAGCCTTCAGGCGGGTCAGCGCGCCCGCATCGCGTCGGCCAGACCCGGCTGAAGCCTCGACTCCGCGCCATGTTTAGTTGGCCAGCACCGTCAGTCCTTGTGTGCGCGACTAGTCTTCGTTTTGTTCCTGCAACAGCTCGAAGCCCTGGTCGGACTTGCAGAATTCCCGCAGGACCACGGTGGCATAGGCGCCTTTGGGCAGCGCAAAGCTCACTTGCAGCCCTGCCG
>JAKQCW010000059.1 GCA_029558955.1 Chloroflexota bacterium
CACCAACAGAGAGCATCGGCATGTTCGCAAAAATCCTGATCGCCAACCGCGGCGAGGTGGCCGTGCGCATCATCCGGGCCTGCCAGGAGATGGGCATCCGCACCGTGGCCGTCTACTCCGACGCCGACGCCGACGCGCTGCACACCATGCTGGCCGAGGAGTCGGTGCGCATCGGCCCGCCCCCGCCCGCCCAGAGCTACCTGTGCGGCGCCTGCATCCTGGACGTGGCGCTGCGCCTGGGCTGCGACGCGATCCACCCCGGCTATGGCTTTCTGTCGGAAAACGCCGATTTCGCCGAGGCGGTGCAGGCGGCC
This sequence comes from Chloroflexota bacterium, assembly GCA_029558955.1. Classification (GTDB taxonomy): domain Bacteria; phylum Chloroflexota; class Anaerolineae; order JAAEKA01; family JAAEKA01; genus JAAEKA01. The sequence continues at coordinate 315 of JAKQCW010000059.1, forward strand.
GGGCTGACCTGGATCGGCCCCAGCCCCGCGGCCATGCGCACCATGGGCAGCAAGACCTCGGCCCGCGCGGCCATGGCCGCGGCCGGCGTGCCCATCGTCCCCGGCTACCAGGAAAGCCAGGAGGAGGCCGAGCTGCTGGCCGCGGCCGGCCGCATCGGCTTCCCCCTGCTGGTCAAGGCCACGGCCGGCGGCGGCGGCAAGGGAATGCGCATCGTGGAGAAGCGGGCCGAGCTGCCGGCCGCGCTGCAATCGGCCCGCCGCGAGGCGCAGAATGCCTTCGGCGACGCCCGCATCTACCTGGAGCGGCTGATCCGCAGCCCGCGCCACATCGAATTCCAGGTCTTCGGCGACGCCCACGGCAACGCGCTGCACCTCTGCGAGCGGGAATGCTCGGTGCAGCGCCGCCACCAGAAGATCGTTGAGGAGACGCCGTCGCCGCTGCTGGACGCGGACCTGCGCCGGCGCATGGGAGAGGCCAGCGTGGCAGCCGTGCGGGCCGTGGGCTACGTCAACGCCGGCACGCTGGAGTTCCTGGTGGACCCCGCCGACCGCAGCTTCTACTTCCTGGAGATGAACACCCGCTTGCAGGTGGAGCACCCCATCACCGAGCAGGTGACCGGCGTCGATCTGGTCAAGCTGCAGCTCCAGGTCGCGGCCGGGCAGCCGATCCCCTTCACCCAGGAGCAGGTGGCCCAGCGCCGCCACGCCATCGAATGCCGCATCTACGCCGAGGACCCGGCCAACGGCTTCTTGCCCAGCGTGGGCAAGGTGCTGCGCGCGGTGGAGCCGGTGGGGCCGGGGGTGCGGGTCGATGCCGGCATCACCACCGGCGACGAGGTGACCGTCCACTACGACCCCATGATCGCCAAGCTGATCGTGCTGGGCGAGGACCGGGCCGACGCGGTGCGCAAGATGGACTGGGCGCTGAGCCGCTATGTGCTGCTGGGATTGACCACCAACATTCCCTTCCTGCACGCGGTGATCGGCCACGAGGTCTTCCGTCGCGGCGAGGCGACCACCGACTTCGTGGAGCGCTATTTCGCCGGCTGGCAGCCGCGCGCGGCCGAACCGCCCGACCTGGCGCTGGCGGCCGCGGCCCTGGCCGAGCTGCTGGAAGGCGCGGCCGTGGGCGCATCGCCGGTGGCCGTGGGCGGCGTCGCGGCCGGCGACCCCTACAGCCCCTGGCGACAGACCAACGGCTTGCGCATGGGCGCCGGCCTGGGGAGTCAACCATGAAGACCGAATTTACCTATCAGGTCGGCGACGAGATCAAGACGGTGACGATCGAGCGGGAGGGGGACTGCTTCCAGGTGACCGTGGGCGAGAACAGGTACCAGATCCGCGCCCAGCGGCCGGAGCATGGCCGGCTGAACCTGCAAGTGGGCGACCGGCGGCTGCGCGCCCATGTGGCCAGCGACGGGCTGCGCCGCTACGTGGCCTTGGCCGGCCAGACCTGGACCCTGGAACGGCCCCAGCCGCAGCAGAAGCGGCGCGCGGCGGCCGGCGGGCCGGGCGCGGGCAGCCTGGAGGCGGCCATGCCGGGCCTGGTGCTGGATGTGCTGGTGGTCGAAGGGGAGGAGGTCAGCCAGGGTCAGTTGCTGGTGTTGCTCTCAGCCATGAAGATGGAGCTGCGCATGAGCGCGCCGGTCGCCGGCCGGGTGGCGAAGGTACACTGCCAGGCGGGGCAGGTGGTGGAGCGGGGGCAGGTGTTGGTGGAGCTATCTGACGGCTAGGCCAGCAGTCCCGCCGCGGCCGGCCGGACCAAACGGCCTCGCTGAATGACGTTCAAGGTTATCTCTGGGCCGATGCCTTTTGAGGGAGCATATATTTTTGACCTACGAGGATTATCACTGAGGACTGAGCGACGATGAAGATGCACAATCCCCCCCATCCTGGCGAGATCATCAAGGGCTTGTGGTTGGATCCGGCGGACGTCAGCATTACGGAGGCAGCCCAGGCAATGGCGATCAGCCGCAAGACCTTGTCCAAGATCGTGAATGGCCGCGGCCGCGTGACGCCGGAGATCGCGGTGCGTTTGTCTGTTGCGCTCGGCAGCAGTGCTGAAAGCTGGCTGGGGCACCAAGCCACCTACGATCTATGGGAGCTTGAACAACACCCTGATAACGTGCGCATCGTGCCCCTGTTTGCGCCAACGTCTGCCGCCGTGGCTTCGTCTTAGCGCGTGCTGCTGATCATGACAGTGAGCTGTCAGCACGATACGCCATCATGGACTGAGACATGGCAAATGCCTGGTAGCAGGCAGATGTTCATAGAAGACGCTGGCATGATGGGTGTTCAAACTCTCCTGAACAAGTCGAATGCGTAGCGAGAAGTAGGGGAAGATCATTGACGATCTTGGCGAAAGTAGCCTAACCGGGACTTGATGGGGCGGCGACTTTCAGGGCGCGCTCATGCTCGGCGCGTTCCTGCATCTCATGGCGCAGGGCGTCGATGTCCCGGGGAACCAGAAAGATGACGCCGATGTAGATCAAGCCGCAGATCAGCCAGGTGGTGGTGTTGATGCTCAGGATGGCCGTGCCCAGCGAGGTGCGGTCGGCGATGGCGCCGGCCATCAGCGGGGCCAGCGCCGCGCCGGCCGATTCGATCAGGTACTGGATGGAGATGGCCGTGCTGCGCACCTCAGGGAGGGTCACGTCCGAGACGATGGAGACCACGTTCGGGGAGGCGAAGGGGATGAAAAAGGCGGTGGCGGCCAGCAGGATCAGAAACAGCGTTTGATTCGCTGCGGGGACGCTCAGAGTCAGCACCATCAAGACCGCACCCATCAGCACGCCGACGGTCGCGACGATGGCCCGGCCGCGCGGCGTGCGTTTGAACAGCACATCGCCCAGAATGCCCCCCACCGGATAGCCGGCCGCCAGCACCAGCACGGCCACGGCCATGGTCACATAGAGCGCGCCGCCCTCATAGCCGCGCTCCTTTTCGAGAAAGGTAAAGAACCAGAAGTTGATCACGTTCCAGGGGAAGACGCCGAAGAAGCCCTGCAAGAAGAGCAGACGCATGGTGCGTTTCTTGAACAGGTCGCGCGCCACCGGCCAACTGAAGCGGTAGGTGGTGCTCATCTCCACATCGGCCAGCTCCGGCTCGCTGCCGCCGCGCTGCGGCTCCTTGACGCCGAAGAAGATCACCGCCGCCAGCAGCACCCCCAGCGCGCCGGTGATGTAGAACACCGCGCGCCAGCCGATGGTGTCGCGCAGCGCCAGCGCCAACGCCATGCCGACCAGAAAGCCCAGCGGCATGGCCAGTTGCAGCAGTCCATAGACCCGGCCGCGCTTGCTGGGGCTGAAATAGTCGGCGATCAGGCTGTAGATGCCGGGATAGCTGGAGTCGTCGATGCCGGTGCTGGCGCGGGTGATCAGAAAGGCGCGGTAGGTGGGGGCGATGGCGTTGAGCCAGGTGGTGACGCCCCAGAGCAGCGAGGCCAGCGCCAGCAGCTTAGCGCGCGCGTAGCGGTCATAGAGATAGCCCCAGACCGGGTAGAACAGCGCGCCGACGATCAGCGCCCCGGTGCTGATCGCGCCCATTTGCGTCATGCTGATGCCGAAGGTCTCCATGATGTTGGGGGTCAGCGTGCCGATCAGCAGCTTATCTGACTGGTGCAACAGCATGAAAAGGAAAAAGGTCGCGACGACAAACCAACGATAGCGGGATTTCACAGGTTACCTCGCTTCTCTTCGTGCTCCCGCCGGTTCCGTGAACCGGCGGTGCAAGCAGGGGACGAATGGTATAGCTGCGAGATTATACTTCATGTCGACCAATTGTTGGCAAGCCCGCCCCGTCGTAAACAAATCAGCTAAACGCCCGATGCTCGATCGCCACGCCCCGCCTCGCTCCCGCCGGTTCCTCCCGCTCCTGTCGGTTCTGCCCGCTCCTGCCAGTTCCTCCCGCTCCCGCCGGTTCCTCCTGCTCCCGCCGGCTCCGTGAACCGGCGTCTGTGTCTACGCCTCTTGCCCAGCGGATCACGGATCCGCTGGGAGCGACAGATCATGGATCCGCTGGGAGCGACAAAGCCATGCTTCCATCTCACCCCGCTCCTGCCAGTTCCTCCCGCTCCCGCCGGTTCCGTGAACCGGCGGGAGCGTCTACGCCTGTTGCCCAGCGGATCACGGATCCGCTGGGAGCGACAATGGCATGCTTCCATCTCACCTCGCTCCTGCCAGTTCCTCCCGCTCCCGCCAGTTCTTCCCGCTCCCGCCGGTTCCGTGAACCGGCGTCTGTGTCTACGCCTCTTGCCCAGCGGATCACGGATCCGCTGGGAGCGAAAAAGCCATGCTTCCATCTCACCCCGCTCCCGCCGGTTCCGTGAACCGGCGGGCCACTACTCAAGAAGCTCTCTTACATCGCTCAGCGGGATGAGCGCGCGCCTGCCCGCTAGATAATACCCAGCGCTCGACCAAACATATTTCTCTGGGCTACTCGCCAATTGCCAGTGCGGTTGGCAGGGGTTGTTGTGAATGTATTCGACCTTCTGACGCAAAAAATCGGGAGAGAACACATCTTTCGCCTGATACTCACCTTCCCAGACAGCACGGTCCTTCATCTTGGCAGCCTCAGCCGTCGCATCAAGAAAGGCCAGGGCTTTTTTGTTTTCTTCAGCTTCCAGTTGGCGGAAGATATAATTGGATGTCGTTTTCTTAAACTCCCGAACTACATCGCTGATCGAATTCTCAGACAGACAGCGAACGATGAAATGGATGTGGTTCGGCATGATTACGAAGACGAAGAGTTGATATTGGCCTAGAATACGCCCGGTGTTCAGGCTATCGACCAAGATGCGTTTGATCACGTCACGACGAAAGACATGCTTTCGGTCAATGGCGCTGGTTGTGACAAAATAGATGCCAGCAGCGTCAGTGTGTGCAGGCCAAGATGCTGATGCCATAGTATCATTGTCCTTAGGGCATGGAGTATTCTGTTAAGACCAGCGGATCACGGATCCGCTGGGAGCGATAGAGCCGCTGGGAGCGATAGAGCGATAATTATCCTACTCTCACCTTACCGCGCTCCCCTATGCTCCTGCCGGTTCCGTGAACCGGCAGGTTACCACATTCGCCTGCACCTCCGAGCCAGCGGATCACGGATCCGCTGGGAGCGAT
>JAKQCW010000065.1 GCA_029558955.1 Chloroflexota bacterium
TCCAGCTACGGCAGCGAGGGTCGTTCCAGCTATGGCGGCGGCGACTACAACCGGGGCTATGGCGACCGATCAGCGCCGCGCTACGACAATGACCGCGGCGCGCGGCCGATGCGTCCCCCCTATCGCCAGGACCGCCCTGACCGGCCTGATCGCACGGATCGGCGCATGGATCGACCGCCCAAGAAGCCGGGCGGCCTCAAGCGCCGGCCGCAGGTTGCGCCCGCCCGCCCCAGCCAGCTTGAGCATCTCAAGATCCTCTTGCAACAACTGGACATGTCCGGCGACGACCTGCTGCGCCTGGCCGGCAAGCCGCTGAGCATGCTCAACCGCAAAGAGGCATCGCATCTGCTGACCACCTGCCAGGAGATGATCGCCGAACGCAAGCCGGAGCGCCCCAAGGGCAAGCGGCAGCGCCCCTACCTGCCCGAGTCGGTGGACGAGCACGAGCTGGTCTACCTGACCCAGGTGCAACTGGACAATAGCCCCATGCACCTGACCCTCTTCGACGGGTCGACGCTGGTGGGCACGCTGCAAGGCTTCAGTCCCTATGCGCTGACGTTGAGCATCAATGGCGGCGACGAGGTCACCGTGCAGAAGCTGGCCATCGCCTTTTACCAGGTCACGCCGGCCCCTGAGCGCGAGGAGGCGGCTGAGCACGAGGCGGCCCCTGAGCATGAGGCGGCGCCAGCAGCGACGGCAGAGGAAGAGAAGTCATGAGCACCGGCGATTACCTGCGCTATCTGCGAGCCGTGAAGGGTGGCCCAACGCCGCAGGATGTAGAAGAGGCCACCGGCGTCAAGGCCGGCGATTACCGCCAGATGGAGCAGCGCTACCGCGCCATGGGCAGCGAAGAAGAGCTGGCGAGCCTGGCCGCCTATTACCAGGTTCCGGCCGAGGAGCTGATCAGCCGCGTTCCATGGACCCGCAAAGCGTTGAGCGCGGCGTTGGTGGAAGCGGTCGAGCAGGACGCGCCCATCCGCCTGGAGCTGCGCAGCGGCCACACGCTGACCGGCAAGGTGCAGTGGTCTGACCTGGGCTCGGCGCTGCTGCTGCAAGAGGATGGCCGGGAGCTGGTGGTGCAGCGCCACATGGTGGAGCGCTGGCAGATCGGGGAGGCCTAGTCGCACCGTGAACACCCGGCCCTGCGACGACGTCGCGACCCTGCTGAAGCTGTACGAACTGGCCACCGAGCCGCATGTGCGCGAGGCCCAAACCTGGGCGTTGACCGAGCTGGAGGCCACGGACTACGAAAGTTTCCAACGCCGCTATCCCTCGGGCAGCCTGGAATGGCGCCACTTCAACGACATCTGCGGCGTCATGGAGCTCTTCGGCGTGCTGGTCAAGCATCAACTGGTGCGCGAGGATGTGTTCTTCGACCTGTTCGGCGGCATCGACCTGCTGTGGGATGCGCTGTCCGGCGTGATTCAAGGCATGCGCCAAGCCATCGACCCCCGACTGTACGAGAACTTCGAGCTGCTCCACCTGCGCGCCAAAGCCAGGGAATAAGCCCGCGCGGGCGCGTCCCGTCAACGCCGGCCATCAGCATCGACGCCAACCCAAAGAGACTGCCTTGAGGCAGCGCCGGTTGCTTTGCGCAACGGACGCTCTCTCAAGGCAGTTTTTGCTTTCGCCCAGGATCCAGAACTCCTGAACCTGGCTGGACAGTTCACCTGACAGGGATTAAGGCTTACGGCATCTGCCGCCCACATGCGCTTTGATAGAGACGCGCCCGATCAGCCGGCCAGCGCAGCCGGCGCTTCCGTCAACGCCTGCAAGACCTGGCGCAGCTCGGCCGGCAGGCGCTGCACCTGGCCGGCGCGGTCGGTGCAGATCAGCTTGGTGAAGCCGGTGACCAACACCTGCTCCCCGCCGCCGACCGCGTCCGGCCGGACGATGGCGTAGGAAAAGGTCAGGCCGCGGCTATGCAGCGCGCCCAGCCAGGTGCGCACCGTGATCACCTGATCGTAGCAGGCTGGGGCATGATACCGGGCCCCAACCTCGGCGATGCGGAACTGTCGCCCGCCGCGCTCGATCTCGGCATAGGAGACGCCGGCGTTGCGCATGAAGCTGCTGCGCCCCACCTCGAACCAGATCACATATTGGCTGTGATGCACCACGCCCATGGCGTCAGTCTCGGCGTAGCGCACACGCACGGTGGTCTCATCCACGAATCCAGTCGTTTTCATGTCCTCCATTGTAGCCACAGACAGCTCAAACGACAAGCTGCGGCCGCGCTCCAGCCCAGGAGCAGCCGGCCAGCAGGCGCAGCATCTCCGCCGGCGGTCGGTCTCCTGGCGCGCCTGGCTGCGGCTGGCGGTGGTGAGCGCGGCGACGGCGCTGCTGCTGCACGCCGCCTGGCGGCCGCCGCCAGCCGCGCTGGACCAGGCCATCTATGCCGCGACAGCCGACCGGCGCTTCGATCTGGCAACCTGGACGCTGAACTCGGTGGCCGGCAAGCTGCAAGACACCGTCGCCAAGCCGGCCGCCGGCCTGGATGAAGCGCAGGCGACGCAGATGGTGCGCGCCTGGCTGGAGCAGGCCCAGCGCGCCAGCTCGCTGGCGGATCAAATCGAACGCACCTACGCCGACCCGGCCACGCCTGACGCGGCCGCGGCCACCGCCGATCAGCGCGCCGAGCTGGCAGCCCTGCGCCAACAGCTCGACGCCCAAGCCAGCACTGTCGAGGCGATTCTGGAACAGCAGATGACCGCCATCATCCAGGCGGAAGGGCTGCAGACGGCCGGGCTGGTGTGGCCGCCGGTGCGCATGCGTTTCAACGAGCCGCCGCAGCTATTGGTGCTCAGCCCGCGCGACCGCATCCAGCGTCTGCGCGCCGTGGACCTGGCGCCAGGCCTGGACAGCGCCGAGCGTGCGGCCCTGGAGCAGGAACTCGCGCAGCAGGAGAATGTGGCGGCCTATGTCACCGGCATCGGCGGCTACGGCGTCTACCCCACCATGGTCATCGACCGCTATGGCCTGCCGTGGACCGCGGACACCATCGCCCACGAGTGGATCCACAACTATCTGGCCTTTCAGCCGCTGGGCTGGAGCATACTGGAGGGGGGCGAGCATGTGACCATCAATGAAACGGTGGCCAGCATCGCGGGCGAGGAGCTGGGACGCGCGCTGCTGGCCCGCTACTATCCCGACCTGCTGCCGCCGCCCGAACCGCCGGTGCAGACGCCCGACGAGGCCGAGCCGCCGCTGAACGAGCCGCAGCCCTTCGAATTCGGCCCACAGATGCGGGCCACGCGGCTGGTGGTCGATGAGCTGCTGGCCGGCGGCCACGTCGAGGAGGCCGAGGCCTTCATGGAGGCGCGGCGCAAGACCTTTGCCGAGCACGGCTATTTCCTGCGGGTGCTGAACCAGGCCTATTTTGCCTTTCATGGCAGCTATGCCACGGGCGCGGCCGCCAGCGACCCCATCGGCCCCAAGCTGAAGCAGTTGCGGGCGCACAGCCCTTCGCTGCAAGCCTTCTTGCAGACGACCTCGAAGATCACCAGCGTCGCGGCGTTGGATGCGGCGCTGGCGCAATTTGAATCCCCCAGCGGCTCGCCATGAACTGGCCCACCCCCCTGCTGCCCGCCCGCTTCATCCGCCGCGAGAACCGCTTCCGCGCCCTGGTCGAATGCGCCGGCCAGACGCTGCCCGCGCACGTGCCCAACTCCGGCCGGCTGGGCGAGCTGTTCACCCCCGGCGCGGCCGTGTGGGTGGCGCCTGCGCCAGCCCAGGCCGGACGCAAGACCGCCTGCCAACTGGCCCTGGTGGCCTACGCCGGGGTGCTGGTCTCGGTGGACGCGCGCCTGCCCAACCGGTTGGTCGCCGAGGCGCTGGCCGGCGGCCGGCTGGCCGACCTGGCCGGCTACAGCCAGGTTCAGCCCGAGGTGCGTGTGGGCGCCAGCCGGCTGGACTTTCTGCTCAGCGGCGGCCCCGGCGGGCAGCGCTGCTGGCTGGAGATCAAGTCCGTCACCCTGGTGGAGGAAGGCTGCGCGCGCTTCCCCGACGCGCCCACCGAGCGCGGCGTCAAGCACCTGGAGGAGCTGGCCGAGCTGCGGCGGGCTGGCCAGCGGGTGGCGGTGGGTTTCGTGATCCAGCGCAGCGATGCGGTGCGTTTTGCCCCCCATCCCAGCGCAGATCCGGCCTTTGCGAACACGCTGCGCCGCGTCCGCGCGGCTGGCGTCGAGGTCTACGCCTGGCGCTGCGCGGTCAGCGTCGAGGGGATCAGGATCACCGATCCGGTGGCAGTTGGCGACGGCTGTGCGCCCAGTTGACAGATATCCGATTGTATGCCATAATCTCCCTTGTCCGGCTGCCAGCCGGCCCTCATACGCCATCCTTACAACAGGAGGTGATGCTAATGTCTAGTAGTACCCCAAGCGCCGTAGCATCACCTCGGATCATCCGATAGATGCTACGGCGCGACAACGAACGGGCTGCCTTCACAGGCAGCCCGTTTGTGTTGGTGCGACATGGGGGTATGGAGTGCTAGAACAGGTATTTGCTCCAGGCCTCGCGCTGATGGCTTTCCCCCAGCAGGGCCAGAGCCACATAGCGCGGCCGGCGCGGCGGGCGCGCCAGGCTCATCTGCGCCTCCCTGGGGGTGCGGTTGCCCTTCTTCTGATTGCAGACGCGGCAGGCCACCACCACATTCTCCCATTCGGTGCGACCGCCGCGGCTGCGGGGCAGGACATGGTCCAGCGTCAGATCGGCGCGCAGCGGCGTTGCGCCGCAATATTGGCAGGTGTACTGGTCGCGGGCCATGATGGAACGGCGAGAGAGGGGCAGCGCCATGGCGCGCGGGATGCGGACGTAATAGACCATGCGAATCACCAGGGGGACCGGCATGGCAATGCCGCGGGCGCGCAGGGTGGTCTCGGCCGCCTCCAGCAGCTCGGCCTTCTCCTTGAGCAGCAGAACCACTGCGCGCTTGATCGAGACGACGCTGAGCGGCTCATAAGTTGCATTGAGCACCAACACAGATGTCACGGCTTTTCTCGCCTCCGGCCGTCGAAGCAGTCGCCGCGTCCGCCGCTACAGAACAAAAAGCGCCCAGACACAAGTCGTCTGGGCGCTCTGAACTACGGAATGGGGTGACCAGTGGGGCTCGAACCCACGACCTCCTGGGCCACAACCAGGTGCTCTGCCAATTGAGCTATGGTCACCATACAACATTCGTTCAACCTGCTCTGTTAACGGCGGTCATCGGCCAAGGTGCAAGCTCGGGGACGTGGATTCGAACCACGATTAGAGGATCCAAAGTCCCCTGTCCTGCCATTAGACGATCCCCGAATGCTGCCCCAGACGCAGTCCGGGGAAAGACCTGGTGCCGAAGCCCAGACTTGAACTGGGGACACCGCAATTTTCAGTCGCGTGCTCTACCAACTGAGCTACTTCGGCATGGCCAGCGCCTGACAGGGGCTTTAATCAAACTAGCGTATGCCACTGAAGCTTCAATGCCATACGCCAGATGCCACCTGCTAGTCGCTAGAGAGCGGGCGATGAGACTCGAACTCACGACCTTCTCCTTGGCAAGGAGACGTTCTACCGCTGAACTACGCCCGCATCGACAATCGATCACGATGGATGGAAGCTCTTCCGCCGGCGCCTGGGCGCTGCGGAGGTGGACCCGGTCGGATTCGAACCGACGATCTCCTCCGTGCAAAGGAGGCGCCTTCCCGCTAGGCCACGGGCCCGCAGTGTCCGGGAAGCTCCGTCCATCGTATTTGTAAAAGCACAACTGCCTGACAGGAGCGTATTTTACCCAGGTCAGGGAATTAGTCAAGAATCTGGACGGCAATTCAGCACTGCCAAAACTGGCCGGAGGCGCGGCTTTAGCCGGCCGGTGCTGAGCTGAAACTCGCGCACCGCCACGCCCAGCCCCGCTCCCAGGTTGAGATCGCTGCGATCCTGCACCTGCCAGCCGGCGGCCTTCAGCAGTTGGTCGATGTTCTTGCGGGCGCGCTGTTCAGGAGTGGTCATGACTGGTCGGGTCGGCCCTCACCGCTGAAGAAGCGACGGAGCGCCATTGGCCGCGCGGGCAGCGATCTGCACGGAGAAGTAGTGGGGGTCAAAGGTGAAGCGGGCTGGCGGGTTCTGGTTGAGCTCCAACGCCTTCTGCGCCCGCAAGACTCCCTGGCCGAAGCGATTGGTGTACCCCAGCACGCGTATTGCTTCGGCGATCACGGGGTTGCGGTAGCCCACGGCGTAGGGGAAGTTCTCCGGCGACGCTTCGCCGTAAAGCCCGCCCGGATTGCTGATCTCGATGTGATCGGCGAACCAGTAGAGCCGCACCGGCGCGTTGGATTGGTAATTGCGATGCATGATCGCGTTGATGACCAGCTCCCGCACCGCAACCTTGGGATAGTCGGCCACAGTCTCCTCGCGCAGGGCGCTGACCGGCACGGGGTACTGGCGCAGATTGACGTCGATCATCAGGTCCAGGGTTTGCAATACGGTGTGCAGATCCCCCGCGGCCCGCTTTTCATCGATCACGTCGCTGCCCATGTCAACGCCGGCGTAACGCACAAACTGCACGTAGGCGCCGGGCAGGTAGTACGTTGGACTGTCTGCCAACAGCAGGATGCCGCCGTTGGTCGGGCAGTCCTGTTTGAGATCGAACAGGCGCAGGCTGGCCAGTTGCAGCCTGAATGGCCGTCGATTTTCCGCGATCACATCCTCGGCCACGGCGCGGCGCAGGTATGACAGATAGAAACGCTCCTCCGACAGATCGGCCAGAGTGCTTTCCAGGCACGGCAGGGCATCGAACGATCGGGCGAAGGAAATGCGGCGTTCGCTGAGCAGCCGCTCCTCCTGTTCGCTGGCGGCAGCGCGTCGCGGGCCGACCCGAATCCAGACTTTGCCCTTGAAACGCACCGGCGGCAGATCTGAGGGCAACACTTCGACGACAGCCAGATCGCCCTCAGCCAACGACTGTTTGCTGACTGTGATGGCAGGCAGAGGCTGGATGTTGCCATCGGAGCGCAACGCCGCCAGGTTCTGCAGCAGATCATCGGTGACAGTCAGTCCGCTTGGCTGGCCATCGTCGCTGGCGCCGATGATGAGATACCCCGGTTGCTGATGATTGGGAAAATCGTTGGCAAAGGCGCAGATGGCCTGGCCGAACTTGTCCGTGTTGCTGACCGAAACAGTGCGCTCGACACGGTCAGACTCCAGATCAGTAAGCATCGATCGGAGTTGTTCTTCGGTCAACATACTGATCTCCTCAGGTGAGTGGGTGTGAGCGTTTGTTTCAAGTGCCGACGGGGAGACTCGAACTCCCACGACCGTTAGGCCACCAGATCCTAAGTCTGACGCGTCTGCCAATTCCGCCACGTCGGCAATCAAGAGCGAAGCACCGGCGGGCTCGGTCGGAGACCGGCCCGAGCGGGGTGCAGGGGCTCGGTCGGAGACCGGCCCGAGCGGGGTGCAGGGGCTCGGTCGGAGACCGGCCCGAGCGGGGTTGCAGGGGCCCGGTCGGAGACCGGCCCGAGCAGGGTGCAGGGGCCCGGTCGGAGACCGGCCCGAGCGGGGGTGCAGGGGCTCGGTCGGAGACCGGCCCGAGCGGGGGTGTGAGCGGGGATGTGAAGGCAAGCTGGATGTACTCCCGATTCTGTCGAGGCCGTCATCTGTCTCTCAGGTCTTGCGACCTGAGGCCGGTCCTGGCTTGCCGGGTGTTACCCGGCCTTGCCGTCCCTGCTGCGACGAGACCGAACCGCCGCGCATGGCGCGTCAGCCCGGCCCACTCGCCTTGCTCCCGGTTGCACGCTCGCCCAGCCGGCGTCATTGCTGCCGCCGCTGGTGGGCTCTTACCCCACCGTTTCAGCCCTGACGGGGCCGCTGTTGCCAGCGACCTGCGCCGGGATTGCTTTCTGTTGCGGTTGTAGTCGTTGCCGCCTTGCGGCCTGCAACGCCCTCACTTGCTGTTTCGTGAGGCAACTTTCCCGCGTCCGTTGCCGGGCGCGAGGGGGAGTCGGGAAGTTCCTCTGGCCGTCCGCAGAACGAACGACCAGCGACGGCGCTCCAGCCTGCCATATCCTTTTGTCAAGGTGCTGCACTGTTGACGGTGGGATTGTACCACAGAGGGCATGGAGAACACAAAGACCGGCGTCAGACGACGGGCAGCGCCAGCTCGGCCTGGCGTGGGCCTTCAACCCACCACTGGCCGTCGCGGCCGACCTCTTTCTTCCAGACGGGCACGATGGCCTTGAGACGCTCGATGGCGTAGCTGCATGCGTCGAACGTCCCTTTGCGATGGGCGGCGGCCAGGGCGATGACCACGCTGGGCTCCCCCACCTCGATGCGGCCCACCCGATGCACGATGCTGACGGCCTCGATCTGCGGCCAGCGCTGCTGGATCTCCGCGCCGATCTGGGCCATGACCTCCTCGGCCATCTCGGCGTAGGCCTCGTACTCCAGATAGTCGGTGTGCAGCAGGCCCTGCGGGTCGCCGCTCGCCGCGGGCGGCGCGGCCGCGTGGGGGTTGGTCAGGTCAGTTTCGCCCCGCACCAGGCCGGCGAAAAGGGTCACGGCCCCGCGGTTGGGCGCGGCCACGCGGCTGGCCACGTCGTCCAGCGACAGCGGCGCCTCGGTGACCTGGAAGAGCGGCCGGCCAGTCTGACCGCCGCTGACCGGCGGAAAGAGCCCCACCTCGTCGCCGTCCTGCAAGATCGTCTCCTGGCCGGCGTAGACCCGATTGACCGCGGCGTAGATCGCGCCCGCAGCGCCGGGCAGGCTGGGAAACTCAGCCGTCAGCGTTTGCAGCAGGTCGGCCACGGTCGCGCCGGCCGGCAGGCTGCGCGTCAGCATCCCGGCCCCGGCCGCCTGCCGCAGCGAGGCAAACAGCCTGATCTGCACCGAGATCGGGGTCAATGCAGCGTCATCGTTCATCATTCATCGCTCCGGCCGCCCTGAAGCCAGTCGCCGCTCTTGCCGCCGGCCTTCGACAGCAGTTGGATGTTGCCGATGACCATGTCCTTTTGCAGCGCCTTGGCCATGTCGTAGATGGTCAGACCAGCCACCGCGACGGCGGTCAGCGCCTCCATCTCGACGCCGGTCTGGCCCTTGCAGCGCACCGTGGCGGTGATGACGACGCGAGAGCGCGCCTCGTCGGGCTGCAAGTCCACGGCCACCTGGCTGAGCAGCAAGGGATGGCAGAGGGGAATCAGGTCCGGGGTGCGCTTGGCGGCCATGACGCCGGCGATGCGGGCGGCGCCCAGCACATCGCCCTTGGGCGCGTTGCCGGCCACAATGGCTGCCAACGTGGCCGCCGACATGCGCACCTCGCCCTGGGCGACGGCCACGCGTTCGGTTTCAGCCTTGAGGCTGACATCGACCATACGGGCCGCGCCGCTTTCATCCAGGTGGGTGAGGGTTGATGAGCTTTCCGCTTGGTCGATTTTCACAGTATTCATGGAAATTCGGAGGAACTCGGAGGAATCAGGGCGAACCTGCTCTGGCCGGTCTCCGACCGAGCCAGGATGAGCGTTGCTGGCCGGGCGCGCCCTTGGCCGCCAATGCTACTCGCTCAGCCAGACGTCGTTCAGCATCAGCACCGGCCGTTCGGCGCCGGCTGGAAGGAGGCCCTCGCCCTGCTCCAACACCAGCAGGCCGCTCGCGCCGGTTGCCGACAACAGGCGGCTGGAGGCCTGACTGCCCGTGGAGCGCGCGACGGTCCGGCCATGCTCGCGGCTCAACGTTACCCGGTGAAACTCAGGCCGCTCAGGGTCAAGCCGAAACTCGTGACCCAGCGTCGCCTGCACACGCGGCAGACCGGTCTGCGTGAAACCCAACATGCGGCGAATCGCCGGGCGCACGAACAACTGAAACGTGACCAGCGATGACACCGGGTTGCCGGGCAGGGCAAAGACCGGTCTCGGCGGCAGGTCGCTGGCTTCGTGCGCCAGCAACGTGGCAAAGGTCAGCGGCTTGCCTGGCTTCATCTGCACCCGTCCGAAGTGGACCGTTCCCCAGCGCGCCAGCAGCGGCTTGAGCAGGTCCAACTCGCCCATGCTGACGCCGCCAGAGGTAACCAGAATCTCGGCGCGGGCCAAGGCCGCGCTCAACGCCTGCTCCAACAGCCCTGGCTGATCGGCGATGATGCCCAGGTCCAGCGGCTGGCCGCCGGCCGCGGCCGCGGCCGCCAGCAGCGCCGGCCGGTTGCTGTCGTAGATCTGGCCGGGCCCGAGCGGCTGGCCTGGCTCCACCAGCTCGTCGCCAGTGGAAAAGACGCCCACCACCGGACGCCGATGCACCGGCGCGCGCGCCATGCCCAGCGAGGCCAGCATGCCCAGCTCAGCCGGGCCCAGCGCCTGGCCGGCCGCCAGCACCCGTTGACCAGCCTGCACGTCGGCGCCGACAGCGCGGATGCCCAGCCCCGTCCGCAGATCCTGGCCGGGATGCGGCGTCACCCAGCCCTCGGCCTCGTCAGCGCGCTCGACCATCACCACCGCGTCGGCGCCGGCCGGAAGCGGCGCGCCGGTGGTGATGCGCACCGCCGCGCCCGGCCCGACCGCCAGATTCGCCACGTAGCCGGCCATCTGCTCGCCGATCAGCCGGCGCGGCAGGTCGCCATCGGCCGCGCGCAGGGCGAAACCGTCCACGATCGAAGCGGGGAAGGGGGGCTGATCGGCCGGCGCCCGGACATCCTCGGCCAGCACCAGGCCAAGGGCCTCTTGCAGCAAGCCGGAGCCGGCCGGCAGCGGCGCAACCTGATGGGAGATGATGGCCAGGGCCTCCTCGACCGAGACCATGGGGTAGGGCGACTCGCGCATGGCAGGGGATTATACGGATAGCGGGGCTGAAGGCAAGTTGCCTACTCCTCCCGCAGCAGCCCGTTGACCGCCCGATCGCGCGAATGCGTAGCCTCGCGGTCGGGCTGGCCCGGCCTGCTCATGCCCCCTTCGTACTCGAAGCCGCCGTAGGCCGTCCAGCCGTCCAGCACCATGGGCGCGGGCCCGCCGGCGTCCACCCACAGACCGTTGAAGCGGCGGGCGAAGTGCAGGTGCGTGGTTTCGGCCAGACCGCCCTCGCAACTGGGCCGGCCCACCGGGTCATCCTGGGCCAGCGCCGTCCCCACCTCCGGCGTGTCGATGATGTGCAAATATTGCAGCACCCAGCCGGTGCGGATGTCGCCGTCGCCGTCCAGGTCCAGCAACACCTCGCCGGGAGTGCTGCGCGCCACGACGCCCGGCGCCGCGGCCACAGCCCAGGAGGGCGCGGGCACGCAGTTGCCGATCTGCGCAGTCTCCGGCACGAAATCCATGGCCGCCCAGCCGCTGCTGGGGAACCAGCCGCCGTGCGGCCCGCCGGTCAGGTGCCACCATTCCCCCGGCAGCCAGGGCAGGTGCAACAGCGGCTGCTCCAGCCCGGCCGGCAGCACAGGGCCGGCATCCAGCGCCGCGGGATCGCCGAAGAGCCGGCGGTAGGCGGCGTCGAAGGCCGCCAGCCGGTCGGGAAGCTGGCTGTAGGCGGCGTCGGCGGCCAGGGCGCGCTGGACGGCCACCGTGCCGGGGTTGAGGCCGGGCGCGCCGCGCGCCAGCGTGCCATCCTCGAAGCGGATGGCGGTCTCGCCCCGATCCTGCCAGCCGTAGAAGCCATGGTTGAGCGCGTCGGCGGCCCATTCCAACTGCGGCAGCAGGCCGGGCGCGCCGTTGGTGTGGCCCAGGGGATAGTCGGCAGCCACGCCCTGCGGCGCGGGGTCGGTCACCCAGCCGCTGCCCGCTTCCATCAGCGCCAGCAGCACGCGCGGGCCGACGCTGTAGCGCATGGCCACCCGCTCCACCACATCCGCCCCGCTCCACTGTTCGCCGTCCAGCCCGGTCATGCGGAACTGCGCCAGCCGGCCGCCCTGCTCAGCCACAAAGGCGTGGAGGTCGAAATCGACGTAGCCCGCGCCGTAGACCAGCTCGCTGTCGGGCAGGAGGATCTGATCGGGGGTGTTGCGGCCGGGGCGGTGGGGGATGATCAGCCCCTGGCCGATGGGCACCACGTCGGGATTTTCGATGCCGCTGAGCTGCACCAGCTCCTCCAACGCAACGCCATAGCGCTGGGCCACATAGCCAAGGTATTGGTTGGGCTTGAGGGTGGTGAACTCCAGCGCCAGGTCGGGGGCGACGGTGGGGCCGGGGGTGGGCGCGACCGGGGCGGCCGGCGTGGCCGGCTCGACCGGCAGCGCGGCCGTGGCCGTGATGGTCGCGGCGGCGGCCGGGCGGGTGGCTGTGGCCGTGGGACGCGCCGGCGTGGCGGTGGCCGTCGGCGCGAGGGTCGCGGCGCTCGGCGCCTCCGTGGGCGTCAGAGCGACCGGCGGCTGATCTCGTGAGAGCAGAAAACGGCCCAGGGCAACAGCCAGGACCACGACCACGATCACAATACCTGCGCCAAGCCAGGCGCGCTGGGTTTGCCTCAAGCGTCTAATCCTGCCCCGCCGGCGGCGCGGCCAGGTCGAAGGCCGCGGCAAAGCGCTGGGCGATCAACGTCTCCAGCCCCTGATGAAACGCCCGCCAGCGGCGCATATAGTCCCGCGCCAGGGGGGTCAAGGTTGCGCCGCCGCCGCCCGCGCCGCCCACCTGCGCGTCGACAAGCTGCTGGCCCAGCCGCTGTTCCATCTGATGGATGCGTTCCCAGGCCAGTTTGTAGGGGATATCGAGTTGCTGGGCCGCGCCGCTGATGGAGCCGGCCACGTCGATGGCGTGCAGCAGTTCCACCCGCCATTGGCTGAGCACGACCTCGCCGTCGATTTCGGCCCAGAAGTTAGCCTTTGGAGTTAACATCAATAGAATTCGGTGTAGACGTTGGTCTCCCAAAGATTCTTGTAGGTCTCGTCCCGGCTCCCTTTGCAGGCGCCATCCAGCGAGCACTTGCCGGGGCAGGCGTAGTCCACGGCCTGGATGTAGGTGCAGGTGTCCATCTTGTGGCAGGTGCGCGGCCCGCAGATCGGCTCGTGATCGTAGAAGCAGCAACTGCGCCCCAGGTGCCAGATCCACTTGTCGAACTCGAAGACGCTGACGCCGCTGTGCGCGATGACCCGGTCGCAGGCGTCGGAGACGGCGCCGCGCACCGCATGGTTGATCTCGTCGCTGACCAGCGCCTTCTGGCGGAGGGCAAGGGCCAGCCCGGGATCGGTCACCTCGACGATGCCGGTGCGCAGGGCAACGCGCATGGCGTGATAGTCCATGCACACCTTGAGGTTCTGCGGGTCGGCCAGCGGCCAGACGCCGGCCGCGTCCAGTTGGCCCACCAAGAGCTGCGCCTTCTTGTCCAGAGGGTCGGTGTAGGCTGGGATGGCCGCCAGACGCTGGAAGATGCCCCCATCGCCGCGGATGCGGCCGCCAGCCTGGCAGTAGAGGTTCATGGCCTGGCCGTCGTACTGGGCCAGCAGCACGCCGGCCACGTCATGAAGCTGGCCCAGGCGCTCCTCGACGCGGTCCACCGTGGAGTTGGTCGGGTCGAAGTCGTCGGAGAGGATGGCGCGCAGCCGGGCGGCATCGATGCGGGCCATGGCCTCGGCTGAGGCGAAATCATCCAGCGCGCGGCGGCTGGCGCAGATCAGATAGTCCCAGCCGCGGCGCCAGCGGCCATCGATGATCCCCTCCAGGCTCTTGGTGTGCTGGCAGATAGCGATGGCGAAGGTCCAGTAGTTGGCTTCCCGCTGCGCCTCGGCCACGGTCGCGGGCACGAAGAGAAACTCATCGGCATGGACAGTCTGGCTGCGCAGCCGCTGGCCGATGGCCTGGCACTGGGTTTCGTTGACTTGAAGCATGGCAGGGGTGAGGTCGAAGGTTGGCCGCTCTTCGGAAGCTGCCAGCCGCGCCGCGCTAGGCTGTGGCCTGCAGCTCAGGTCCCCAGAGCACGGCCCGCTCGCCGCCGGCCAGCAGCACCGGCTGGCTGCGGCGCAGGATGGTGTCGGCGTTGACCACGCACTTGGTCACCTCAGGTCGGGAGGGGATCTCGTACATCACATCCAGCAACACCGCCTCCAGAATGGTGCGCAGGCCACGCGCGCCGGTCCTGAGCTTGATCGCCTCCTCGGCGGTGGCCAACAGGGAGTCGGGGGTGAAGACCAACTCGGTGTTGTCCAGGCTGAATAGCCGCTGATATTGTTTGACCAGGGCGTTGCGCGGCTCGGTCAGGATGCGCACCAAGGCGTTCTTGTCCAGCGGATCGACGCTGACGCCCACCGGCAGACGGCCGACGAACTCAGGGATCAGGCCGAATTTCATCAGGTCATCGGAGGTGGCCTGTTGCAAGAGCTCGGCGCGCATCTGCTCCGGGTCCAACCGCTTGACGCCGCTGGCGCCGAAGCCCATGCGGCCCGGCCCCTGGATGCGGCGGGCGATGATCTCGTCCAGGCCGGCGAAGGCGCCGCCGCAGATGAAGAGGATGTTGCGGGTGTCCAGCCGGATGTATTCCTGGGTGGGGTGCTTGCGGCCGCCCTGCGGGGGCACGTTGACGATGTTGCCCTCGATGATCTTGAGCAGCCCCTGCTGCACCCCTTCGCCGGAGACGTCGCGGCTGATGGAGGGGTTGTCGCCCTGCTTGCGGGCGATCTTGTCGATCTCATCGATGTAGACGATGCCCATCTGGGCGCGTTCGACGTTCCACTCGGCCGCGTGCAGCAGGCCGACCAGCACGTTCTCCACGTCCTCGCCCACGTAGCCCGCTTCGGTCAGGTTGGTGGCGTCGGCGATGGTGAAGGGCACGTCCAGGATGCGGGCCAGGGTCTGGGCCAGCAGCGTCTTGCCGGTGCCGGTGGGGCCGATCAAGACGATGTTGCTCTTCTGCAGCTCCACATCGCCGAAGACCGCGCCGGAGGAGACGCGCTTGTAGTGGTTGTAGACGGCAACGGCCAGCACCTTCTTGGCGCGATCCTGGCCAACCACGTACTGATTCAGGCGGTCGACGATCTCCTTGGGCGCGGGCAGGTGCTCCAACACCGGCGTGCCGCCCTCCTCGACCTGGGCCAGCTCCTCGCGCAGGATCTCAGCGCACAGATCGACGCAGATGTCGCAGATGTAGATGGAATCCGGCCCTTGGATGAGGCGCATGACCTCATCCTCGGTGCGGTGGCAGAAGGAACAGGTGGGGGCAGGGGGAGTAGATTTGGGCATGGCGAAGAAATCGGCGGCTCGGCCGACCTAGCGCTGCAAGCGCTCGTCCTCCAAAGCCTTGATCACGTCGCTGGCATCGCCCAGCACATCGTCCACCAGGCCGTAGTCCTTGGCTTCCAACGCGGTCATCCAGCGGTCGCGGTCGAAGTCTTCCTCGATGATCTGGGCGGTCTGGCCGGTGTGCTTGGCCAGGATGTGGAAGAGCTGGGTCTGGACGCGCTCCAGCTCCTTGAACTGGATGCGCACGTCAGGGGTGTAGCCCTGGGCGCCGCCGCCGGCCGGGTGCATGTGTACGGTGGCGTGGGGCAGGGCGTAGCGCTTGCCCTTGCGGCCAGCCGCCAGCAGCACGGTGCCCATGCTGGCCGTGACGCCGACGGCCGTGGTGCTGACCGGCGCCTCGATCATCTGCATGGTGTCGTAGATGGCCAAGCCGGCGTAGACGGAGCCGCCGGGGGAGTTGATGTACATGAAGATGTCGCGCTCAGGGTCCTCGCGGTTGAGGTAGAGCAGTTGGGCGACGATCAGGTTGGCGATCTGGTCGTTGATGGGGGTGCCCAGAAAGATGATGCGCTCGCGCAGCAGTAGCGAATAGATGTCGTAGGCGCGCTCGCCGCGGGCAGTGGTCTCGATGACCATAGGCACCAACGATTGGGGATACTGATCGAACACGTTTTCCTCCAGTATTGTCACGAAACGTCAGCCGGTGAATGGAACCGGTGAATGGAATTCACCGGCTAAAACCACGAAAGCCCCTCATGGCTTGCCGGGCGGTTCCCAGCGCCTGAGGGCGCTTCGTAGGTTTAGCCAGGGATTTCCAATCCCTGGGTCTCTCTGAGGGCGCTTCCCAGGTTCAGCCAGGGATTTCCAATCCCTGGGCCGCTAATTCCTGAACCGACTCTGCCTGCGCTTCATCGTAAATCGTCTCCTCTGGCAGCTCCGGCGCTGTGCCGTCGCCGATCGCGATGAGGCGCCGGATGGCCTTTTGCCGTTCGATGTCGTGGGAGAGCGCGTGGTGCCCGGCGGGCGACTCCAGGAATGTCAACAGGTTATCGTCTTGCTCGTCGGCCATCATCTCAGCGATGCGCTCGTGGATTTCATCCTCTGTGGCGTTCAGGCCCTCCAGATGCACCAACGCGTCCAGCGTCAGATCGCTGCGCAGGCCGGCTTCTGCACGACCGCGCAGACGCTGGCGCATGCCCGCTTCGTCCTGGCCGGTCAATCGCAGATACTCATTGAGCGGCAGGCCGGAGCGGCGCATGATCTGCTCCTGCTCTGCTATCAACTGGTCAACCGCGCTGTCCACCAGCAAGGGCGGATACTCGATGGTCACCGCGCCCTCGATGATCGTTTTCAGCACCGTATCGGCATAGGTGATGTCCGCCTCGCGCTGCCGATGATCGAGCAGACCGGTGCGCACGTTCTCCTTCAGCTCGTCCAGCGTCTCGTAGTCGCCCACCAGCAAGGCAAAATCGTCGTCCAGCGCCGGCTTCTCCTGGCGCTTGACGCTGAGGATGGCGGCATCGAAATGCGCCTCGGCGCCGGCGCGGTCAGAGGGCCATTCTTCAGGATAAGCCACGTCGAAGGCCACGTCCTCGCCAGCCTTGACGCCCAGGAACTGCTGATCGAAGCCGGGCGGGAAATCCTTGCTCTCAGCTTCCAGGATCAGCTCGAAGGCATCGTCGTCGATGATCTCATCGTCGCCGGCCGTGCCCCTGATCTGCATGGTCAGCAGGTCGCCGTGGACGGCGCCCTCATCCTCCAGAGGCAGCCATTCGGTCTGCTGCTCCTGCATCTTCAACAGCTCGGCCTCGATCTCCTCGTCGGTGACCTCGACCGGGCTGCGCTCAAGCCGTACAGAACGGTAATCGCCCAGATCGATCCTCGGCGACATGGGCAGCACCAGGCGGTAGACCAGCGGATCGAAGGTGATGTCTTCCAACACGCCCTGACCAATCGGCTTCAGGCCGGTTTCCCTCAGCGCCTCTTGGTAGATCTGGTCGCTCATATCCTCGGCCGCCTGCTCCAGCAGCGCCTCCTTGCCAAAAGCGCGCACCACGGCCGCATAGGGCGCCTTGCCCTTGCGGAAACCGGGCACCGTGTAGCGCTGCGCTACTTTGGTGGCGGCCTTGCGCAGCGCCTTCTCCACCTGTTCCTCGTCTGGCTGGATCGTCAACGCCACCTGGGCATTGGGCAAATACTCTTGTGTGATGTTCAACGTTCTAATGCTCTCCTTTCAACCTGTCAGCCCACGCACGGCGTGTCTGGGCTCCATTTTTGGAAACCAGCGAATTATAGCACAGGTCAATCGGTTTCGCGCAAAGTGCGTCTAGCGCTGCTCTCCGGTTTTGGGGTTTTTTCTGGCGTTGGAGAAATACGCAAGCAGCCGCTCACGCCCCTGCCTGAACTCCAAACGCTTGAGCTGCCAGGTGCCCACGATGCCATAGGGGAGGAACAACACGATCGACACATAGACCACGCCGATGACGAAGCCCGCGCTCTCCCCGAACCAGCGTGCAAAGTAGAACTCCATCAGCCGCAGCACGGCCGCGCCGATCATGGCGCCGCTGAGGGTGCCGATGCCGCCGATCAGCAGCATCAGCAGTCCCTGGACGGTGAAGCCCAGCCCGGCGATCTCCGGACTGACGATGGGCTTGTAGAGGGTGTGCAACATGCCGGCCAGCGCGGCCGTGATGCTGGCCACGATCAGCGCGACCAGCTTGAAATAGAAGGTGTTGAAGCCGATGCTCAGGGCCCGGCTTTCATTCTCACGCGTGGCGATGCAGACGCGGCCCGTGGGCGAGTCGACGAAACGTTTGTAGACCAGATAGACGATCACGGCAAAGAGCAGCGCCAGATAGTAGAAGCGCAGGCGGTCATCCACCGGGCTGAGGCCGGCCGGCCGCGGCACCCCTTGCAGCCCCACGTCGGATCCGGTGAAGGGGTTCAGCTCCTGGGACTTGACCAGAATGTCGAATACGGAGGCGATGCCCAGGGTCACCAGGGCGAAGGTGATGCCCTTGACTCTGGGCAGAACGATGCTGAAGAGCAGCGCTTGCAGCACGCCCAACACCACCACGCCCAGCGCCACCTGCCACAGCGGCCAGCCAAAGCTCTTGAGCAGCACGCCGGTCAGGTAGGCGCCAAAGGCGAAGAACATGCCATGGCCAAAGGAGAGCAGCCCGGTAACGCCCAACACCAGGTCATAGCTGATGGCAAACACCGCCAGGATGAAGATCTCGATCAGCAGCCCTTGCATGAACTTGGCGTCGCCGGCCTCGTTGGCCAGCAGGCTGGGAATGGACTGGCCGTTGATCCATGCCAGCGCAAAGGGCAAGACGACCAGCGCCCCAATCGTCAGCAGGAAACCCAGGTTGCGCTTGAGATATGCACCTTGTGAGGCCATGCGTACTCCTCGATGTGGTGAACGGTGAGCGGTGAACGGTGAACGGTGAACGGTGAACGGTGAACGGTGAGCGGTGAACGGTGAACGGTGAACGGTGAACGGTGAGCGGTGAACGGTGAACGGTGAGCGGTGAGCGGTGAGCGGTGAGCGGTGAGCGGTGAGCGGTGAACGGTGAACGGTGAACGGTGAACGGTAAACGGTGAACGGTGGACAGTAAAGGGTTAACGGTGAATGGTCAACGGGTGGCGGGTTGTGATGGAGGGTGAACGACTGAAGGCGGATGAGACTGCCGACTACCGACTACCGTATACCGTTTACCGTATACCGATCACCGTTCACTCCTTCCGTCCGAACAATCCCTGCGGCAGGACCAGCAGGATGATGATCATCAGGATGATGGTGGAGGCGGGCACGATGGGCGGGGTCGGCTTCCATGGCTCGTCCAGGAAGGGCAGGTTGATGCCGAGCTGGCCGTATTTGATGATGAACTGCTGCACCAGGCCGACGATGATCGCGCCGGCGGCCGCGCCGGGATAGCTGGTCAGGCCGCCGATGGCCAGGGCAATCAGCGAGCCCAGCAGCAAGGTTGCGCCCATGGCGTCGGAAAGGCCATAGGCCGGCGCAGCGATGACGCCGCCCAGCGCGGCCAGGCCCACGCCCAGCCCAAAGACCAGGGTGAAGACCCGGCGCACGTTGATGCCCAACGCCTCAACCATGGCGCTGTCCTGCACGCCGGCGCGGATGATCATGCCCAGCCGCGAGCGCTGCAAGAGCAGCCAGACGAGAATCAACACCACCAGGCCGACCGCGATGACGAAGATCTCGTTGTAGGTGCGGATCAGGGCGCGCTGCCCGCCGATCTCCAGCACGATGGTGGAGCAACTGTTCTGCAGCCAGCCGGCGATGCTGTCGGCCGGGCAGCCGTCGCCCGTGTTGGCAAAGAGCGCCGGCTTGGGCATGGTGAACCCCGTCCGTCCCCAGATGGCCCGCACCAGCTCGGCGCCGATGAAGGCCAGGCCGAAGGTGAGCATGATCTGATAGATGGCCCGTGCGTAAAGGGGCCGGATCAGCGTCACCTCCATCAAACTGCCCAGGCCCACGCCCACCAACGCGGCCACGGCGATGGCGATGACGAACAGCACGTTGGTGCTCAGGCTGAACAGCCAGTTGGTCAACGGCGTGTTGACGACGAAGATCAGCAGCGCCAGGCCGGCCAGGACGGCGAAGGTGAGCAGAGGGCGGGTCGTGGAGGACCGCGCGGCGCTCATGACGCCCCGGCGACTCTGGATCATGCCCACCACAGCCAGGCCGATCAGCGCACTGCCCAACAGGATCGCGCCCCAGATCAACACCGGCGATTGACCTGGCGCGAAGGTGGCCGGCTGCACATTCTCGGCCACGACGCCGGCCTCGGCGAATTGGGTCCAGACGATGGGGCTGTTTTGATAGTCAGAGCCGCTCCAGATGGCCAGGGGCGCGTTGGTCAGCCCCAGCGCGGTCATGCCCAAGCCCAGCAGCAGCGCGATCCACGGCCAGATACGGGCGATGCCGGGGCGCGGATCGACGCGCGCCAGCAGCGGCTTCCACAGCGGCATCAACGCCAGGCCGGCCAACACCAGCCCGAACGGGGTGGCCAGGTCGACCATGCTGTCGGGGCGCACGTACATGCTCCAACCGATGTAGGCGCCGATCATGTAGAGGGTGCCGTGGGCCAGGTTGAGCACATCCATCAGGCCCAGAATGATGCTCAGCCCGGCCGCCACCAGGAAGGTGATCGACCCAATCGCCAGCCCGCGCAGCACAGTCACGACCCAATCGCGCGTGCTCATGCCCTGGATGGCCATCAGAAAAAGCAGGGCCAGGATCGCCAGCGTGATGAACAGTGTGCGATTCTTGCGGAAGGTTTGGAGGATGTTGGTCATGGGAAGGTCCGGTGAACGGTGAACGGTAAACGGTGAGCGGTGAACGGTGAACGGTGAACGGTTAATGGGTAATTGGGAACTGGATGGTGACGGATGCAATGCTCCGGACATTAACCATTAACCGTTACCCATTGACCATTACCCATTTCTCAGGCCGCGCCCAGGTATCTCTGGATCGTCGCCTTGTCCTGCACCAGATCGGCCATGGCGCCGCTTTGCACGGAACGGCCTTCTTCGATGATGACGTAGCGCTGGGCCAGTTGGCTGGCGACGATGAAATTCTGCTCCACCAGCACCACGGTGGTGGTCGCCGACAGCCTGCGAATCGCCTCCATCATGGCCTCGATGATCACCGGCGCCAGGCCCTCGCTGGGCTCGTCGATCAGCAGCAGCCGGTTGTCGGGCACCAACGCGCGCGCCACGGCCAGCATCTGCTGCTGACCGCCGGAAAGATGCGTGCCGGGCAGCTTGATCAGACGCTGGAGGTCGGGGAAGAGCTCGAAGATGAACGCGGACTTGCGCTCCAGATCGCCCTTTTTGCGCTGCGCGATCTTGAGATTCTCATACACGCTCAGATCACGGAAGATCGCGCGGTGTTCCGGCACGAAGCCAATGCCCAGCGCGGCGATCTCGAAGGGGCGCAGGCCCTGGATCTCCACACCGTCGAAGATCACCTGGCCAGAGCGGGGCGGGGTGAGCCCCAGAATCGACTTCAGCGTCGTGGTCTTGCCCGCACCGTTGCGCCCCAGCAGGGCCACGATCCCGCCAGCCGGCACCTGCGCATCGACCCCTTCGAGGATGTGAAACTGGCCGATATAGGTTTGGATACTGCGGACTTCCAGGATGTTGGTCATGGTTAATGGTTAATGGGCAATGGGCAATGGGCAATGGATAGTGCGGAATGCGGAATGCAGAATGTGGAATGGATAACGTGAGAGCGGTTGCGTGGCCTTAGTATGAACCGTTAACCGCTCACCGTTC
Source organism: Chloroflexota bacterium (assembly GCA_029558955.1). Taxonomy (GTDB): domain Bacteria; phylum Chloroflexota; class Anaerolineae; order JAAEKA01; family JAAEKA01; genus JAAEKA01. Next base: position 21,411 of record JAKQCW010000065.1, read on the forward strand.
ACCGTTAACCATTAACCGTTAACCGTTAACCATTAACCATTTCTACAGTTCATACAAGCCGCCCAAATACGCGCTTTGCACCGTCTCGTTGGCGGCGATCTCGGCGGGAGCGCCTTCGGCCAGCACCTGGCCCTGATGCATGACCGTGATGCGGTCAGAACTGCTCATCACCACATCCATGTTGTGCTCCACCAACACGATGGTCTTGTCGCCGCTGGTCTGGATCTGCTTGATCAGCGCCATCAACTCCGGCACCTGCTCGGCGGCCATGCCGGCAGTCGGCTCGTCCAGCAGCAGCAGCTCCGGATCCGCGGCCAGAATGATGCCCAGCTCCAGCTTGCGCTGATCGCCGTGGGCCAGCACACGCGCCGGCATCAGGCCGCGTTCGGCCAGGCCGACCTGCTGCAAGATGGCCCACGCTCGCTGCTCGTATTGCTTGAAGTGGCTAGCCGGCCGCAAAAAGGCGAAGTTGTCCTTGCCCAACGCCTGGCAGGCCAGACGCACATTCTCCAACGCGGTCAGGTTGGGAAAGAGGTTGGTGATCTGGAAGGAGCGGCCGATGCCGACGTGCGCGCTGCGGTGCAAGGGCAGACGGGTGATGTCCTTGCCCTTGTAGACCACCCGCCCGGCCGTCGGCTCTAGATTGCCGCTGAGCAGGTTGAAAAAGGTGGTCTTGCCCGCGCCGTTGGGGCCGATGATCGAGTGGATCGTCCCGGCCTGCACCTGGATGCTCACGTCGTCGACAGCCACCAGCGCGCCGAAGACCTTGCGCAGGTTGTGGGTTTCAAGGATGATGTCGGGCATGGGAATGTCCTGATCATGGGATGACAGGGCAAAGGAGTGAGGGGTGAGCGCGATCCGATCGCCCGCTCACCCCCTCACCCTGTCACCTTGCCATCTGCTATTCTCCGCTCAGCGTGCCGATGGGCAGGTCGCCGCAGCGATCCTGCAACGTTTCGGGCAGCAGGCAGGGCGGCTCAGGCCGCGTGGTGGTGACATACTCGAACATATCGAAGTCGGGCGCGGTCAGGTCCACCAGCTTCAGGATGTACATGTCCTGGATCGCCACGTGGTCCTCGGGCCGGATGTAGATGTTGCCCTTGGGGCCGTCGAAGTCGATCCCTTCCATGGCCGCGATCATGGCCTCGCCGCTGGCGTCGCCGCCGCTCTTCTCCAGTGCATGGATCGCCAGCAGGGCCGCGTTCATGCCATCGGCGTCGAACAGGTCCGGCGGCTCATTGTAGCGCGCTTTGACCTGTTCCACCAGCCAGTCGTTGATGGCGTTGTCAGGCGCCTGGTACTGGTAGAGAATGCCGCTGGCCTGGCCCTGCATCTGCTCGGCCACCGGGCCGAAGATCGCCGCCATGGTGCGGTTGTCGAAGTAGGATGCGCCCATGCCCATGCTCTCCAGCACGCCAAACTCCTTGGCCGACTGGAACATGGGGATGAAGCCGCCGCCGGCCCAGGTCACGATCCAGGCGTCAGCGCCGCTGTCCGCGATCTGCTCCATGTAGGGGGTGAAGTCGGCCGTGTCCAGGGGGGCGAAGATGTCGTCGGCCACGAATTCGCCGCCGAAGTAGGTGCAGGCATCTCGCGCCGAGGCCGCGCCGCCGTAGCCGAAGCTGTAATCGGGCGCGATCTGGATGAAGGTGTCGTACTGGGTGGTCAGATACTCGCACAGGTTGATGAAGTCCTGGTAGTTAGAGCGGCTGACGCGGAAGGTGTACTCGTTGAAGTTAACGCCGGTGATGTCATTGGCCGCGGCCGGCGCCACGATCAGCGGCACCTGGCTTTCCTTGGCGATCTCCTGCAAGGTGGCGGTGCTGCCGGAGCTCACCGTGCCCACCAGAATGTCCGCCGCGTCGCGCTCGATCAGCTCGCGGGCCAGGGTGGCGGTCAGCTCGGCGCTGCCCTTGTCATCGCGCACCAACACCTGCACCTCGCAGTCGCCGAAGGTGTAGGAGGTGGTGTTGGCGTCGATGGCGGTGCCGGCCGCGCCGGAGGCATATTCCATGCCCAACTGGAAGGAGCGGCTGGTCATGACGCCGTACAGCGCCAGGGCGCCGGACAGGTCGGTGATCAGGCCGATTTTGATCGGCTCTTCACAGGTCAGGACCATCGGTTCCCCGGCGGTCGCGGCGTCGTCGGCCGGCGCCTCGGTGGGCGCTTCGGCGGGGGCCGCGGTGGGGGCCTCGGTGGGGGCTTCAGTGGCTGCGGGCAGAGGCGTCGCGGTCGGCTCCGGCGCGGCCGTAGGCGCCTCGGCCGGCGCGGCCGGCGGCTCAGTGGCTGCAGGGGCAGGGGTGGCGGCCGACGGGCAGGCCGCCAGCACCAGACTGGCGATCACCAGCATCGCCAACACCAGGAACAGGGTACTGCGTTTCATGGTCGATTCTCCTCCATGAGAATGAGATGGATGCGGCTCCGAAGAGTCGCGGCAAAGTCAAACCGGTCAGATTCCAGACTGCACGTCTGTGAGTCTCATTGTATCTGGATCGATGCTTCATGCCAGCATGGGCACGCCGCAAAGCCAATGGTCAGATGAACCCAGATCACCTCCTTTCACCGAAGGCTGTTCACCGTTCACCGTTCACCCGGTCAGAAAGGCATGGAACAGCCCGTTGAACTGCTCCGGCTTCTCCAGGAAGGGGCTGTGGCCGGCGTCGGCGATGATTTCCTCGCGATAGCTGCCGCCGTTGGCTGCATAGCGCTCCAGCACGGCGCGGATCTGGTCGAGCATCGGCTGGGGCGGGCATTCCTCGGCGCCGGGCCAGCCGGGCACGAAGCCCATCGCGCCCAGCGCGGCGATGTCCCAGAAGGCGTTGTTGGCCACGATGGTGTCGTCGGCCCCGCGGATCCACAGCACCGGCGGCTTGGGCTGGATCTCCGCCAAGCCGCTGGCGTCGAAATACTTGCGGCTGAAGGCGTTGACGATGCCCTTCGCGCCGGGCGCCACGGTCGGCCAGTGCGGCGAAGGCGCGACGTCGCCGGGGTACCAGTCGTCGCCGACCCGCAGCGAGAGCATGCTGCTGAGCAGCTCCTCCTCGCGCGCGGGCAGGAAGGGCGGCTTGACGTAGAACTGGCGCAGAACGTTGCGCGGCGAGACGGGGTTGTCCAGGCCGCGGTCTTGGGCGCCCATGGCCTTGACGAACTCCGGGTTGACGCTGCCCGCGCCGGCCGGCGCGCCGTCGTCGTAGCAGGGCGTGCCGGCCGCATCCTTGCTGCCGCTGTAGCCGTAGGGGGAGACCGTGTCCACCAGGGTCAGCGAAAGCACCGCGGCCGGCCGGGCCATGGCCAACTTCATGGCCACGCCGCCGCCCATGCTGTGACCGACGACGTGGAAGGCGGTCAGGCCCAGCGCGTCAGCCATGGCCAGCACATCGTCAACCATGTCGCCCAGGCCGAGGGTTGCATCCACCGGCAGCGGCTCGGTGTCGCCATAGCCGCGCAGGTCAGGGGCGATAGCCCGGAAGCCGGCCGGCAGGGCCAGCATGGTCTCTTCCCAAAAGGTGGCGGATGAACCGTTGCCATGGATGAAGAGCACCGCCGCGCCGTCGGCCGGGCCGCTGCTCAGGGCGTGGACGGCGATGCGGGGAGTCTGGATCATCTGTGAAGTGATTCCGGGGAGGGTGGGAATTGTGCTCATGGGTTACTCCTTTTGGGATGGTGAACGGTAATCGGTGAACGGTGAACGGTGAACGGTAATCGGTAATCGGTAATCGGTGAACGGTGAGATGTCGCTTTGGCCGGTCTCCTGACCGAGCCGCCGTTGCGACCATGTCATGACACACTGCCGCTTTGGCCGGTCTCCTGACCGAGCCGCCGTTGCGACCATGCCATGACACACTGCCGCTTTGGCCGGTCTCCTGACCGAGCCGCCGTTGCGACCATGCCATGACACACTGTTGCTTTGGCCGGTCTCCTGACCGAGCCGCCGTTGCGACCGTGTCATGACGCACTGCCGCTTTGGCCGGTCTCCTGACCGAGCCGCCGTTGCGACCATGCCATGACACACTGTCGCTTTGGCCGGTCTCCTGACCGAGCCGCCGTTGCGACCATGTCATGACACACTGCCGCTTTGGCCGGTCTCCTGACCGAGCCGCTGTTGCGAAGGTGTCATGACGCGACGCAGGGGACTATGCGTCATCGTCGGCAATTCCTTCGACAAAGTACTCGGCAGGCGGTTCTCGCAGGGTGGGCTGCAAGTCGCCGCAAAACAGCTCGGATTTCTCGACCATGCCGCCCAGCAGCTTGCCGATCCGCTGACAGCGGCTGAGCAGATCTTGCAACTCATCCTGGTTGAGGTATCCGCAATCTGCGGCCGTCTCGAGCCAGTGTGGGTTTCGTATTGTTCACCGTCGGCATCGGTCAACTTGCTGACGAAACTGCGCTCGTAGCGTCTCTTCGCCCAGGCCTCAGCGATCTGCGCGCCTACCGACCGCGATGAACGTCTGATCTGGTCAGTAAGAGAGTATGTCTCCTCGCGCGGGAAGCGCTTGGAAGTCTCGAAGATGTCCTTCGCCAAAGCCCTGGCCTGCTGGTAGGCAAACAGATCACGAAAACTCCTGGCATACGCCAATTTCTCCATCATTACCTCCGTCACCTGCTGATAACGTTCAGCGAAACCCGACAATCGGCTTCCAGCATACCGTTCACCGTTTACCGTGTACCGTGTACCGTTCACCGTTTACCGTTTACCGTGTACCGTTCACCGTTTACCGTTCACCGTTCACCGCTCACCGCAGCTCGCGCCGCAGGATCTTGCCCATGCCGGAGAGCGGCAGCTCGCTGCGGAACTCGACGCTCTTGGGCGTCTTGTAGCGGGCCAGGTGGGCGGCCATGTGCGCCAGCAGCTCATCGGCGGTGGCAACGGCGCCCGGCTTGAGCACCACGAAGGCCTTGCCCACCTCGCCCCATTTCGGATCGGGCACGCCCACCACCGCGCACATGTGGACGGCCGGATGCTTGTAGAGCGCAGCTTCGATCTCCGCCGGGTAGACGTTCTCGCCGCCGCTGATGAACATGTCCTTCTTGCGGTCGACGATGTAGAAATACCACTCAGCGTCGTAGCGCGCCATGTCGCCGGTGTGGAACCAGCCGTCGGCGTCCAGCACTGCGGCGCTGGCCTCCGGGTTGTTCCAGTAGCCGGAGGAGCGGCTGGGGCCTTTCAGCAGCAGCTCGCCCGGCTGGTCAGGCCCCAACGGCCGGTTCTCCTCGTCCACCACACGCACATCGACGAAGTAGTTGGGACGGCCAATGCTGCCGGCCTTGCGGATGGCGTCCTCGGGCGGCAGGGCAAACAGGCCCGGCCCGAACTCGGTCATGCCGAAGCCCTGTTTGAAGCGGATGCCCTTCTCGGCCGTGTACTTCTCCACCAGCGGCACGGGCAGCGGCGCGCCGCCGCTGGTGCAGAAGCGCAGCCGGCTCAGGTCGGCGCTCTCCCAGTTGGGCGCGGTGGTCAGCATCTGGTACATGGTGGGCACGGCCGCGAAAACCGTGGCCTGGTGGCGTTGGATCAGGTCCAGCACCTGCGCCGGGTCGAACTGGCGGGTCAGCACGGTGGTGTTGCCGAAAATCACCTGCGAGGACAGGTAGGTGAACAGTCCGCCAGCGTGGAAGAGCGGGAAGACGTTGACGTAGACATCGTCGTGTTGCAGGTCGTGGATCACCGTGTTGAGCACGTTCCAGCAGATCATGCGGTGGCTGACCATCGCGCCTTTGGGCAGGCCGGTGGTGCCGCCGGTGAAGAGCAGGCAGGCGATGTCCTCTTCGCCCAGGGTCTCGCAGGCGACCGGGCGACGGGGCGACTGGTCCAGGGTGGACTGGTAGTCGTGGGAGCAGGGGAGGCCGGGGCCTTCGAGGTGGAGAAAATGGTCAATGGCGAACGGCGAATAGGCAAGGGTCAACTGGATTTGCTCGACGGCGGGCTTGAAATCATCCGAGAAGAGCAGCGCCCTGGGGGTGGTGAGCTCGATCAGATCGGCCAGCTCGCGCCAGTGCAACCGCCAGTTGAAGGGCGTGTGGATCGCGCCCAGCTTGGCGCAGGCGTAGAAGAGGTCCAAGTGCTCGACGCCATCGCGCGCCAGGATGGCCACGCGGTCCCCCTTCTGCACGCCGGCCACATCCCGCAGCCAGTTGGCCAGCCGGTCCGCGCGCTCGTTCATCTGGCGGAAGGTCAGTTCCAACACAGGCATCTTGCCCGCATCGATGATGGCCAGCTTGTCAGGGCTATAGATTTGTCGTCGTCCGAGGTAGTCGCCGATATACATGAGATCTCCTGTCGGTAAACGGTAATCGGTGAACAGTAATCCGATCTCTTCGCTGTTTACCGAATACCGTTCACCGTTTACCGTTCACCCAACCTACTGACTTCTCCTCGAACAGCCGCCGCACCGCCGGCCAGAACAGATCCGGCCGTTCCATGTAGGTCATGTGGCCGCTGCCGGGCAAAACAACCTGGCGGGCGTTGGGCAGGATCTCCAGCAGCCTGGCCTGCTGCCAGGGCGGGATGGCGCGGTCCTGGTCGCCGGTCAGAATCAGCGTCGGCGTCCTGACGCCGCGGTACAGGTCCGGGTCGGCGTCGATGCGGGCAAAGAACGGGTTCTGCGCCTCGGTCAGGCGCACCAGGCAGTACTCCTTGCCGTGATAGTCGGCGAAAAAGGCCTGGCGCATCCGCTCCAGCTTGTCGCCGTACAGCCGGCCGGCGAAGGCCTCGCCGAAGATCTTCTCGTACATGTAGTGGGTGTAGATCTCGAAGGCGGGGTCGGGCGACGTGTAGAACTTGAGCGACAGGTCCTGGTACATCTGGAACTGCGTCTCACGCGTCAGCAGGATGCCCGACAGCGTCAGCGTGTGCAGTCGGTCCTGGAAAAGCCGGCCCAGCTCCGCGGCGATGAAGCCGCCGTAGGAGACGCCCACAGGATGGACGCGCTCGATGCCCAACACGTCCATGATGCGCACCAGGTAGCCGGCGAAGGCGTCGATGGCATACGGCTCATCCTCCTGCGACGAGCGGCCCTGGCCCAGGTAGTCGTAGAGCAGCACGTCGTAGCCTGGCTGCAGCTCCGGCAGGTTGCGATACCAGCCGCGGGTGGACATAGCCACGCCGTTGAGCATCACCACCACCTCGCGCTGGCCCTGGCCGAAATATTCCCAGTACACCCGGCGCGCGCCGCCATCCAACAGCAGGAAGCCGTTGCGGTCGGGAATGATGGGTGGTTGGGTGGACATGGCGGATGGTGAACGGTGAACGGTGAACGGTTAACGGTAAGCGGTGAACGGTGAACGGTGAACGGTTAGCGGTGAACGGGAGAAGATTCGGGGTCCGTATACCGTTTACCGTATACCGTATACCGTTTCCCGACTACTTGTCAGAAACGTGTGAAACAGGGCGTTGAACTCGTCCGGTTTCTCGATGAACGGCGCGTGGCCGGCGTCCTGGATGACGAGCTCGCGGTAATGGCCGCCGGCCGCGGCGTATTGCTCCAGCACAACCCGCGTCTGGCCCAGCATCGGTTGCGGCGGGTAGATTGCGGCGCCCGGCCAGCCAGGGACGAGACCCAGCGCGCCCAACGTCGCCATGTCCGCGGCCGCGTTGTCGGACACGCTCAGATCGTGGCTGCCGCGCACCCACAGCACCGGCGGCTTGAGCTGGGCGGCGAGCAGCCGCGGAACGGCCTCGCTGACGTATTTGGGTGACAACGCGTTGGCCGCGCCCCAGAGCCCCGGCGCGACGAAGGGCCAGTTGGGCGAGGGCGTCTTGTCGCCGGGGAAGGCCTGGTCGCCGACGTGGATCGACAGCGACGCCGACAGCAGCTCCTCCTCGCGCGCCGGCACGAAGGGCGGCTTGAAGACCAATCTGCGCAGCCCGCTGCGGTAGCCAAACGGGTTCTCCAGGCTGCGGTCGCCGGTCTTGACCGCCTCGACGACCGGCGCGCCGATGAGGCCGCCGCCTGAGCCGGCGTAATCGGCGAAGCAAGGCGCGCCCAGCACGTCCTTGGTCCCGCCGAAGCCGAAGGGCGAACCGGGATCGACGACCGTCGCCGTCAGGAAGCGGTGGGGCGCATCGGCCAGCAGGCGCCAGACCACCACGCCGCCCAGTGAATTGCCGACCAGGTGGGCGCGTTCGATGCCCAGGGCATCCAACAACGCCAGGGCGTCATCGGCCCAATCGCCCGCGCCGCGCGTGGCATCGATCTTGGCCGAAAAATCCGCAGCGCCGAAGCCGCGCTGGTCAGGGGCGATGCCGCGCCAGCCAGCCGGCAGGGCCGCCATCGTCTCCTCCCACCAGGTGGCCGAAGAGGCGTTGCCGTGCAGGAACAACACCGGCGCGCCGTCGTCCGGCCCGCTGAACAGC
>JAKQCW010000071.1 GCA_029558955.1 Chloroflexota bacterium
ACGCAGCGCAGGTCGAGTAGGCTGGTTCCTCCAGCCGTATCGAGACCGGAGCGGGTCATGCGCACAAGCCGTTTGATCTCGATTCGCCTTGACCGGCGCGAGCAACGAGGCGACCGGTGAGGGCACCGACGGGCACGGTCAGAGACCGGCCCGAGCGACAAGAGCGACAAAACGACCGGCGCGAGCAACGATACGACTGGCGTAAACACCGACGGGCACGGTCAGAGACCGGCCCGAGCAACAAAGCAACCGGCCCGAGCAACAAAGCAACCGGCCCGAACGACAAAAACAACAAAACAACCGGCCCAAGCGATGAGACGCCGTACTTAAATCTCAGCCAACACCCACCATTCCGGTTACGCATTACGCATTACGCATTACGCATTACGCATTACGCACTACGCCCGCCACCAAAGCCAACACCCGCCATTCCGGTTACGAGTTACGCAAAGGACCCCATGCCCCTTCCCCCCGACTTCCACTTCAGTCAAGGCAGTTTGCAGGATTTCGTCGACTGCCAGCGGCGCTTTCAGTTGCGTTACCTGGATCGCATCGCCTGGCCGGCGGTGCAGGCTGAGCCGATTCTGGAGAACGAGCGCCACATGCAGCAGGGCGAGCTCTTCCACCTCCTGGTGCAGCAGCAGTTGGTCGGGGTGCCGGCGGCGCGGCTGACGGCCATGGCTCAGGGCGATCCTGACCTGGCGGCCTGGTGGCAGGCCTATCTGGCGACCGCGCCGGCCGACCTGCCGGGCCAGCGCTTCCCCGAAGTGACGCTTTCCGCGCCGCTGGGCGCCAGCGGCCAGCGGCGGCTGGTGGCCAAGTTCGACCTGGTCGCGCTGCCTACCGAGGGGCGGACCGTGATCTTCGACTGGAAGACCTCCCGTCGCCGTCCGCCGCGGCATTGGCTGGCCGGGCGCCTGCAGACGCGGGTCTATCCCTGGCTGCTGCTGCACGCCGGCCACGATCTGAACGCCGGCCAGCCGCTGACGGCCGATGGCATCGAGATGATCTACTGGTTTCCCGGCTTCCCTGACCGGCCGGAGCGTTTCGGCTACAGCGCCAGCCAGGCCGCGGAGGACGGGGGCCTGCTCAATGGATTGGTGGAACAGATCGCGCTGCTGGCTGAGGGGGAAGGGATCTGGCCGTTGACGCCCGACGAGGAGCAGTGCCGCTTCTGCGTCTACCGCTCATTGTGCGAGCGGGGCACGGCGGCCGGCAGTCTGGACCAGCAGGACTACAGCGACTTCGAGCCGGAGGTCGAGATCGATCTGGACTTCGAGCAGGTGGCTGAGGTGGAATACTGAGCCAGCGCCAGATGGCCCGCCCCGTTGTTGGGGGATGTCGCCCCAGCCGGGTGGAACGCCCTTGGAATCGTCGCCATGGGCGCGTTTTAGCTGACTGCCGCCGTTCCCTCCTCGATTCGTCCTTCCGTCACGTGCAGACAGCGGGCGCGGCTGCGAAATTCGGGGGTGAAATCTGCCCAGTCGGTGGTGGTCACCAGGGCCTGCTGCACGCCGCTCAGCGCCTCCAGCAGCAGCGCGCGGCGGCTGCCATCCAGCTCGGACATGACATCGTCCAGCAGCAGGAGCGGCGGCGCGCCCAGCGCCCGGCGCATGATGGCCACCTCGGCCAGTTTGACCGACAGGGCGGCGGTGCGCTGTTGGCCGCGGCTGCCGTAGGTGCGCAGATCGCGGCCCTGGGCGGTGAACTGCACATCGTCGCGGTGGGGGCCAAGCAGCGACATGCCCGCGGCGATCTCCCGCTGGCGGGTGCGGACCAGCGCCTGTCCGAACACGGCCGCGATGGAGGGCTGATCCCCCGCCAGGTAGAGGGGCGAAGGCTGGCGCAGCCAGGGTAGGTCGCCGCTGACCGGCTCATCGCCGTTGTCGCCCGGCTCCAGGCTGGGCAGATAGCGCACATGGAGGCGCTCGCGGCCGTCGGTCAGCGCCTGCTGGCGTTGATTGGCTTCGACCTCCAGCTCTCCCACGAAGGCGGCCCGGCGCGCCATGAGCAGGCTGCCCTGCGCCACCAGTTGCTCATCCCAGAAGGCCAACTGCTCGCGCGGGCCGCCCTGGTCGCGCAGCGCCTTGAGCAGCGCGTTGCGCTGGTCCAAGACCTTGTTGAAGCTGCCCAAGGCCCGGCAATAGTCGTGCTGCATCTGGCAGAGCGCGATGTCCAGGTAGCGCCGCCGCACGCTGGGGGAGCCGGAGATCAGCTCGATGTCCTGGGGCAGGAAGAGCACGGTGGGCATCTGGCCCACCAGATCAATGGCGCGGCGGCTGACGCCGTTGACCCGCACCTCCTTGCGCAGCAGCGGCGCGCCGGCGCTTGATTTATTGGACTGAACCAGGGTGATCTCGATGCGTTGCTTGCGGCCGCCGGCCGCGGTCAATTCTCCCACCAGACGGGCAAAGGGCAGCGGCTCCTCCCACGTCAGCCAGTGCACCAGCTCCCGCTCCGCGCCGGCCAGCAGCGAACGCGAGGTGGACAGGTAGGCCACGGCCTCCAGAAAGCTGGTCTTGCCCTGGGCGTTAAGTCCTTGCAGCAGGGTGATGCCTTCGGCCAGATCCAGCTCCAGCCGGCCGAAGTTGCGGAAATTGGTGAGGGAGAGGTGAGACAGGTACACGAAGATGGTCAACGGTGAACGATTGATGGGAAATGGTCAACGGTCAACCGTCTCCATCCAACATCTGGCGCAACTGCGGCTCCAAAGCATCGAATTCAACCACAGCGCCCAGCGTCTGGGCGCTGTGGTTGGACGCCTTCGCAGCTCTCTGCCAGCGTGTCGTCGCTACCGACTGATATGCATGGGCATGACGACGCAGGTGAACTCCTCGGGGCCGACGCCCACCGGCCGCACGACGCCCGGCGCGCTGGCGCGGGTGGTCTCCAGCGCGATCTGCGGCTCGTCGATGACGTTGAGCACGTCCAGCATGTAGCGGCCGTTGAAGGCGATCTCGCCCTCCGGCCCCTCGATGATGACGTCCAGGTTGGCCAGGTTGTCGCCCGATTCGGCCGAGGTGGCGGTCATGGTCAGGCTGGCCGGCGCGCCGTCATGGCCGGGGGTCATCTGGAAGCGCACGATGTTGGAGCTGTCACGGGCGAAGAGATTGGCGACGCGCAGCGCGCGCAACGCGGCCTGGGTGTCGATGATGGTGCGGGTCGCGAAGCTCTTGGGGATGATGGCCTCGTAGTTGGGGAAATTGGCGTCGATCAACTGCGACACCATGTCCACATCGGGCAGGTGGAAGAGGATCTGATTGCGCGCGCTGGCAATGGTGATCTCCACCATCTGCGCCTCGCCCTCTGTCTTGGGCAACAGGCCGATGATGCGGCTCAGCTCCGTCAGGGCGCGGCTGGGAATGATCACCTCGCTCTTCTCTGGCGCAGCCGTGGCCAGCTCGGTGCTGCGCACGGCCAGGCGGAAGCCATCGGTGGCGGCCAGGGTGAGCCGCTTGTCGTTGAAACGGGCGTTGACGCCGGTCAGGGTGGGGCGGCTTTCGTCGGTGGCCGCGGCAAAGGCCACCTGGTTGATCATCTTGCGCAGCGTCTCGGCCTCGATGCGGATCACCTCCGCGCCGTCGCTGGTGGGGATGATGGGGAATTCGCTGGCGTCGATTCCTTTGATGTTGGTGTCGTAGCGGGCGCATTTCAGATTGAGCATCAGCGTGCGCACGCTCAGATCCATGTCGATGCGCTCGGCTGGCAACTGGCTGACGAATTCACTCAGCAGGCGCGCCGGCGCCGTCACCGCGCCGTCGTCCTCCACCTTGGCTCCGATCCAGCAGACGATGCCGATCTCCAGATTGGTGGCGGCCAGCTTGAGACGGCCCTCGTCGGTGGCCAACAGGATATTGCCCAGAACAGGCAGGGTGCTGCGCGGGGAAACAGCGCGGCCGACGATATTCAATCCACGAGACAGGTTTTCTTGCAAACAGGATACGCGCACGGAACGACCTCCAACCAAGGATAAAACCAGCGGAAGAGCTGCAAGTTTTCGATAGACGCGCCCAAAAAATGGCGGGGCAAGTATACCATGAAACAGGTGAATCTTGCCAGAAGCGGAGTCGCTCGCTCCTTGTGGCGCGATCAGCAGATCATGGGACAAGGTTACTGCTCAGCCATCGGCGCCCGGCGCCTGAGCAGGCACGGGGCAAGTATATCACAGTGTGGGCGTCAGGCTGAATCCTGTCCCAGGTCTCTTGCCGATTCGCTTTGCGCCGGGTACAATAGGCCCCTTATGAGAGCAGCCCTGGTACACGACTGGCTCAATCAGATCGGCGGCGCGGAAAACGTGCTGGAGACGCTGGTGGACATGTTCCCCGGCGCGCCGGTCTACACCAGCATCTACGCGCCCAAGCTGATGCCGGCCAGCTACGCGGCCTGGGAGATCCACACCAGCTTCATGCAGCGGCTGCCGGGCGTGGCCACCCACCATCAAAGCTACCTCCCTTTCTATCCGCTGGCCTTCGAGCAGTTCGATCTGAGCGGCTACGACCTGGTGCTGAGCAACAAATCGGCCTTCTGCCACGGCGTGATCACCCCGCCTGAGACGCTGCACCTCTGCTATTGCCTGACGCCCACCCGCTTTCTCTGGATGTACGAGTCCTATCGTCAGCGCGAGGGGCTGGGCAAGGCGGCCGACGCGGCGCTGCGGCCGGCGCTGGCCGCGCTGCGCCAGTGGGACCGGCTGGCGGCCGACCGGGTGGATCACTTCATCGCCATCAGCCGGGTGGTGCAGGCGCGTATCCGCAAGTTCTACGGCCGCGACAGCGCCATCATCTATCCGCCGGTGGACGTGCAGCGCTTCACCCCCTCCGCCCACCCGCCCGGCGACTACTACCTGGCCGGCGGCCGCTTGATCCCCTACAAGCGGGTGGATCTGGCGGTGGAGGCCTTCAATCAACTGGATCGGCCGCTGCTGGTCTTTGGCGACGGCCGCGACCGGGCTGAGCTGCAGGCCAAGGCGGGCCGCAACATCACCTTCCTGGGTCGCGTCTCCTGGGATCGGCTGGTTGACCTGTTCCAGCACTGCCGGGCCTTCGTCTTTCCTGGCCTGGAGGACTTCGGCATCGCCCCGCTGGAGGCCCAGGCGGCCGGCCGGCCGGTGATCGCCTACGCCGGCGGCGGCGCGCTGGATACCGTCGTCGACGGCCAGACCGGGCTGCTCTTCCATCAGCAGAGTGTGGCGGCGCTGGTGGAGGCTGTGCAAACCTTCGAGACCTTGGCCATCAGCCCGGCCGCCTGCCGCGCCAATGCCGAACGCTTCGCGGTGGAGCGTTTTCGCCGCGACCTGCTGGACTACGTCGAGGCGCGTGTCGATGAACACATGCGGCGGGACGCAGCCCCGCCCGCGCGCCTCGGCTGACCTGGTCCGAGTCCTCCGAAACCCTGAGTTACTATCGTCATCGGCGCCGGCCGCTTGATTCTGCTTGTGCGACGGCCCTTGCAGGGTCACGTCAAGCCCGCAGCCCGGCGCCTGAGCAGCAACGCTTCTGAGTCGAATTTCCACGAGCAGACCCATCTTATGAGCAAAATCAAAGCAGGCATTCTCGGCGCGACCGGCGCCGTGGGCCAGCGCTTCGTGCAGTTGCTGGCCGACCACCCCTGGTTCGAGATCGCCGCGCTGGGCGCATCTGACCGTTCCGCCGGCGTCAAATACAAGGATCGGCGCTGGGTGCTCCAGCCCGACATGCCCGCGGCCGTGCGCGATATGCCGCTGGTGTTGGGGGAGCCGCAGAACTTCGCCGGCTGCCAGATCATCTTCTCGGCTACCCCCAACGACGTGGCCGCGCGCGTTGAATCTGAGTTCGCCGCGGCCGGCTACTACGTTTTCACCAACGCCGGGCCGCACCGCATGGACCCCGACGTGCCGTTGATGATCACCGACGTCAACCCGGAACACGCGGCGCTGCTGCATGTGCAGCAGACGCAGCGGGGCTGGCCGGGTTTCATCGTGGCCAACGCCAACTGCACGGCCACGCACCTGACCTCGGCGCTCAAGCCGTTGCACGACGCCTTCGGCCTGGAGAAGGTCTTCGTGGTCACCATGCAGGCTGTCTCGGGCGCGGGCTACCCCGGCGTCTCCACCATGGACATCAGCGACAATGTGATCCCCTACATCGGCAACGAGGAGCCCAAGCTGGAGGAGGAGCCCCTCAAGATGTTGGGCCGCTTCACCGGCGCGGGCATCGACTTTGCCGATTTCGTCCTCAGCGCGCACTGCAACCGCGTGCCGACGCTGGATGGCCACCTGGAGTGCGTGTCGGTGGCGCTGCGCCAGCAGGCCACACCTGAGGAGGCGGCCGAGGCCATGCGCAGCTATCGCAGCTTGCCGCAGGAGCTGGGCCTGCCCAGCGCGCCCGATCCCTGCATCGTGGTGCGTGACGAGTTGGACCGCCCCCAGGTGCGTTTGGATCGCATGGCAGGCAACGGCATGGCCACCGTAGTCGGCCGCATCCGCCGCGACCCGATCCTCGATCTGAAATTTGTCCTTCTGGGCCACAACACCGTGCGCGGCGCGGCCGGCGGCTCGGTGCTGAACGCCGAACTGTTGGTGAAACAGGGATATATTTTTGGCCGCGATGCGTGATGTGTAATGCGTAATGCGTAATGCGTAACCCGGAATTGAGCAAGGCGCGTGCGCGATTCCGGGTTCCGGGTTACGGGTTACGCATCCCATCACACTGCTCGACAAACATACTACAGTAATGCGTAATGCGTAACCCGGATTTGAGCGAGGCGCGTGCGCGATTCCGGGTTACGAGTTACGGGTTACGAGTTACGATTCAACCCCTCTCATGATGCAATACCACGGCACAACTTCCCTCCACGAGATCTTCGGCGATCTGGTCATCCTGCGCAATCTCCAGCCCTTCGATCGGCGTCTGCCGGGGCTGGCCGATGCCTGGCAGGCCATGGGGCTGGACAGCCCGGCCATCCCGCGCAAGCACGAACCGGAGTACGCCAAAGCCTCGGTTTGGTTTGTGACGCAGGCGCGGGCGCTGGATCTGCCGGCCACGCCGGTGCGCGAGCTGCTCTTCATCGGCGACACGGCCATGGCCGACGGCAATGCCTTTCGCAACCTGGCCCGGGCCGGCGGCTGGCCGGGCTGGTGCTTCATCGGCGCGGAGAAGCTGAGCGCGCCGGCCAGCCTGGTCGCCGAGGCAGACAACGTCAGCCTGGCCAACCGCTGGGCCTTGCTGGCCGACTGGCTGGCCGCGGCCAAGGGGGCCGGCGCCCGGCTGGACGAGCAGACGGCCGTGGTGGTGGACATGGACAAGACCGCCATCGCCGCGCGCGGCCGCAACGCCCACGTCATCGACAACGCCCGCGTCGAGGGGCTGCACCGCACGGCGGCCGGCCTGCTGGGCGATGCCTTCGATCTGGCCCGCGTCCAGGCCGCGCACAACGAATTGAAGGAACCGGTCTACCACCCCTTCACCGCCGACAATCAGGACTATCTGGCCTACATCTGCCTGGCCGTCAGCGCCGGGCTGATCGATCTGCCGGTGCTGGTGGAGCAGGTGAAGACGGGCCAGATGCGCAGCTTCGAACAGTTCATCGCCTGGGCCGATGGGGTGTTGGACCCCAGACGTTCGACTTCCCCTGAACAGTCGAACGTCTCACACGACCTCGCGGGCCTGCAAGCGATCCATCGCGAGGTCTACCCATTGACGCTGGCCGGCGATCCGACCCCATTCAAGGCTTTTCGCCGCCAGGAATATCGCTGTACCGTCGAGCGCTTCGGCTGCCTGCCTGAGGATGCGCCCGTCGAGCAGATGCTGGCCGAGCAGGTGTGCGTCACCCAAGAGGTGCGGGAGACGGCGCTGTGGCTCAAGCGCCGCGGCTGCCTGCTGCTCACCATGTCCGACAAGCCAGATGAGGCCACGCTGCCCAGCTCGGCGCTGGCTGCCCAGGGCTATCTGCCCCTGCACCGCACCGCCAGCGCGGCCGTGGGCGTCAGCGTCGCCGGGCAACTGGCCGACCTGTAGCGCCTGTCAACAACCTGCCCCTTTGGCCGGTCTCCTGACCAGCCAACCCAGAGCACAGCTTCCGTTGCGGGCAACCCCTTTGGGTCTGTAAATCTTTTCTGCCATGCCTGCTTCTGCCAGCCCGATCTCCGATATCTTGTTGACCGAGGCCCAGATCCGGCGCCGGGTGAGCGCGTTGGGCGCGGCCATCGCGGCCGACTATGCCGGCCTGGACCCGCTGCTGGTGGGCGTGTTGCGCGGCGTGATCGTCTTCATGGCCGACCTGATGCGCGCCATCCCCATCCCCTTCACGGTAGATTTTCTGGCCATCAGCAGCTACGGCGCACAGGTTCGCCCCGGCCAGGTCAGGCTGCTCAAGGACCTGGAGAGCAGCATCGAGGGTCGGCATGTGCTCTTCGTGGAGGATATGGTGGATACCGGGCTGACCCTGCACACCCTGCTGCGCATGTTGAACGAGCGGCGGCCGGCCAGCTTGCACGTCTGCACCCTCTTCGACAAGCCGCGGCTGCGCCTGGTCAAGCTGCCCTTGCGCTATGTCGGCTTTGAGCTGCCCGATCGCTATGTGGTTGGCTACGGGCTGGACTATCACCAGCAGTATCGCAACCTGCCCTTCGTGGGTGCGCTGTCAGCCCAGGTGCTGTTGCCAGGCGCCGCGCCCGAAGATCTGGCGTCGTAGCGGCCGACTTCCACGCTGCAATAGAACTGGTCGGCGCGCCCATCGGCCGACTGACCGACCTGGGATGTGAGCCCGCACATGGGCGTGCGGACTTCTCGCTTCGGGATCCAGACGGCCCGCTGCGCCGGCCGTCAACCGATGACCACAAGGAGGCCACCGATGCATGATCCGCCCAACGTAGAAGTCGTCGCCAACGAAGATCGGGCCTTGCCGGCATGGCGCCGTCTGGCCGCTACCACGCGCAGACTCTGGGGGCGCATCCACTGGGGCAAGATCGCCCTCTTCATAGTCAGTCTTTTCCTCTTTATCCTGGCCTTGACGCTGATGAAGGATGGCGCTCGGGGGCTGGCCCCCCTGGTGCGCGACTCGTTTCGGGTCACCAACCCGGTCAACAGCCTGGGCTTTGGCTGGCTCTTCGCCTATGTGGTGATGAGCGGCTCGCCGGTGGCCGCCGCAGCATTGACCTTCTTCGACGCCGGGGTGATCAACCAACTTGAGACCTTCACCATGATCACCGGCAGCCGAATGGGCGCCAGCTTCATTGTGCTCTTCATCGGCTTCATCTACGTCCTGCGCGGGCGCAACCGGGTCACCAGCCTCAGCATGGGCTTGACCTCGCTCACCGTCACCTGGACCACCTACCTGGCCGGTTTGGTCGTCGGCGTGATCATTTTGCAAACAGGCATGCTGGACGGCGTTCAACTCCAGACCGGCGCTGTGTTGAGCTCGGTCGTTGACCGGATCTTCGATCCCATCGCCGGCTTTCTGGCCAGCTTTTTGCCTGGCTGGGCGTTGTTTATCGTCGGCATGGGGATCATTCTGGCCAGCTTCAACCTTTTCGACCGCTGTTTGCCTGACATGGCCATCAAAGAAAGCCAGGTCGGCCGTGTCTCGCGCCTGGTCTATCGGCCTTGGGTGATGTTCTTGCTGGGCGCGGGCGTGACCACCATCTCCATGTCGGTCAGCGTTTCCCTGGGCATTTTGGTGCCGCTCAGCAACCGCGGCTTTATTCGCCGGGAGAACGTCATCCCGTATATCATGGGCGCCAACATCACCACCTTCGTCGATACCCTGCTGGCCGCGGTCCTGCTCGACAACCCCGCGGCTTTCACGGTGGTTCTGACCGAGATGATGAGCATTGCGGTGGTGTCGTTGGTCATTCTGGCCCTCTTCTATCAGCGCTTCGAACGCAACTCCCTGCGGCTGGTGGCCGCCATCACAGCCAGCAACCGCAACCTGGCGGTGTTCATGGTCGTGCTCTTCGTAACACCCATCATACTTCTGCTGCTATGAAGCTGAAGCAAGGAGATACTGCCTCGTGAAAATCCTTATCGCAACAGGTGGTTCCTCTCACTCCGAGAAGGCGCTGCGCATGGGCGCCGAACTCATACGCTGCGTCGACGAGACGCCGGTGGTGCTCACGGTGGCGCGGCGCAAACAGGATCAGCCGCTGGCCGAGGCCGCGCTCCAGCGGGCCCGCTTCTTGCTGGCTGATGTTCCATGCGACATCGAGACCCGCCTCCGCCACGGCCGGCCAGTCGAACAGATCATCGCCGAGGCCAAGGAGGGGAGCTATGGGTTGATCATTCTGGGCGAGCGCCAGACCCACACCCTGAAGGCGCGCCTGCTGGGCTCCGTCGCGCTGCAGGTGGTGGAACGCGCCGCCTGCCCGGTGCTTCTGGCCAAGGGAGAGATCAGGCCGATCCGGCGCATTCTGCTCTGCGACAGCGGCGCGGTCGTCCCCTCGCTGCTCAGCCGTTTCACCGCCCAACTGGCTGATACCCTCTTGGGCGAGGAACATATCACCGTCCTGCACGTGATGTCGCAGATCACCGCCTGGCCCGGCGTGCCCGACGAGGACCTGCAGGCCAGCGCCGAGGAGCTGATCGAAGAGCGTACCCCCGAGGGCGAATGGCTGGCCAGCGGCCTCGAAGTGCTGTCCCATCCTGGCATTCACGCCGTGGCCAAGGTGCGGCATGGCGCCGTGGTGGATGAGATCCTGGCCGAAAGCCAGGAAAACGACTACGACCTGGTGGTGATCGGCGCGCATCGCGATGCCGGCTGGCAGCGGGTGCTGCTGGCCGACATCGCGCGCGAGTTGATCAAACATCTGGAGCGGCCGGTACTCGTGGTGCGGTAGCCGGTCAGGCCGGCCTGCACGTGCGTTCCCGGCATCGAATCAAGCGTCCAGCCGGAAAGCGGAGCTGTCCTGTCTCGCAACGGTTCAGCCTGCCTCGTCCCATCGACTCACCAGCCCGCCAGCCAGCCGGGCGCGTAGTCGAAGTTGACCTCGTTGTTGGTCAGCAGAACCAAGCCGCTGCCGTCGGCTTCGATGCGCATGATCTCGCTGTAGCCGCTGCCCGGACGGAAGCCGCTGAAGACGATGTCGTCGCCGGCGCTCCAGGCCGGCCCTCCGGGCTGCAGCGCCTGCGGCGCCAGCAGCCGGATGTCGCTGCCGTCGCTGCGCACCGTGTACAGCCCCTGGCCCTGCGGCCGGCTGCCCCAGAAGGCCAGGCGGACGCCCGATGACGCCCAGCTTGGGTTGCTGTCGTTGAAGCCGCCGGTCACCTGACGCACATCGGATCCATCGGCGGCCATGGTGTAGAGCTCGCCGTTGGAGGGGGTGCGATACGACGTGAAAGCGATGCGTCCGTTGATCCCCGACCAATCAGGGTGCAGATCGTCGTGGGGGGTGAAGGTGAGCTGCGTGAGCCCGCGCGTGGCCAGATCCAACACGTAGATTTCCCAGTCGCCGTCGCGGTTGGAGGCGAAGGCAATCTTGCGGCTGTCGGCCGACCAGGTGGGGTGCAGGTTGCCGAAGGGGCCATCGGTCAACTGCGTCGCGCCGCGTCCATCGCGACTCATCAGCCAGATCTGGCTGGAACCGCCGTCATCCCAGCGTTCGTAGGCGATCCAGCGCCCATCGGGCGAGCCGGCCGGCGCGTTTTCGGCCGCGTTCGGCGTGTCGGTCAGGCGGATCTGGCGCCGGCCGTCGGGCAACATGCGGTACACATCGGCGACCCCGTCGCGGTCGCTGATGAACACCACTTGGGCCGGCCCCTGATCCTGGATGACGGTCAACGCGTCGCTGGCCGCGCTGGTCACGAACACCTTGCTCAGCCGCGGCTCGAAGGCGATTCCCTCCTGCGCGCCCGGGGGAACGGGGATGCTGGTCACTAACGACCAGTCGTAGGTGTCGTAGACCTGCACCACGTCGTCGCAGGCCACGAACAGGTGGCCGCTCTCCGGGTTGACCAGCAGCACATAGGGCTCACGCCCCACGGCGATGGTTCCCACCACCTGATCGAGATAGACGTCGATCACCGTCACGGTGTGCGCCGGGCCGCGGTTGGCCACATAGAGGCGCCGGCTGGCCGGGTCATAGCTCACGCCGTAGGGCGCGGCCACGCCATCCCACTGGCCGATGACCTGGCCATCGCGCAGGGCGATCACCTGATTCGAGCCGTGTGCGCTGAGAAAGACATCACCGCTGGCCGGGTCGCCGGCGAAGAGCGCAGGCTCATGCCCCACGCCGTGCAGCGTGCGGATCACGGCCAGCGTCGTCGGGTTGAACACCGTCACCGTGTCGTTGCCGAAGTTGGCGATGTAGCCGTAGTTGCCGGCCACGAACACGCCGTCAGGCAGCAGATTGGCCGGGATGTTCTGCACCAGCGCGCCGGCCGCCGGATCGACCACTGACGCGTTGGCCGTCTGGCGATTGGCGACGATCACCTGCCCGCTGCCGGGGAGCACTGCCACGCCGTTGGGGCCGCGCGCGTTCGGCCCCAGATCGATCTGCGCCTGCAGGCTGAGGTACTCATTGACCACGCCCAGCGTGCGGCCGCTGTGATCGATCCCGTGGAAGGCGACGTAAACCCGATTGCCAGCCGCGTTGACCGCCACGCCGTGCGGCCGGCTGCCGGCCGGCAGATTGAGCCGGCCCGCCCAGTAGGGCGTCGGCACATGGCCAGGGGTGGCCGTGGGAATGGGCGTGGGCGGCGCGGTCGGCGTCGCGGTGGCCGTAGCCGTTGGCGTGGCTGTGACCGAGGCCGTCGGCGTCGCTGTGGGCGAGGAAGTTGGCGTGGCCGTCGGGGTTGCCGTGGGCGTCGCGGCGAGGCTGCGCAGGATCATCGGCAGGTAGGCGCGGGGCCGAGCGGGCGTCGGGCGGCAGATGTGCAGGCTGACTTCGTCCAGCACCATGCTGCTGCGGCCGCCTGTGCCGTTGTTGAAGGCGCCGAAGTGCAGCCAAAAGCTGCGGCCGGCGTAGGCGCTCAGATCCACCGTGGTCAGCACCCAGGTCTGGCTGTTGTCGCGCCAGGTGCGCAACACGTCGTAGCTGCCGTCGGCAAAGACCGCCAACAGGTATTGATAGTCCGCCGTCTCCGGACTGGCCGTCAGCGCCGCGGCTGCATCGATCTCGGCGTCGCCCACGGCGCCGGCGTCGCCCAGAGTCGGGTAGCGCCAAAAGGTGAGGGTTGCGCCGCTGGCGTCGGCGGGGAGGGTCACCCACTGGCGCGCGCTGGAGTAGCTGTAGATGTTGGGGCCGCTGGGACCCGCGCCGGTGCGCATGGCGAAGGCGCCGGCATGGCGGATGTCCTGCGTATAGCCGGCCGGCAGGGGGGTGCTGGGCGTCTCCCAGGCCCGGGCGATGGATGGAAATGCCAGCAGCTCCGGGCCGGTCTCGAAGCCGCCGTCAGCCAGCGCCTCGTAACAGGTGGAGGCATGGCGATAGAGCACGCCCTCGGCCAGCACGAACAGGTCGGGCAGCGGCCCGGCGGCCACCACCTGCTGCGGAGCCGCGTCGCCAGGCAGCAGCTCCTGCGGCGCCCAGCGCTGCCCGCCGTTGTCGGAGCGGTAAACGCGCGGCGGGAAGCGCGGGTCCCACTGCGGCCCGGTCAGCGCCAGGTAGACCGCCTCGCCGGCCGGATCCGCCGCCAGGCTGCGGTAGTTTTCGTTGTAGTTGCCGTCCAACCCCGCGGTGACGTTGCTCCAGCTTGCGCCGCCGTCGGTGGAGCGAATGACGCCAGCCTCCGGTTGTGTAGCCGAGCCTTCGATCTCGCGGTACACCGCCCACAGCGTGCGATCCGTGGCGTAGCGGGGTGAGATGGCCAGGCTGTAGTTGGGGCCGGCCGCGCTCAGCGCCTGCCAACTGGCGCCGCCGTCGGTCGAGCGGTTCAAGGCGCCGTAGCCCGCCGCGAAGAGGGTGCGGTCAGCGGCGAAGGCCGGCGAGATCGCCAACAGAGAGGCCTCCAGGTTGATCGGCTGGCCGGCCGTGGCCTGCCAGAACAGGCCCGCGTCGGTGGAGTGGTAGATCTGCGGTTGACCAGATGACGTGTCGGCCAGGAACAGGGTGCGGTCCAGGGTGAAGTTGGGCGACACGACCAGATCTTGCACAGCCGCGCTGCCCCAGATCGCCTGCCAGGTTGCGCCGTCGTTGGTGGAACGCAGCACGCGGCGATCGGGCGGGCTGGTCGTTTCGATCAGCACGAAGAGGGTATGGTCGGCCGGGTAGGCGGGCGAGGGTATGATTTTGAGGGCGTTGGCAGCGCCCGCGCCCAGAGCAATCCAGTGCTGGCCGGCATCGGAACTGCGGTAGAGGCCGGCCTGTGTGCCAGCAAAGAGCGTGTGATCGGTGGCAAAGGCGGGCGAGGCCGCGATGGCCTTGACAGGAAAGCTGTCGGGTGCAGGCAGCGCCTGCCACGACGGGGGTGAGGAGGGGGGCGACAGGGAGCTGGCCAGCGCACCGGCGCTCGCCAACAGCAGGACCAACGCAGCGGGAATGAACAGCAGGACGCGCGTCTTCATTAGGAGACCTCCCTGGCAGCATACTTGCTGCCGAAGCGCTGCCGTCGCCGCAGCAACGCGTCTCGCTGCGGCGGCGCGTTGAACCAACGGCCTGAAGGGTGGCCGTTGGAGAGTATCTACCCATCATGACGCAGAGTCAGACCGCCAGACACGGCGCGCGGCCAGCAGCTTGTGCATCGCCGTGATGAACGACCTTGACGGGCGGTCGAGGCGTGGCGTATAATCGAACCAGCATGAATCTGGGAGGATGTCCGACATCCTTCCAGCCCAGACATTTCCCTGTCAGCTAGAGGAAGAA
The DNA here is from genome assembly GCA_029558955.1 of Chloroflexota bacterium. Lineage (GTDB taxonomy): Bacteria > Chloroflexota > Anaerolineae > JAAEKA01 > JAAEKA01 > JAAEKA01. The sequence goes on from JAKQCW010000071.1 coordinate 14,774, forward strand.
CAGACATGATCACCGACGCAATAACCAACAGCCACCTGTACCGCGCCCTCAATCCTAAGCTGGGGCGAGCCTTTGATTTTATCCAGGAAACCGACCTGTCCGCCCTCGGCGTCGGCAAATATGTCATCGATGGCGAGGAGATCTATGCCCTGGTGCAGGAGTTCAACGCCAAGCCCCAGGAAGAAGGTTTGTGGGAGGCGCACCGGCGGTACATCGATTTGCAGTACGTCATTCGCGGGGCGGAGCAGATCGGCTATGCCCACTTGGGCAGATTGACGCCGGGGGAATATGACGACGCCAAGGATTGGCTGCCGCTCTCAGGTGAAGGCGACTTCATCACGCTGAACGCAGGCTATTTTGCCATCTTCATGCCGGAAGACGCCCACATGCCGGGCTTGACAGCGGGCCCGGACACAGCCGTGAAGAAGTTGGTGGTGAAGATTTCAACCCGGTAGGTGGCGACTGACAACCCGGAGTCGAGCCTTCAGGCGGGTCGTCGCGCCCGATTCGCACTGGCCAAACCCGGCTAAAGCCTCGACTCCGCGCCAAACACGACATCGCGTACCTGTTCAATCCGCCTCGTTCCGCCGACTCACCAGCCAACTAGCCGGGCGAATAATAGAAGTTGTCCTCGTTGTTAGTCAGCAGGACCAAGCTGCTGCCGTCGGCTCCGATGCGCATGATCACGGCTATGGTCGCCTTGCCGAACGACCAAATGAATAGATGAATGTGGTCGGGCATGATCGCGAAGCTGGGCAGCTTGACCCCCAGCACCAGCGACAGTGAGGGCCATGGGAATACCTGGCCGAGTTTGGCGAATTCCGGAAAAACCTGTTGACAAAAGTCACAATCAGCCGCATACTGTGAGTGCCAGCGGACGAAATTCGGCTTCATGCCGTGTGGTGCCCAGACTGCGGTCAGGGCATCCTATATCCCTGGCGGTACTTTTCATGGCCTTTCGGCCAAAGCCGCTGCTGTCAGCGGCTTTTTCTGTGTGTAGTAGACGCCATAAGCGCCGTCTTGCGTTGATCAGGTTGCATCGAAGGGACGCTGGCAAAATAGGGGTCGGCCAACAACGTGGCACGTAGCTCAGCCATTTCGTCTCCCAGGCTTATCGCATCGGGGATGTCCACCAGTCCGAGGAGGAAAAAGCGTGAGCATCCAGGGCTGCCGACGATGACGCGGCCTTTGCCGTCGAAAAGTGTTCCGTCGCCGGCCTCGTCGACAAAGTAATTGCGCGTGGATGGAATTTTAACACTAGTCATCGTCTTCATCGTTCCGATAAATGCGCCGCGCCTCGGTCTCGCTTAGCTCCGGCCAAACCTCGTGCAGACGTGCGACTGATGCCTGCTCCGCCTCTTCGATCAAGTCAAAGGCGTGCTGGATGAGAGCGGCGCCATGTTCCGATCCACCTGCTCCCGGCGGATCCGTGATCCGCCGGGTTTGCGCCCACAACGCCGCTGGTTCACGGAACCGGCTTGAGCAGTGAGTGAAGATCGATTTAGGCCGACATGTACTAGTTGTGTGTGTGCGAGCGTCTGGGTGTTGCACGGATGGCTGCACACGTCTTCGCGTTTCGCATGCGCTCGCTCGTCGGGCGATGACCGCCGGGCGACACCTGCACTTGCGTCAGGTGCAAGTGTGAAGTCGCCCGGCTACATAACGGCGCCCCGTGAACGGGGCTAGTACAAGTTGGCGTAAATAACACTTCAGTTTACCTGCTCCCGACGGATCCGTGATCCGCCGGGTTTGCGCCCACAACGCCGCCGGTTCACGGAACCGGCTTGAGCAGTGAGTGAAGATCGATTTAGGCCGACATGTACTAGTTGTGTGTGTGTGTGTGCGAGCGTCTGGGTGTTGCACGGATGGCTGCACAAGTCTTCGCGTTTCGCATGCGCGCTCGTCGCCCGGCGTGCCCGGCATGCACGCGCCTTCACATTCTCACACGCCTCAACCATCACACACACCAGCCCGTTTCGACGGAAATTCATCACCTGGCGTTCCTGCGACGACCTCTCAGACGGTCCAGAATACCTCGTACACCCTGTGATCGACCGGTAGCCGCGCCGGCGCGTATCTGGCGAAAAGCATCCAGCCGGCCGCGTAGAACCTCCATCGTCTCCTGATCGCCTTCCTCTTCGGCCTGCGTCATCAGCGCCTCGACAGCCTCGATCAACGGCTCCTCCATCTCGCTGGGCACGGCCTGCCAAAAGGCGATCATCTGCTCAGCGCTTTGGACCTGTACGAATGCATTGAGCAGCGCGTCCAGCGGCGTCTGCTGCGCCGCGGACTGATCTGCCCAATCAGGCAGATCGCCCATGCCCATCTCCGACCAAACCTGGGTAAAAAGCTGCGTGCCAAACGCCTCACGCAGGCCCAGCGCCAGGCGTTGGGCCTGCGTGATATACACGGCATGGCCCACCTGCTGGAAATATCCGAGCGCGGTAAAGACAGCAATCAGAGATTGGCGTTGGCGCTGTGGCTGGTTCTCAGCCTCGATCTCAGACAACGCACGATACAGGTTGGCCAGGTTCCCTTGCATCATGGCGTAGTCCAGCGGCGCCGTGTCCGGACGATAATGGCGCAGCGCCTCGTCGTAGGCCGCCAGCGCCTCGACCAGCCGCTGCCGCCGCGCTTCCCCCGGCAGCGTCGCCAACTCGCTCAATCTGTTCGCCCGGTTATTCTGGGTAGCCGCATAGTCCAGCGGCGCCGTGTCCGGACGATAATGGCGCAGCGCCTCGTCGTAGGCCGCCAGCGCCTCGACCAGCCGCTGCCGCCGATCTTCCCCCGGCAGCGTCGCCAACTCGCTCAATCTGTTCGCCCGGTGCCCAAAGGCGCGCGCCAGGGTTGCCGGTCCGGCGCGGCCAGCCTGCGCGGTCGCTAACAGCCGCTCCGACCACTCGCCAGCCTCGCGCGTCAGGCCGAACTGCTTCTGTACGTTGGCGCAACCGGTGGCGATGTCCAGCGCCAGCTCCAGGTCGTTGGCCAGCGCCCAGTCGAAGGCGTGGCGCAGTTGCGCCATGGCCGGCAGCATCTGGTGATAGCGCTGCTCTTTGTCCGCCGCCCGCATGGCGTCGCGGTAGGCGCGGGCGTGGGCCGCCGCGGCCTGTTCCTGCTCGCCGGCCGCGCGCAGCAGCGCCAGCCCAAAGGCGCGCAACAGGCCGTGCTGCCGCCAGGCGCCGCCGCCCAGCCGGTCCAGCAGCGCGGCGTTGGCGAAGCCGGTCAGCGTCTCGAAGGCGCTCTCCTCGGCGCAGCCCCAGGCGGCCGCGGCCAGGGCGGTGCTGAACTCGGCCTCGGGCGCAAACGCGGCCAGGGTGCGCAGCCGGCGACGCGCCTCGTCGTCGGGCAGCGCGTCGTAGCTGAAGCGGATCACGGCCTGGACGTTGTGGCCCGGGTCGTCGTCGCCCAGATGCAGCCGCTCCACCTGGCCGCCGCGCACGGCCGCGATCAGCCGCCGCGCGGCCGGCGCCCAATCGGCCGGACCGTCGCCGTACCTGTGCAGCACCCCCAGCGCCACGTCCAGTCCCAGGGCGTGCAGACCCACCCCCTGCGCCAACTCGACGGCCCAGCCATCGCCGGCCGCCTCGCTGACCCAGCCATCGTCGGCTGCCGCGACGGCCGGCCGCCAGCCCAGGCGCAGCTCGCACAGGGCCAGCGCCTCCGCCCGGCTCAGCAGCCCCACCGCCACCAGCCCGCCGCCCAGCTTCTGGGCCAGGTCGCGCTGGCGGGTGGTGATGAGCAGGTGCGCACCGGCCGGCAGCGCGGCGCGCAGCGGCGCGATGGCCGCCAGCGACCAGACGTTGTCCAGCACCACCAGCAGCCGCGGGTGTTCGGCCAGCAGGCTGCGCACCCCCTCCGGCTCGAAGACGAAGAGCTTGTTCAGGTTGTCCGGCAGGCCAAAGAAGCCGGTGGCGTAGCCGGCCCATTGGCGCAGCACAGCCTGCGCCTGCTCGGGGCGGGTGAAGTCGGGCCCCAGCTCCTGCCAGATCACGCCGTCGGCGTAGCGTTCCTCGGCCGCCAGTTGCCGCGCCAGCAGGTGGGCCAGGGTGGTCTTGCCCACGCCGGGCGCGCCCTGCACGGCCAGCGCCTGGGCTTTGGCGACCTGCCCGGTGATGGCCACGCTCTCCCGTTGGGCCAGGGCGTCCAGCACGGCCTGCATCTCCGCCGTGCGAGGGACCGCGTCGCGCTCCAACACCGGCGGCGCCGGCTTGAGCCAGCGGCGCTCCAGGTTGTGAATGAACAGGTTGTTGACCACCGAGGCGGTCCCGCCGCTCTCGGCGTGGGCGGAGAAGTGGTATTGGTCGCGGCCGGCCTGGTAGAGGTCGCCGGTCACTTGGGTTTGAGGGGGAGATGGGGTTGGAGGGGGCGGGGTGGGCGCGGCCCCGCGCAGGCGGCGCAGCAGCGCGCGCCGCTCTGTGATACGCTGCAACATGGCGGGATCGTCACTGGTCGCCTGTTCGTCCAGCAGTCTCTGCGCTTCATAGGGTTGCAGCAGCGTCCTCGTTTGGGCAAAGAGCGCCTCAGCCGCGCCATCATCCTCCGCCTGAACGAAAGCAATGACCGCCTGCACGACCGGCGGTTGCTCGTCAGCCTGCCGCGCGGCCTCGTGGATCTGGCGGAAGCCATCCAGTCGCGGGCGCAGGTGTGCGACCGTGTCCGCATCGCCGGCCTGCTCGGCGTCGGCGATGAGCGCCGCCACGGCCTCCATCAGCGGCTCCTCCAGCCCTGCCGGCACGCTGCGCCAGAAGTCCATCATCTGCTGGCTGTCCTCCACCGCGGCAAAGGCGGCGAGCAGCGCGGCCATGGCGATGCCGGCCATGGCCGCGGCGTTGGCCTCGATGAAGGCTTGCAGGTCGGCGGCCAGGGAGGGGTCAGCCTGTAGGGCCGCGGCCAGGCTGGCGTCGTCGCTCACGCCGGCCGCGGCCAGGCGGGCTTGCAGCTCATCGGGCAGGGAAGGTTGGGATGAAACGTCGTTGGGCATGGGCGCTGCTCCTGGGGGTTGATCTATGGCATGGCCGGTTGAAAGGTCCACCACCTGCGTCCTCTCTTGCTCCCGCCGGCGGGAGCGAACACGTTGATTTCGATACGGCGGCCTACTCAATCAACGTGTTCGCACCCGCCGGCGGAACAGTTAGCGCGATTGTACCACAGCCCGCAACCAGCCGCCAACCTGCAGCCCCCCTACCCGTTTTGCCCTGTCTTTTGTTTCGTGGTATAGTTGACCAACGACGGCGACGCAGCGCGTCATGCCAGGCATTTCAACCACCTCAGGAGGATACCCATCTATGGCGATTCCGTTTTTGTCCGACGAATGGGCGGCAGCGTTCAAGGATGCCCTCAACAACAGCGCAGCCTACAAGGCTGCCGCCGAAACCTGGGAGGGCGATTTCTACTTCATCGCCGAGCTGGCCAACGGCGAACAGCGCACCTTGTACCTCGATCTGTGGCACGGCGACTGCCGCGAGGCCTATGTCGTCGCCGATCCCGCCAGCAAGTCGCCAGAGTTCGAGGTCAGCGGCAAGATCCCAGCCTGGAAGAAGGTCATCGAGAAGAAGGTCGATCCGATCCAGGGACTGATCACCCGCCAGCTCAAGCTCAAGGGCAACATGGCCAAGGTGCTGAAGTCGGTCAAGGCCGCGCAGGAGCTGGTCAACAGCGCCACCACCGTGCCCACCGAGTTCCCAAGCTGACGCCGCCGCGCCTGACAGCGGCCGGCAAAATACCAGCATGATTCTCCAAATCGTCTCCTTTGGCGTGCAGGCAGTTGCCGGCCGGAGGAGACGATTTGGAAGATCGTCCTGTGTGCCAACAAAAGGAGAACGGCCATGTGGATCTTTAGCAGCCCCAAGGTTGTTTTTGGCGATGACGCCCTGGAGTACCTGGAAAACCTGCGCGGCCAGCGCGCTTTTTTTGTCACCGACGCCAACATGGTGGCCTTTGGCTTCGTCGACCAGGTGCAGCAGCGCCTGGCCGCGGCCGGCCTGGAGAGCGCAGTCTTCGCCGAGGTGGAGCCCAACCCCTCGCTGCAGACGGTGCGGCGGGCGGCCGAGATCATGGCGGCCTATGAGCCGGACTGGGTCATCGGCCTGGGGGGCGGATCGGCCATGGACGCGGCCAAGGCGGCCTGGCTGCTCTACGAACGGCCCGACGCCGACCCCACCGCCATCAACCCCATGGAGGAATATGGCCTGCGCCAAAAGGCGCGGCTGATCGCCATCCCCACCACCTCCGGCACCGGCTCCGAGGCCACCTGGGCCACGGTGCTGACCGACACCGAGCTGCAGATGAAGCTCAGCATGGGCACGCCGGAGCTGCTGCCCGACCTGGCCATCGTCGACTCCTCGCTGGTGCTGGGCCTGCCCCCCCGGATCACGGCCGACACCGGCATGGACGTGCTGACCCACGCGATCGAGGCCTATACCAGCACCCTGGCCAACGACTTCAGCGACGGCATGGCGCTCAAGGCGGCCGAGCTGGCGCTGACCTATCTGCCGGCCGCCTATGCCGATGGCGCCGATGCCGAGGCGCGCGGCCGCATGCACAACGCGGCCGCCATCGCCGGCATCGCCTTCGGCAACTCCATGCTGGGCCTCTCCCACGCCATGGGCCACTCGCTGGGCGCGGTCTTCCACGTGCCCCACGGCCGCTCGGTCGGCCTCTTCCTCCCCTACGTCATCGAGTTCACGGCCAACGGCGGCGGGACGCGCTACGCTGACATCGCCCATTTCCTGCGCCTGCCGGCCGGCGACGACGAGGCGGCCGGCGCGGCCGCGCTGGTGGCCGCGCTCCGCGACCTGGCCCAGCAGATCGACTTCGCTTGCAGCATCCAGGCGCTGGGCATCGCGCGCGACGCCTTCGAGCAGGCCCTGCCCAAGCTGGTGGCCAACGCCGAGGCCGACAACCAGCTCTTCTTCAACGCCCGCTTCGCCGACAGCGACGACCTGGCCCGGCTCTTCATGTGCGCCTACGAAGGGCGGCCGGTGGATTGGTAGCCAGGCCGCGGGGTGCATCCTGCCATGTGGAGACCACGTAAACGGCTGGGCCTGGCGCTCTCGGGCGGCGTGGCCCGCGGACGCGCCCATGTGGGCGTCATCCAGGCCTTGGAAGAGGCCGGCATCCGCGCTGATTTCGTCAGCGGCGTCAGCGCCGGGGCCATGGTGGCCGCGGCCTATGCGGCCGGGCTGGACCTGGCCAGCCTGCTGCGGCTGGCCAGGTCTTTCAGTTGGCCCAAGGTGGCCACGCCGCTTCTGCCCTGGCCCCGGCGCGGCGGGCTGAAGCGGCTGGGGCTGGTGGATTTCAGCCCGCTGGAGCTGTTCATGATCCGCGCCATGGGGGATGTGACCTTCGAGGAGCTGGCGCTGCCGCTGGCCATCGGCGCCACTGACCTGACCACCGGCGAGCGCATCATCCTCACCCACGGCCGCGTGGCGCGGGCGGTGCGGGCCAGCGCCTCGGTGCCCGGCGTGGTGGCGCCCATGCGCTGGCGCGGCCGGCTGCTCTGCGATGGCTTCGCCAGCAACAACCTGCCGATCCAGATTCTGCGCGATATGGGCGCGGATGTGGTGCTGGCGGTCAACATCATGCCGGTGGCGGGGCGGGATCCCTCCAACTTCTTCTGGGCTGGCAGCGCGGCCCTCAGCGCACTGGTCATGCAGGCCAGCGACCCCCTGGACCGGGCGGATATCACGGTGGAGCCGGACCTGGCGGAGACCGACTACCTCTTTCCCCGCACCGAGGAGCTGCTGCGCGACGGCCATGCCGCGACGCAGGCGGTGCTCCCGCAGTTGCGCGCCCTGCTGGCCTGAGCCCGACCCGGTGGTTGGAAAGCACCGGCTGACAGTACCAAGGCCCCTCAGGGCCTGCGGAAGGATCGCGCGCTCAACTGGCATCGCCCAGACCCGGCTAAAGCCTCGACTCCGCGCCTTGTCCCGACCCGGCTAAAGCCTCGACTCCGCGCTTTGTTTGGAATTGCTGCCAGCGGCGTTTGTGCCTGGCTTGCCCTGATGCTATA
>JAKQCW010000076.1 GCA_029558955.1 Chloroflexota bacterium
GACCGCGTGCGCGCCCAGAACATGGGCCAGAGCCTGATCGGCCTGGCGCAGGGCATCCCCTTCTTCCAGATGGGCAGCGACATCCTGCGCTCCAAGTCGCTGGACCGCAACAGCTACGACTCGGGCGACTGGTTCAACCGCGTCTATTGGGACAAGAGCAGCAACAACTTCGGCCAGGGGCTGCCGCCGAGCTGGGACAACTCGATGCGCTGGGGCATCATGGGACCGCTGCTGGCCAACAGCGCGCTGGATCCATCCACCGCGAACATGAACTTCGCGGCCAGCCACCTGCGCGAGACGCTGCGCATCCGCCAAAGCTCGCCCCTCTTCCGGCTGACCAGCGAGGCCGAGATCAACGCCCGCACCTCGCACTACAACACCGGCAACACCCAGGACGCGCTGATCGTGCTGCGCCTGTCCGACGAACCGGGGCCTGACCTCGACAGCAACTGGGAGAACATCCTGGTCTTCTTCAACGCCAACAAGATCAACCAGAGCATCACTATCCCCGGCGCCAACGGCTTCACCCTGCACCCGCTGCACACCAACGGCGTCGACGACGACCCGGTGCTCGCCACCGCCTCCTTCGACGACGGCGCCGACACCTTCACCATCCCGGCGCGCAGCACGGTGGTCTTCGTCTCCACGCAGACGCTGGCCCCGCCGCTGCCGCCCAGCAGCATCGACTGGGTGGGCAAGATGTGGCCGCGCGGCGGGGTGGCCAACGCGGTGGCAGAGGGCGCCGCGTCCGGCAACTTCGACGTCTACGTGCGCGTCTACGATGCCGGCGTGACCGAACCGGCCGGCGCGCCGGCCGGCATTGCCTGCTCCCTGCACTGGGGCAAGTACGGCCAGGCCTGGAGCGACGTGGCCATGACCTGGAACGTGCAGAGCGGCAACGACGACGAGTTCAAGGCCACCATCCCCCAGGCGACGCTCAACGGGCTGACGCCGGGGACCTATGGCTTCACCGCCTTCTGCCAGCGGGCCGGCGAGGACAAGAAGTGGAAGGTCGACCAGTACAACATCAACAGCGCCGGCGACGATGACCAGGGCGACGGCCTGATCACCGTCATCCCGGCCGGCGACCCCCGACCGGCGCCGGCCGGCGGCGTCTTCGTGCACCTCTTCGAGTGGCGCTGGGCCGACATCGAAAAGGAGTGCGCCTACCTGGCGCAGAAGGGCTACAGCGCCGTGCAGGTCTCGCCCCCCAACGAACACCTGGCGCCCACGGCGGACCAGGGGGGCGGCGCGAACAACGATTTCCCCTGGTGGGTGCGTTACCAGCCGGTGACCCATGACACCAGCAAGTTCACCAGCCGCAGCGGCACGTGGGCCGAGTTCCAGAGCATGGTCAACGCCTGCGATGCGCTGGGCGTCGGCATCTACGTCGACGCGGTGATCAACCACATGGCCGATATCGAGGTGGGCAACCCGCCGGCCGGCACGCACGGCACGCAGTACCAGTCCAACCCGGCCGCCAGCCGCTTCTACGGGACGCAGTACCAGTCCACCGACTTCCACGCGCCCGACTGCACCATTGGCAACTACGCCGACCGCCGGCAGGTGCAGGAGTGCAAGCTCTCCGGGCTGCCCGACCTGAACACCGGCAAGGACGACGTGCAGGACGAGCTGCGCGGCTACTTGCAGGCGCTGATCAACGCCGGCGTCAAGGGTTTCCGCATCGACGGCGCCAAACACATGGCGGCCCAGGACATCGCCGCGATCTTCGACGGCCTGACCGGCAGCTTCTACATCTTCCAGGAGGTGATCGACCAGAGCAGTAATGAGCGGGTGCGCGACTGGGAGTACACGCCCAACGGCGACGTGACCGAGTTCGCCTACGCCTTCGCGCTGGGCGCGGCCTTCGACGACGCGTGCAGCGGCAATCTGAGCGACCTGGAGAGCCGCTTCGACGACGCGGACATGCTGGCCAGCCGCTTCGCCCAGGTCTTCAGCGACAACCACGACAACCAGCGCGGCCACGGCGTGGGCAGCGGCTGTGTGGTGGACCACCGCGACGGCCAGGAGCATGTGCTGGCCAACGTCTTCGCCCTGGCCTACCCCTACGGCTACCCCTCGGTGATGTCCAGCTACTACTGGCAGAGCAGCTCCACCAACAACACTGGCGATAGCATGGGTCCGCCCAGCAGCAACGACGGCGGCACAACCTGGGGCGTGGGGCGGGATGCCGTGACCCGACCGGTCTACGGCGCCGGGCAGGTCGCGGGCGACGTGCCGGCCAACTGCTCGGCCACCTTCGAGGATGGCAAGTGGGTCTGCGAGCACCGCCGCACCGCCACCGCCAACATGGTCAAGTTCCGCCAGGCGACGGCCGGCCAGCCGGTGGTCCACTGGCAAAACGTGGGCGGCTCGACCACTGACCACATCGCCTTCGGCCTGGGCAACAAGGGCTTCGTGGCCATCAACCGCACCGCCTCCGCCGCTACGACGACCTACCAGACCGGCCTGCTCGCCGGCAACTACTGCGACATCGTGCACTACGACTACGATTCGGGCACGGGCGATTGCCTGCTGCCCAACAGCGCCATCCGCGCGCCGGCCAACGGTCTGATCACCGTCAACGCCAGCGGGCAGATCGTCAACCAGGCGCTGGGCGCGATGGACGCCTTCGCCATCTACAGCGGCGCGGGGCCGCTGGCGGTGACCCTGGCCAGCTTCGAGGCGACGCAGCAGGGCGAGGCCGTGCTGGTGAGCTGGGAGACGGTCAGCGAGCTGAACAACCGCGGCTTCAATCTCTACCGC
>JAKQCW010000081.1 GCA_029558955.1 Chloroflexota bacterium
TGATCTCGTCGATCTGTGCTACAATAGAGGTCGCTTTTCAAGCGCCCGGCGCTAACCCAGTCAAACAAAGGAGTTTCCATGCAATACCGTCATCTTGGCCGATCTGGCCTGCAAGTTTCCGCCCTTTCCTTCGGCGCCTGGGTCACCTTCGCCCAGCAGTATGGCGAGGAGATGGCCTTCGACTGCATGAAGGCCGCCTACGACGCGGGCGTCAATTTCTTCGACAACGCCGAGGTCTACGCCCAGGGCCAGGCTGAAACCGTGATGGTCAACGTCATCAAGCGCGCCGGCTGGAAGCGCTCCGACCTGGTGATCTCCACCAAGATCTTCTGGGGCGGCGATGGCCCCAACGACACCGGCCTGAGCCGCAAGCATGTCATCGAAGGGGCCAATGCCGCGCTGGCCCGCCTGCAAGTGGACTACGTGGATCTGATCTTCTGTCACCGGCCTGACATCTACACCCCTATCGAGGAGACGGTGCGGGCCATGAGCTACCTGGTGGACAGCGGCAAGGCCTTCTACTGGGGCACCAGCGAATGGAGCGCAGCCGATATCATGGAGGCCTACCAGATCGCCCGCCGCGAACATCTGACGCCGCCGACCATGGAGCAACCCCAGTACCACATGCTCCACCGCGAGCGGGTGGAGAAGGAATATGCCCGGCTCTACCAGGAGATCGGGCTGGGCACGACCATCTGGAGCCCGCTGGCCAGCGGCCTTCTGACCGGCAAGTACAACGACGGCATCCCCGCAGGGACGCGCGTCTCCCTGGAGGGCTACGAATGGCTGCGCAAGAACTTCGAGAGCCCGCAGGGCCAGGCCAACATCGCCAAGGCGCGGCAGCTTGCGCCCATCGCCGGAGAGCTGGGCTGCACCCAGTCGCAGTTGGCCATCGCCTGGTGTCTGAAGAACCCCAACGTCAGCACCGTCATCACCGGCGCCAGCCGCGCCGAGCAGGTGGTCGAGAACATGGCCAGCCTGGATGTGGTGGAGAAGCTCACCCCCGAGGTGATGGCGCGCATCGAGGAGATCCTGGACAACAAGCCCAAGCCGCCCAGCGACTACCGTTGAGCCTCAACCGCCCGCGTGCTGCGATCAGTCAGGAAAACAGGTTCGCCGGGCGGCCGGTTCAGGCCTTGAACCGGTAGATCGCTTCGAGCTGGTCGGCGTTCTCGATGGTGACAGCCAGATCCTCGATGATGCCGTCCTTGAGGCCGTAGATCCAGCCATGCACGGCCAGGGGCTGGCCGCGCCGCCAGGCAGCCTGCACGACACCGGTGTAGCAAACGTTGGCCACTTGTCGCGCCACGTTCAACTCGCAAAGGCGGTCGTTGCGGGCCTCCGCATCGTCGATGGCCGCCAGCTCGGCGCTGTGTTCCCGGTAGAGGTCCTTGATGTAACGTAGCCAGTTGTCGATCAACCCGTAGGACTTGTTGGTCATGGCCGCGGTCACGCCGCCGCAGCCGTAATGGCCGCAGACGATGACATGCTTGACCTGGAGCACATCCACGGCGTATTGGATCACCGACAGGCAGTTCACGTCGGTGTGCACCATCAGGTTGGCCACGTTGCGGTGTACAAAGACCTCACCCGGATCAACGCCGATGATCACATTGGCCGATACCCGGCTGTCAGAGCAGCCGATCCAGAGAAACTGCGGCGTCTGTTGGTGTACCAGCCGGGAAAAGAAGCCCGGATCCGCCGCGATGCGGCCGGCCGACCAACGCCGGTTGTTGTCCAAGAGTTGTTGTAGAGCGTGCATAGCAGGATCGCCGATCAGAACAAGAAAAGAGCGCTCAGGCCGGTCTCCGACCGAGTCGTCGCAGATGCTCACTGCTCAGGCCGGTCTCCGACCGAGCCGTCGCAGGTACAGGTCCTGCCTCATTATAGCCCACCCCAAACAACCACCAAATCAACGCCCAGCCCTCCCAGCAATTCCAGATATGACGGCCGGCCAATCCGGAGTCGAGCCTTCAGGCGGTCGGCGCGCTCGATTCGCCCCCACCAAACCCCTGCTGCGCGCCAGCCGCCGCCTGGCCGATCGACGCCGCGAGGCGCGTCAGTCGCCCCGCAAACCGCCGAGCTGGCGCACTGGAACCGCTCATACTGCAAAATCAGGGCCTGGCTGTTACCCTTGGGTTGTCCGATCCATCACGCGATCTGCGGATCATCATAACAAAGGAGCATAATTTATGTCAACCACCCGTTCGGAAGCAATCTGGAATGGCACCCTCAAAGAGGGCAATGGAACCATGAAGGTCGCCAGCGGCTACTTCGAGGGGCCGTACACCTTCGCCACCCGCTTCGAGGGCGGCGCCAAGGGCACCAACCCCGAGGAGCTCATCGGCGCGGCCCACGCCGGCTGCTATTCCATGTTCCTCTCGGCGCTGCTGACCAACAACGGCACGCCGCCGGAGCGCATCCACACCACGGCCACCGTCCACCTGACGGCCGGCCCCACCATCAGCAAGATCGAGCTCAACTGTGAGGCGCAGGCGCCTGGCCTGGACGCCGCCCTTTTCCAGGAGCTGGCCGCCGAAGCCAAGGCCAAGTGCCCCGTTTCCAAGGCGCTGGCCGCGGTCAACGAAGTGGTGCTGACCGCCACGCTGCTCTAGCGCGGGGATCAGGGCCAACATCGTTGCGTCCTGTCTGACAGAAAAGCGTGGCAGTCCTCGGAAGGACTGCCACGCTTTCTTTCAGTTGCTATTCAGCCTGCGACGCCGGCTGGAACTTCAGCGCCGCCGAGTTGATGCAGTAGCGCAGGCCGGTCGGCCGCGGGCCGTCGTCGAAGAGATGGCCCAGATGCCCGCCGCAGCGGCTGCATGTGACCTCGGTGCGCACCATCCCATGGCTGAGGTCGCGCTGGGTTGCCACCGCTTCAGGCGTCGCCGGCTGCCAGTAGCTGGGCCAGCCAGAGCCTGACTCGTACTTGGCGTCGGAGCCGAACAGCTCCTGACCGCAGGCCGCGCACAGGTACGCGCCGGCCGCCTTGTTGTGATAATACTCGCCGGTGAAAGGTCGTTCGGTGCCCTTCTCACGCAAGATGCGAAACTGCTCAGGGGTGAGTTCCTGCTGCCATTCCACATCGGACTTTTCGATCTTGGTCGGTGTCATGATCTGATCTCCCAGGTATTCAGGCGCCAGGGGCGGTGCAGCCTTCCTGGCAATGAGCGTCATCGCGGTCGGTATTGTACTCACCGGGCACGATCTGTCCACCCGACGGCAGAGCGCCTCCTGGAGCAACGGCAGCGCCGGCCCCCTGTTTTTGACGCGATGCAGCCAAGGTGGCCATCATCGCGCCATCGAACGGCAAGAGCGCCGGCGGGGGACTGCAAGCTGCGGGAACAGCCGTGACCCCGACGCGCAGGTTCCGGGCACACCTGGCCTTTTCTGTCTGGCCAGGGCGCCCGGAACCATGTCCGCGGCGAACGGGATCAGTTCACCCCAACCTGAGTACGCTCGCCCTTGACCGCAGCCGTGGCGCCTGAGCGCACGGCATCGGCGGCCAAGGGCTCTTGCACGGACTCGGGCTGCTGAACGAACTCGGTTTCGATGGAGATGGTGATCTCCTTGGCCACCAGCCAGCCGCCCGTCTCCAGAGCCACGTTCCAGGTCAGGCCCCAGTCCTCGCGGTTGATCTTGGTCGAGGCCTCGAAGCCGATGGAGGTGGCGCCCCAGGGGGACTTGGAAGAGCCGAGATAGGACACATCCAGCGTCACCGGCTTGGTCACGCCACGAATGGTGAGGTCGCCGTGCAGTTTGGCGCTCTCGTTGCCGGTGCGCTCGATCCGGCTGCTCTTGAAAACCATCTCCGGGTAAGACTCGGCGTCGAAGAAGTCGGCCGACCGGAGGTGGGCGTCGCGCTTCTCGTCCTTGGTGAAAATGCTGGCAGTCTGGATGCGAGCCTCGACCGTGGCCTGCTCCGGGTGTGCGGTGTCGAGGTTGAAATCGATGTCGAAATCCTGGAACTCGCCGCGCACCTTGGACAACATCATGTGGCGGGCGACGAAGTTAACGGTGGTGTGGGAAGCATCAGTCTTCCAAATCATGGTAGGTATCTCCTTCAGTGAGTGATCGATGGATTGGATTTGTTTTACTAACCTTAATGATTATACATTAAACTATCTGGCATTGAATGTTATGCCGCTTCCAATCTGGTCGTCCAGCCAGCCCCCCGAGGGACACGCCGCGCCCAAGCGAAGAGGCCGCTGCCTGGGGGCAGCGGCCTCTTTGATCTCTGGTCAACCGGCTGAGCCAACGCTCTCGCCGTCGTTATGTCGATGCCAGCGCCGGCAACCGATCGCTGGAAAGGTTGGCGGATATGCTGGCCTGTCGAGCATCGAAGGTGCTCATCACATGTTGCTGATCAGCGCCTGGCCAAACTGGCTGCACTTGACCTCGGTCGCGCCCTCCATCAGGCGGGCGAAGTCATAGGTGACGATCTTCTGGCCCAGGGTCTTCTCCATGGCCTGCACGATCAGCTCAGCGGCCTCGGTCCAGCCCAGGTGGCGCAGCATCATCTCGCCGCTGAGAATCACCGAGGAGGGGTTGACCTTGTCCAAGCCGGCGTACTTGGGCGCGGTGCCGTGGGTGGCCTCGAAGACGGCGCGGCCGGTGACGTAGTTGATGTTGGCGCCCGGCGCGATGCCGATGCCGCCCACCTGCGCGGCCAGCGCGTCGCTGATATAGTCGCCGTTCAGGTTCAACGTGGCCAGCACGTCATACTCGGCCGGCCGGGTCAGAATCTGCTGCAACATGGCGTCGGCGATCATGTCCTTGACGACGATGCCGTTGGGCAGCACGTGCCACGGCCCGCCGTCCAGCGGCGTCGCGCCGAACTCCTGGGCCGCCACCTGATAGCCCCAGCCCATGAACGCGCCCTCGGTGAACTTCATGATGTTGCCCTTGTGCACCAGGGTCACATTGCGGCGGTTGTTGTCGATGGCATACTGAATGGCGGCGCGCACCAGACGGCCGGTGCCCTCTTCGCTGACCGGCTTGATGCCGATGCCGCTGCTTTCGGGGAAGCGGATCTTGCTGACGCCCATCTCATGGCGCAGGAAGTCGATAATCTGTTTGGCGCCCTCGCTGTAGGCCTCCCACTCGATGCCGGCGTAGATGTCCTCGGTGTTCTCGCGGAAGATCACCATGTCCACCAGCTCCGGCTGTTTGACCGGGCTGGGCACGCCGTTGAAGTACTGCACCGGCCGCACGCAGGCGTAGAGGTCCAGCCGCTGGCGCAGCGCCACGTTGATGCTGCGGATGCCGCCGCCCACCGGCGTGGTCAACGGGCCTTTGATCGCTACGATGTACTCGTCGATGGCGTCCAGCGTCTCCTGCGGCAGCCAGATCACCTCGCCGTAGACGTCGTTGGCCTTGTCGCCGGCGTAGACCTCCATCCAGGCGATCTTGCGCTGGCCACCATAGGCCTTGGCCACGGCTGCATCCAGCACCGGCTGGCTGGCCGCCCAGATGTCGACGCCCGTGCCGTCGCCCTCGATAAAGCAGATGATGGGGTTGTTGGGGACGTGCAGCTTGCCGTCCTCGAGGGTGATCTTCTCGCCCTCGGCGGGCACTACGATTTTGTCGAAAGGCATGGGTGTTCGTGGAACTCCTTCTGAATGGATTTGCTGTGAAACGTCTATATCAATCTACCTCGAACAGTGTGCGAGGTAGTCCAGATTGTCGGATGATACCTGCCAGGGTTCCCATGTTGAGCTCAGCATGATCGGGTACCGGCACGGTTATTGTCGTGCGGCCGTCTTTCTTCTGCATAATCATATGGCTTCCCTTTCTTCACACTTGCACAAAGCCGTGCTCAGCCATAATCCTGCACGCATCCCGGCCCGAAAGACGACGCAGCTTAGGCACGGCCCATACTCGCTCTATGCGACGACCGCGATGCCGTGGATGGCATCAACGGCATGATGGGCATCACGTAGGTCTCTGTCTTGAGCCTGCGACGAATCTCCGAGGGAGACGCAGCCTCCAAGAAACCCTCGACCGCCTCGTCCAGGTTCAGTCGGGCGACTTCGACGGTCTCTCCCTGGCTCACAACGTCAAACTCCGGGCATGTGGCAACATAGCTGTCTCCTTCACGCTCGATGATAGCCGTCAACTGTAACATTCTATTCATGATGGGTCTCGCCTAAACTTCTCTGTCTATGCGGGCGAAGAAGTTCGACTTCTGGCAGAAGTCGAACTTCTGAATCTTCAACCAATTTTGAACACGCCCATCTCAGATTATGGGGCTGACTTCGTATTTCGCCAATCCTTCAGCTATCAACATCGTCGCCAGCACTTCCCTGTCCACGCCGCGCTGCTCAGCTTGCTCGGCGAGCCGCCTTGCCAGTAACCTGCTGGTCATCTCATCCAGCAATGTATCGTTGACAGGTCTCATGTGATCCTCTGCATACCAATCCCAACACACACGATTAACAAAAAAACGGGCTGGCTGCTTCGCCAGCCAGCCCAATTCTACACCAAACACGAAGATATCACAAAGCCGTCAGTCCCAAGCTACTGGCTGGCCTGCCACTGCGCCGAGCTGGGATAGAAGAGCGGCTGGCCGAACTGCTCCACGCCGTACTCCGCGATCAGCTTCTGAGTCTCCAGCGCGGTGATCCACTCGACGAACTTGGTCGCCAGGTCGGCGTTGACGTTGGGGTGCAGCTCCGGATTGACTGCCAACACGCCG
Organism: Chloroflexota bacterium; assembly: GCA_029558955.1. Taxonomy (GTDB): domain Bacteria; phylum Chloroflexota; class Anaerolineae; order JAAEKA01; family JAAEKA01; genus JAAEKA01. The sequence continues at coordinate 6,698 of JAKQCW010000081.1, forward strand.
TAGGGGTTGAGCAGCACCTTGTCCTGGTTTTCGGCCAGGTTCTCGCCGCCCACCAGGATCGCCAGGTTGGGCAGCTTGTCGCGCATGGAGAGATAGGTGCCGCGGTCGGTCAGGGTGTAGGCGCCCGCCTCGTTGGCGAAGACCAGCGTGTCGCCCATGCCCTGGCCCAGCGAGTTGTACCAGCCCATCTCGGCCGTGGGGGTGAAGGGGATCGACGCCCAGATGGTCATCTCCTTGTTGTGGGTGCCCGAGTTGTCGCCGCGGCTGGCGAAGGGCTGGCCGGCGTCCGCGATGGCCCCGAACGCCTCCTTGGCCAGCGCCATGCCGACCACGCCGGCGGGATCCTCGCTGGGCCCGACGATGATGAAGTCGTTGTACATCACGTCGAAGCGCTCTTTGGCGAAGCCGTCGGCCACGAACTTGTCCTCGGCCTTGCGGCTGTGCACCAACACCACATCTGCATCCCCTTTGCTGCCGATCTCCAGCGCCTGGCCGGTGCCCACGGCGACCACATCGACCTTGGCGTTGAACTGCTGCTGGAAGTCGGGCAGGATGGCATCCAGCAGGCCGGAGTCGGCGGTGCTGGTGGTGGTGGCCAGAATCAGCCTGGCCGGCGCGGCGGCCGCCGCCTCGGTGGGCGCTGCCGGTTCGGCCGGCTCAGCCGGCGGCGCGACCGGAACCGGTGTGGCCGGCGGCGCGCAGGCGATCACCATGGCCAGAACCAACAGCAGGCTGGCCAGCATCAGAATGGATCGTTTGAACATGGGGAACTCCTTTCAGTGTGTACGCAGGGCGAGACCTGAGAAGTCTCAATAGACCATATCGCCGCGCACGAAAGCCGCCGTGCGCGGGTCTGTGGGTGCGTCGAAGAAGGTCTGGACATCGGCGAACTCGATCAGCCGACCCTCCAGCATGAAGCCCACCCGGTGGGCCAGCCGATGCGCCTGGAAAATGTTGTGCGTCACCAGCACCGTGGTGGTGCGCTCTTCCTGGTTCAGAGTGCGCACGATCTGCTCGATCAGGCTCACGTTGTACGGGTCCAGGTTGGCCGTCGGCTCGTCCAGCAACAGCACATCGGGCTGGATCACCATGGCCCGGGCCAGGGCGACCCGCTGCGCCTCGCCGCCCGACAGAGTGCGCGCCTGCTGCCGGGCCAGATGGGCCAGGCCCACCTGCTGCAAGGCCAGATCGACCTGCTGCGTCGCATCGCGCAGGCCGCGCAGCTTCAGGCCGAACTGCACGTTGGCCTGCACCGACCGGTTGAGCAGCACCGGCCGCTGCGAGACGGTGGTCACCTGGCGGCGGGTGGCCAGCGGCGCCTCAGTATTGGGGCCGTAGGTGAAATCGCCGTAGCGGACCAGGCCGGCGCTGGGCGGCTCCAGAAAGTTGAGCAGGCGCAGCAGCGTGCTCTTGCCCGCGCCGCTGGGGCCGACCAGCGCCAGGATCTCGCCGCGCTGGATCTCCAGGTGGTCGATCTGCAACACCTGCCGGCCGGCATAGCTCTTGCTGAGCCCCTCGATCTGATAGCAGGGCGCTGACGTCATGTGTCGAAGGACCTCCCTTGCAGCCGCATCATCAGCGCGTTGATGACAAAAGTGATGCCCAAGAGGATCAGTCCCAGCGAGATGGCCAGATCGAAGTTGCCCTTGCGCGTCTCCAGCACGATGGCGGTGGTCAGCACCCGGGTGCGCCCATCGATGTTGCCGCCCACCAGCATCACCGCGCCCACCTCCGAGATGATGCCGCCAAAGCCGGCGATCACTGCCACGATCACGCCGATGCGCGCCTCGGCGACCACCGTCCAGGCCGTCTGCCAGGTGGTGGCGCCCAGCGACTCCACCTGTTGGCGGAGCTGCGGATCGACGCCCATCACCGCGGCCATGGTGAAGCCGGCCACCAGCGGAAAGGCGATGATGGTCTGGGCCATGATCATCGCGCCGGGGGTGAAGAGGCTGGGCACCAGCGGCGAGTTGAGCTGGCCCAGCGGGCCGCTGCGCGACAGAAGCAGATAGACCAGCAGGCCGATCACCACCGGCGGGAAGCCCATGCCGGTGTACATGAACGCCACCAGCAGCTTACGCCCCATGAAGCGCCACAGCCCCAGCGCCGCGCCCACCGGCACGCCGACCAGCGTGCTGAAGAAGAGGGCAATGCCCGACACCCGCAGCGACAGCGCCACGATCTCAGTCAGGGCCGAATCAGGATTGAGGAGGAGGTCGATGGCCTGGCGCAGGCCATTCCAAAGCTCGTCGATGAGGCTTGCTCCTATGGTCGGTCTGCAAATGGCGGAGGAGGTGGATTTGGGTAACGGCTCCAACGCGATTATACAAGTCCACAGCCTATTGTCAAAGCCAACCTGGGCCACCGCAGCCAGCGGGCGAACCAAGCTGACCTGAACGCAACTGGCTCAGTCGCTTTGCGGCTCCAACAGCAGGATATATCCCGTCTTGGGCGTCAGGCTGGGCAGCGGCGCGTACTGCTGAAAGCCGTCGGCGGTGGTCGTCAGCGGCGCCGCGGCCGCGCCGCTCAGCAGCTCCGTCGCCTGCCATGTGCCGGCCGGCAGCGCCGCGCCGTTGTAGCTGAAGGTGCAGCCCTCCAGCTCTCCCTTGCGGCCAAAATTCAACACCACCAGCACGCTCTGGCCGGCCGGCGCGGCCGCGTCGCCGGCCGGCGTCTGGCGCAGAAAGGCCAGCGTCGCATCACATGAGCTCTCCACCGGGATGAACGCGCCGCGCAGCAGGGCCGGATGGTCGTTGCGCAGGTGGATCAGCCGCCGGTACAGGTTGAGCAGCGAAGCGGGATCCGCGTCCTGGCCGGCCACGTTGACCTCGGCCGCGTCGGCGTTGAGCGCCTCCCACGGCGCGCCGTCGGTGAAGCCCCCGCTGGCGTCGCCGCTCCACTGCATGGGGGTGCGAATCCGCTCGTCCGGCTTGTTGCCGGTCATGCCGATCTCCTCGCCGTAGTAGATGAAGGGCACGCCGGGCAGGGTCAACAGCGCCGTGGCGGCCATCTTGTTGCCCTCCGGATCCTTGAACAGGGTCGTGGCGACGCGCGGCTGGTCATGGTTGCTCAAAAAGGTGGCCACCTGGCCCGGCGGATAGGCGGCCAGCAGGCTGGCCAGCTCTTGGCTGGTGAACGCGGGCTTGCCCTGCTGCACGCTGCGCAGGAGCTTCTCGGCCAGCTCGAACTCGAAGACCAAATCCACCTCATCCCCCTGGACGTAGGAAGCGGCCTGGGCGGTGCTGTCCCAGACCTCGCCCACGGTCAACGCATCGGGCGCGACGGCGTCCACCAGGTCGTCGAAGCTGGCCAGCCAGGCATGAGTGGCCGGCGCGCCGGAATAGCGCGTGCCCTCCTCCACCAGGTGGCGCACCGCGTCCAGCCGGAAGCCGTCCACGCCCATCTCCTCCAGCCAGAAGCGGGCCACGTCGTGCATCTCGGCTGTGACCTCGGGGTTCTCCAGGTTCAGGTCGGGCATTCCCTCCCAAAACATGGCGAAATAATACTCGTCGCCCAGCCTGTGCCAAACCGGCCCGCCGCCCGACCAGGGCGCCTTGCTGCCGTCGTCGGTCGCACTCCAGCGGTACCAGTCACGCTTCGCCGCGTCCGGCCCGCTGGCCGCATCGACAAACCAAGGGTGCTCGGTGGAGGTGTGGTTCAACACCAGGTCCACGATCACCTTGATGCCGCGCCGATGGGCCTCGTCGATCAGCCGCCGAAAGTCCTCGTTGCTGCCGTAGTCCTCCGCCACGGTGGTGTAGTCGGTGACGTCGTAGCCGTGATAGCTGGGGGACTGGGCCACCGGCATCAGCCAGATGCCGGTCACCCCCAGGTCGTCGTCGGTGCTCGGGTCGCCGTCGTTGAGATAATCCAGCCGGTCGATCAGCCCTTGCAGGTCGCCGATGCCGTCGCCGTCGCTGTCCTGGAAGCTGCGCACAAAGACCTCGTAGAAGACGGCGTCGTTCCACCAGGGGTTGGCAGACTCTGCTGCGGCGCTGGTCCCTTCGGCCGTCGCCGCAGCCGGCATGTCCTGGGTCTGCTGCCCGACGGCCGTCGGCGTGGCCTGAGAGGGCGCTGCGGTGGGCTCGGCCGGTCGTCCGCAGCCGGCCAACAGGGCGACAGCCAGCCCCAGGGCCAGCAGGACGGGAATGCCTGCGCTCGCGCGGCGGCGAAGCTGGGTGGTCATGGATCGTCTCCTTGTGGATCAGCCGGCGAAGGCCGGCAAAGTTCGGCGCAGATGCTGGTGCAGCAGCAGCAGCGTGCGCTGGTGATCGAGGATGGCGTGCAGCGGCCGCGTGGGGGCATCGGGCCGCAGCAGCTCCGCCGCGGCCAGCGGCGGGCCAAAGGTGATCAGCGGGTGAAAGCGCAAGCTGCCCGGCCAGAGCAGTTGCTGGATCACCTGGGCGGCCTCGGCCACCTTTTGCCGGTCGATCGGGTCCTGGCGCAGCCAGGTGACCGGATTGCGCAGCCAGGCCGGCGACAGCACGCCGCTGGCCACGATGGGGACCACCTGGGTCTCCGGCACACGGCGCAGAAAGAGCTCCAGGCTGGGAGACCACCGCTGCAAAGCTGCTGCTGCCCCTGGCATGAAGGCCGGGTCCGGGTCCACCAGCCGGCCGGGGAAGATGAACAGGACGCCGTCCGCTTGAAGCTGGCGCACCATGGCGCGCGTTGCGGCCATGCGGGTGTGTTCCGTTTGACCGATCAGAATGAACTGGGAGTAGGCCGCGGGAAGCTGGCGCAGAATCGAGATCTCGCTGACCACCACGCGCACATCGGGGCGCGGCAACTGCGCCACGCTGGCGAACACATCGTACGCGCCAGGGTGGTTGGAGACCAGCAGCAGCGGGCCGGTGCGCGGCAGAAGGTCAACCCCCACGGCCGTCACCCCGTCCACAAAGCGCGTCAGCAGCGGTTTGATGGCGGCCGGCAGCCCCTGCGCGGCCACGGCGTGATCGAAATCGGCCAACAGGTCGGTGAAACGTCCGATGGCCGGGCTCAGCAGACGCGTCAAGGCCCGGCGCAGCGGATGCTCCTCGGCCAGGCCCAACAGCCCAAAGAACTCGGCCAGCACCGTGGCGCGCAGCGCCGCGGCGTCCACAGGCAGGGGCGCGCTCATAGGCCCTCGCGCGGCGGTGCGCCGCCGAAACGGTTTCGTTCTCTGTCGGGTCGTCTGTAGATCATGGCGTTGGCCTCTCTGCTGGACATGGTCGCTCCTCTTCGGCTGGTCAAGACGGTCGAGTGCGCCAAGGTCGATTATACACCAGTCCCGTCACTCCTCGGCAACCGCGACCAGGCACTTCAGATATGCCCCCTCCGCCAGGCCGATGGGATGATCGACCGGGTGGCCGGTGCGGGCGAGCTGGTGCAGACGGCGGCGGGCGCGGGCGGCGCCGCGATCCACAGCCGCAAAGAACTCCTCGGCGCTGACCCGGCTGGAGCAGGAGGCCATGACCAACACGCCGCCCGGCCGCAGCACCCCCAGCGCCAACGCGGCCAGCCGTCGATAGGAGTGCAGGGCCGCGGGGATCTCCGATTGCTGTTTGGCAAAGGCGGGCGGGTCCACCACCGCCAGGTCGAAGCGCCGCCCGGCCTTGGCCAGCCGCGCCAGGCCGGCAAAGGCATCTTCCACCAGCAGATCATGGCGGGCGGCAGCGACGCCGGGCCAATGGCGATTGAGCTCGAAGTTGCGCCCGGCCGCGGCCAGAGCCGGCGCGCTGCTGTCCAGGCTGACCACGGCCGGCGCGCCGCCGCGGGCTGCATAGAGCGAAAAACCGCCGGTGTAGGCAAAGACATTCAACATCTCCCGGCCGGCCGCCAGCCCCTCCACCCGCGCCCGGTTCTCCCGTTGATCCAGAAAGAAGCCGGTCTTCTGGCCGTGCAGCACATCGGCCTCGAAGCGCAGGCCGTTCTCGCGGAAGATGACCGGGTTGGCCGTCAGCGTTCCGGCCAGCGTCGCCCCATCGGCCAGCCCATGCAGCGCGGCCGGCTGGCGCTGCACCGTGCGGCTCAGCCGCAACACGACGGCTTCGGCCGGCGCGACCTGGGCCAGGCCCGCCAGGAGCTGATGCAGGTGCGGCAGCCAGGCCGTGCTGTACAGCTTGAGCACCAACACCCGGTCGTAGCGGTCGATCACCAATCCCGACAGCCCATCCCCCTCGCCATGCACCAGGCGATAGCCGCTGGTCTCCTGGCCGGCCAGCGCGGCCCGCCGCGCGACCGCCGCGGCCAGCCGTCCGGCGAAGAACGCCGCATCGATGGCCGCCGGCGCGCCCTGCTGCAAGACCCGCACCCGGATCGGCGAGGCGGGATCGTACAGCCCGATGGCCACAAAACGCCGTCGCTCGTCGAAGATCACCGCCAGATCGCCCGGCTGGCCGGCTGCGCTCTGGGAGACGATGGCGCGGTCGAAGAGCCAGGGGTGTCCCTGGCGCAAGGCGCGCTGCGCTTCGGGCGTCACCCGCAGGGCCAGACGGCGTTCGGAAGGAGGGGGAAGCGCTGCAAGGCTGTCCATGCGACCATGATAGCACAGCCACCGATGGGGCGTCCAGTACGCCGGGCCTGTCGGATTCAGCAGTCCCCCCTCGGCCGGCCGCGGGGCACGGAGTCAAGCCTTCAGGCGACCGCCGCACTCGGAGTCGAGCCTTCAGGCGGTCGCCGCACTCGGAGTCGAGCCTTCAGGCGGCCGCCGCGTCCAATTCACGTCCGTCAAACCCGGCTAAAGCCTCGACATCCTGAACAAAAACCCCGCCCGGGCCGGTCTTTGCGCAGCACCCCGAAGTGGGCCGACCGAGCCCTTTTGGCTCAGAAGTGCTGAACAATGAAAGCCCTATTCCAGCGACAACGGGAGCTGAAACGGCCCGTTGTCAATGCGCAGGGAATGACCTGCGTACAGGCTTTGAAAGGCGGTAATGCGGACGAAATTAGCAGCGAAATAGGCGAAGTGTTTTTACATTGGTGGCGTTGTCGCTCGCAAACTCTGGTACCGTCTCTCCGCCATGGCCAGTGCTGCTTGGCAACGAGGCAACCGTCTCTGACAGGTCAGCACCTTACGTCCGGCCCGGACCTGCTTGTCTGGAAACGGGGCAACCCATCAGGTCCAGATTGTACACCAGATGACCAGACCGCCTGCAGGTCAAGGTCAATTCCTTTTCTAATGAATAGTTGCTCGATGGCTTTCAGCGCCGCAGTGATAGCATCAGCCTCGGCTGCGCTCACCTGCTGCATTGTCTGACTTACACCGCTGTAGTCTGTCCAGGCTGGTTGCTGCCAGGCTTGTGCTACCGCACCATCTTGAACCAGCGGATGGGCTGAACGACTGACGTTCTTAACATGTGGCAACCCTGCCAGCATAGCCACGAAGAATTCCAGTAACGTCGTCTGTGGCTGATGAAATCGGCTCTTTTGCCTCAACTTGATCCGCATCAACCGGTCAATCAGCCCGATTTGCTGAGTGCACAGCCCCCACACCACCAACATGGTATGTTGGGTCAGTTTGGTTTGGGTATCCTTTGGAGATGCCTTTTGATTATCCATGACGACCTCTGGTATCCAGTCTCGTCATTTAACAATCACATCCGGTAAATTGGTACAGTCCAGCTTTCATCATTGCCGTTCTTGTTGCCAACGGCCTTCAATTGCACAAAACTTACGCTAACAAAGTTTGCAGTTGCTCGATTTGAACCAATTGCTCTTGGTCGTCCAAGTCACGAGCCAGTATGCCGGCCTGATCGAGCAAGACGCCCGAAACTTGGCTGTCCCCATAACGTAGATGCAGAATGGCCAGGTTAACCGTTGTTACCAACGCATTGCGCCCATCACCAAGCCCTTGCTGCAACAACAGCGCGCTCTCGTAGAGACGCGTGGCTTCGTCAAGTTCGCCCAATTGGCTGGCCGCCATGCCCAAGTTGTTGAGCGTCTGCGCCTGGCCGATGAGGTCACCCAACGCCTGCAGCATCGCCAGGTCTTGCTTCAGCAAAGGGATCGCATCCTCAGGTCGGCCGCTGTCCAGATACATCGCTCCCAGGTGACCAGTGGCCTGGGCCAAACTGCGCTCATCACCTAGCTCAGCGAAGAGGTGCAGCGACTCCCGATAGGCGCGCTCAGCCTCGTCCCACTGCTCCTGTTTGTGCAACAGAACAGCCAGGTTGGTCACAGCCATCGCCCGGGTGTTGAGGCGCATTTCGGACAGATTCACCGCTTCCTCGAAACATTGCTTGGCTTGATCAGCCCGTCCTCCATCCCGATAGGCATTGCCCACATTGACCAGGGTAGTCGCCAGAGCTGAAGTGTTGCCGGATGACCGAAGGACTGCCAATGCCTGCTCGTAACACATTGTTGCCTGTTCGATGTTACCGGTCAGCGTATGTGCGTTGCCCAAATCGCCCAAAGCAAGGGCCAGGTGCTCTGGGTCATCGCTCTGCTGCGCCAACGCTACCCCTTGCTCAAAAGCGGCAATCGCCTCCTGAAACTCGCCGAGGTAGGCGAAAACACGGCCCTCGGCGCTGCGCACCACGCGCAAGAAAGCAGGCGATAGCTGGCCGCGGCCGCCTGCAAGGAACTGCTTCATCTCGGCCAGAAGCTGACGGCAGCCATCGTAGTCAGATGCTTGCAGCAAGGCATCCATGCGGTGCGACCATAGGAGAAAACCGGCCTCGGGGTCAGTCTCCAACTGGAGTCTGATCAACTCGCGCACATGGCGAACTGACAGCGCTGTTGATGGTTCAGTCTCCATGGCCCACACTCATCTCTGATGGTGCTTCATCTATCATGCTAGCGGCCAAAACTTCGAACGTCTCGATCACCTCCGGATATTCCACGGCCATGCCTGTCTCTCGCCACAAGGCCACGACACTGCGACAGAACCATAACGCCTGGTCAGCGTAGCCGTCTTCAGCGTGGGCGGACCAAATGGCGCGCTGATAGTCGAGTTGGTGCGCTAAGGTGAGCCGATTGAAGTCGGCTGCATAGGCTAAAGCCTCTGTATAGTGCCGCAAGATGCGAGCAGCTTCCGGCCGCGGAGCCAATCGCTCCAAATCGCCCAAGACCTGATGGGAGGCAGCCAGGCAATCACGATATTCAAGGGCTTGCGCCATCCGTTCAGCCTGCTCCACCAGCGCCTGCGCGGCCGGCCAGTCCTCACGCAGCGCGGCGACCTTGCCCAGATTGAGCAGCGCAAAGGCCTCGATGCGGGCGTCGCCTTGGCCGTGTGCTAGCCTCAGGGCCTCGCGGTAGGTTTGTTCGGCCTCGGCCAGCCGGTTCTGGATGTGGTATAGGCTGCCCAGGTTGAGTAGAGTGTATTTCAAGCTGCGCTGGTCGCCTAAGGCCATCTGTTGAGCCATGGCCGCCGTGAAGGCGGACTCAGCCTCATCCAACTGCTTCAGGGCCTGGTAGGCATCGCCCAAGCTGGCCAGCGTCTGGCCGGTGAGTCGGGCGTCGCCCAGGTCACGCGCCAGTGCCAGAGCCTGCTCGTGCCACGCCAGCCCCTGAGCTATGTCGCCCAAGAGTAGGGCAATGTTGCCCAGATTGACGAGCGCCTGCACCTGCCCGTAGAAGTCGCCGAAGCGCTGAAAAATGGCCAGACTATGCTGATAGGCGCGCTTAGCAGTCAGCCAATCGCCCTGAGCCTGCGCCACCAAACCCTGGCTGTTGAGAGTCTCGGCCTGGCCGTGCTCATCGCTCAGCGCTTGTTCCAGCGCTAACGCGGCAGATAAGTGCGCCTGAGCCGGCTCTAGTTCGCCGCGCGTCCAAGCGATTGCGCCCAGCTGATGGAGCGCGCCCACCTCCAGGAAGGAATCTGCCAATCCCTGCGCCAGCGCAAGCACCTCCTCGTGGCAGGCTTGGGCCTGATCCAGCTTACCTTGGCCATAGCGGGTCACGCCGAGCCCGGCCAGGAGGCCGGCGCGGGTCGCCGGGCCCCCTGCGTCCTTGACGAGGGCCAGCGCCTGTTCGTAGAGCTGCGCCACCTCGTCCAGCGGCTTGTCCATGCGGCGGTAGAGGCTGGCCAGGGCATTGAGCACGGCAACCTCCCCAGCGGCGTCCCCGACACGACGTTTCATAGCGAGGGCGCGCTCGAAGGCGACCATCGCCGCCTGCCAATTGCCCTGACGCACCAGCAGCGTGCCCTCCAGGTAACGCGCCACGCTTTGCTGGCGCAGGTCCAGCGGCAGGCGCTTGACCAATAGCAGGAACCGCTGGGCTTGGGCCAGGTCCCAGCCATCGCGCGCCGCCTCAAACGCCGCCTGCCAGGCCGCGCCCGCGCCCGGTTGGCCCGACGCCAGGCCCGCCTCCAGATACTCGATGCGGTAGTCGATGGAAGCTGCCATATCAGTCACGATTGATCCACCACATCGTCCAACAAGATAGCAAAATCATGCAGAGCGTTCGAGTGCTGGTGATCGAGCTCGGCCTGCCCGGCTTCTACGATGCGTCGACAGATAACGACTACGGCCGGCGCTTCTTGTCCTGCTCGCAACCTGGTCAATTCTCCTAACACATGTCGGTTGATGCGGCGTCCGGCCGCCGGGTGGAACTCCCAGGCTGTGACGACAGCTCGCGCATAGTGTTCGGCTGAAGCCACAGAGTCGCGCGCTTCCCGTATCGCTACCAGCCCCAGCAGTGCATGGGCGTTGGCCAGGCTCTCGTCGTTGTGGGCTTCTTGCGCAGTCTGCATGGCCCGGATGGCCAACAACCTGACTTCTTTCCAGCAGGCTTGATGTGCGTGCAGCAGGGCCATGTTGACTAGCACGCTGGCCAGACCGTGCTGGTCGCCGATCTCAGTCTTGAGCGCGGCAGCCAGCGCCAGGTTGCTTTCAGCCCCGCCAAACCGGGCCAACTGGCGCTGGGCCATGCCCAGATGGTTGAGGCTGGCGCTGGCGCCGTGCCGATCGCCCAAGTTCTGGTAGATGGCCAGGGCCTCACGGTGGACGTTGATGGCTGCCTCATGCTCCCCCTGGCCCTGCAAAGCCACACCCAGGTTGTCCAGGGCAATGGCCTGGCTGCGCATGTCGCTCTGCTCTGCGGCCAGCGTCAGGCTGCGTAGAAAGCAGTCCACGGCTCGCTCATACTCGCCCAGGCTGTCCAGCACGCAGCCCAGGTTGCACAGGGTCGCCGCCTGCGCGTGCACCGACCCGGCCTCCGCGAAGACCTCCAGGCTGGTCTCGTAGCACTCTAGGGCCTCCTCGTAGTCGCCCAACACAAAAAGGATATGCCCCAGCCCGCTCAGACACATGGCGGCCGAGTGGACGTCACCCGCCTCCAGAAAGATATCCAGGCTGCGCTGAAACGCGGCCGTCGCCTCGCTCCAGCGTCCGGTCGTGTAGTGCTCGACGCCGATGTTGAGCAGCGCCTGCGCCTCGCCGTAGGCGTCTTCTCCCTCGCGGTAGACCTCCGCCGCTTGCCCGTACACGACTGAAGCCTCTGCTTGCCGTCCCTGATCGCTGAACAAGTTGCCCAGCGTCATCAAGGCCCAGGTCCGGCCGATCGGGTCGCTGCACTGCTTTAGCATCTGCTCCGCCTGGTACAGGTTCTGCTCTGCCTGTCGCCAGTCAGCCGTCTTGGCCAGAAGGCCGCCGCGTCCCAGGCGGAAGTAAGCCCGACCCAACTCGCCCAGCTCATGGCGGGCCAGCTCACTCAACAGGCGTTTAGCCTGGGGCAGGTTCCATGCCTCCAGCGCCGTGCCCAGCTCGCGGCGCCACAGGGCGAACGCATCGCTGCCGGTTGCCTCGAATCGCACGCTCAGCAGCTCTTGCACGTAGTCGTCAATGGAGGGCGTGACCTGACTCACGTCTGTTCAGACCGACCCATTTCTGTCGGTTCCTCATGAAGGGCTACTGATGCTTCATCCCCGATGACAACTCCCCTGCCTTCTTCAATGCTGACTTGGTACTTCGCCCCGCTAAAGACCTGGTTATAGACTAACACATTGCGTTGTGCGTTCTGCAGGGCAGCCAGAATATTTTCGCGCGGGCGATCTGGAATATCCAGCATCGCAATGGCATCCGACGCTTGGCGTAACTGATCCAGAATGATGCGAAACACAAAGGTTCGATCGACAAACCACTGAAAGTGCTTAGGATCACGCGATACGAGGTAGACCGTCTCGAGTTCACCCGCCTCGACCTGAAGGGCTGTAACAACAGCTTGAACCAGAAGCGCTGTGACATGGGCCGGTTCCACTGCGCCGATCCTCGTGCCCCAGGGGGTGAACGCAATCGACTTCAAGCCCAGCGCCGCTGCCACGCTGATGCACTTCTGGGCGACCGATGTAACGATACTGTCGATAATCAGCGTCTTGGAGGGGTGTTCAAACGCCCAGTCAACGACAACCGCATGAAAGAGGTATCTTGCTTTCAAGCGCGGTCCCGGCGGGGTGATGATCACGTCGCCCAATATGAAAGGAGCATGAAAGCCCAGCGCCTGAGCGATCGAACCATCGCCATCGGCCTCGATCACCCATGGTGCGGCCTGCAACGGCCATCCAAGTTTGCTAGTGCCGGAGGGCTGAACCAGTGCGTCGGCCTGCAAGGTCTTGATGTCAATCTGAACTGGTTTGAGAGTGACGTTACCTACCTTAAAACCTGGTTCTACGGCTGTCATGATCTCGTGTCACCTTGCGCTTCTGCGCCTTGAGCGCTCGCGGTTGCGTCTTGGAACAATTGCTGGACATGCGTCTCATCACCGATGATCACGCCTGTTGCCGGACCGTAGATGTTCAAAACGTACTTGCCGGCCGTTGTTACTTGGTCGGCCTTACTCGCCTCTTGCGCTGGCTCAGCAATGCCGGCCTTCTTGGCGTAATAGGTCATCAGTCGCCTGGTCAGCCGGTCATACTCGCTCTGGCTGGTGAACTTCAGCCGTTCCAGCAACAGCTCGCGGATCTTGTCGTGGAACTTCAACCCATAGGGGTGGCGCTCAACGAAAGAGTGCCGGCGCAGCTTGTCGTAAATCGTACGGGCATCGGCCAGGCTGACCTCCAGGGTTACGCTCACGGTCTCTGGGTCGAACCAGCGAGCCACGACGCCCCGCTCCAGGAACGCCTGTACCTCGGCCGTTTTCTCCTCGCGCAGGATGCGCTCCAGCAGCTTGCTGGCCACGAAATCCCGGTCGGCGCTAGCTTCGAGCGCGCCCACAGCCTCCCAGCCGCCAGCCTCCCTGGCCAGGTGGCGCACCAGCACCAGCAACATCGGATAGCCGCCCGTGAAGCGGTAGACCTGATCCAGCGCGATGGCATCCCTCAGCCCGAAATGGCGCAGGTAGGCCTTGGCGTCGATCTCGTCTAGCTCCGGCAGAGGCAAAGCATGCACCGCATCCGCCAGGTCGCTCCAGTCGAAGTTGACCCGGTGCAGCTCGTTGCGGCCCAGGATCACCACGCGCACACCCTCGGGCAGGCCGGGCGCCAACGTGCGACACACCCAGTCGTCCAGGCCCTCCATCTCCTCGTAGGTATCGAACACCAGGGCTGCGGGCCGGCGCAGCTCGGCCAGGCCCGACTGCAGGCCGTCGACGAAGGTGGCTGTCAATACCCGTTCCGCGCCGCGCAGGTAGCGCTCCAGGGCAAAGCGGTTGCTCACCGTGCGCTTGACCCCCTCGGCGACGCCGCTGCCCAGCCCGCCGATGATCGACGCCAGGCCGGCCGGGTCCTTGACATTGCCCACCACATCGAACAGCGCGCCGATGCCGCCGCCTTGCTGCAGGACCTGGTGGACGACCAGGTAGTCGCGGAACTCGCGATCGAAGGGGCGCAGGCTGTCAGCCAGCGGCTCGCCGGCCGGAGTTGCGGCTAGGCCCTCGGCAAAGAGGCCCAGGATGCGATCGGGCGTCAGGTCGGGGCGGATGCCGTCGACGCTGGCCAGGGGAATGCCCTGCGCCTCAGCGTGTGCAGCCAGCTTCTGACCAACCACCGTCTTGCCGATGCCGCCGGGGCCGTAGATGTTAAGCAGATGATACGCCGTTCGGCCGGCGACCAGGTCGTCGAAAAGCTTGACTTCGCTCTGGCGGCCGACGATGAAGGGGTTGGATTGCGCCATGGGTTATGCTTCCTCTTCTGTCAATTCGATCGGGGTTACTGCTTCTTCGAGCACGGTGAGGTTGTGTCTCACCTGCTTGGCCGTGTCCACATCGCCGACGACTTCAAGCACTGCCAGCGCCTGCAGCCAGGTCTCTTCGGCTGCCTCCAACTCGCCCAGACGGAATTGCACGCCGCCCAGGTTGTTGCGCGCTTGCGCCGCCTCGCGGCGGTGGCCTAAGCGATCGTAGATGCTGACCGCCTGTTCATAGTTGTGCTGCGCCCGCGCCAGGTCACCCGCAGCTCGCGCAAAGAAACCCAGGTTGTGGATCGCCTGGGCCTCCAGCACGGGAAAACCCAGCCGTTGCGCCAGCGCCAGGCCGACTTTGGTGCGCTCCTGCGCCAGGGCCGCCTGTCCCTGGCGATGCGCCAGGAAGCCCAGGCTGATCAATGTCAGCGTCTCGTCCTCGGCATTGCCGTAGCGGCGGGCGATGTCCAGGGACTGCTCCAGCGCGTCCGTCGCTGCAGCAAAGTCGCCGGCCGCCTCTGCCAGCAACCCCAGGTTGTGCCAGGCGACGCCGGCGGTGGCCTCATCGCCGTGCGCCTGGCTGATGGCCAACGCCCGTTCGAAAGCGGCGCGCGCGGCGTCCCGATCCCCACGCTGATGAGATAGCTCACCCAGGTTAATCAGCGCGCCTGCTTCGCCGCTGGGGCTGCCCACCTGCCGGAACAGGGCGAGGCTTTGATCGAGGGCGGCCTGCGCCTCACCCCAGCGCCCCAGGTCGGCGTAGACGACGCTCAGGTTGCTCAGCACACGCGCCTGGGTCAGCGGATCGCCCAGGATAGTCGCCGCATCTTGGGCCTCACGATACCATGCCAACGCTTCATCATAGCGGCCCTGGACGCGCGCCAGGCTGCCAAGGCTGTGGCGCACCTGCGCCGCTGCATCCGCATGGCCCAGCTCATCCAGGATGGCCATCGCCTGCCGGTACTGCGTCTCTGCAGTGGCCCATTCCCCAGCCTCCTGGGCTAGGGTGGCCAGGTTGCTGAGGGTACGCGCCTCGCCGCCCCGATCGCCGAAATCGCGGAATATCGCCAGCGCAGCCTCGTGCCACCCCTGCGCCTCCGCCGGGCGACCGCGACCGCCCAGCACCACGCCGAGGGTATTCAGGACATTGGCCTGCGCCACGGGGTCGCCGAGCGCCTGGAAGATGCGCAACGCCTCGATCAGCTTGGCCTCCGCCGCCTCGAAGCGGTCACGTCGGTACTCGATGAGCGCCCCGTCGTGCAGCGTGCCGGCCAACGCGTGCAGGTCGTCCGCCTGCCGGCTGAGCGCAATGCTTTTCTCGTAGAGCGCAGCGGCTTCGTCCCACCGCCCTTGCGACCGGCGCACCGCGGCCAGGGCGGACAACGCCTTAGCTTCGCCCGCGACGTCCTCCAGGGTCCGGTAGAGGTCGAGCGCCTGCCGATAGGCCGCGTCCGCTTCATCCCAACGGGCCAGGTCGTCGAGCAGGTTGCCCAAGTTGAAGGCATTGGCGGCCAACGCATGTTGGTCGCCAAGCTCGGCAAAGAGTGTGCCGGCCTGCTGGAGGTAGCCGGCCGCTGACACTGCGTCGCCGTTCACGTCGGCCAGCATGCCCAGGTGGCCCAACGTGCGCGCCTCGCCGTGGCAGTCGGCTAGCGAGCGATACACGTCCCGTAAGTCCTGGAGCAGGCGACCCGCGCGCGGCCAGTCCCCTCCCTCGATGGCCAGCACCGCCTCTTCCTCCCGCACGCGCGCCCGGCCATGCTCCGACAGCGGCCACGCCTTGGCCGCGTTCAGCAGCCGGCGGCAGTCGTCCAGCAGGTACACGTCGCGGAACTCGACCATTGCCGTCTCCCATTCGTCCAGGCCAGCGGATTCGTCGGCGAGGACGAGGAGACGGAGGCGTTCGAGGTCGTAGGTGAGGTCGTCAGGCGAAGCTCCTATCATCGCAATCTACTGTGCATGTGTGTCTGGTGAATACCATTGGATATCCCACCAACGTGCTGTAGCCTGCATACTGTTCCACAGAGCTACTGCGACACCGGCTTTTTCTATGACCGGCGCAGCAGCAGCCAAGGTGCACCACAGATCTACTCTGGATAGATCAGCGGCCTTCTGAAGTGCTGCCGCAGCAATGGGTAGAAGATCAACATGTAGTCGGTCACTTGCCTCCAGAGTCTCGTCAAACAGGGTGTTCAGTTCGTATGCTCGCTCATCTCGCTCCTCATGAATCAAGATACTATGCAATTCTGACGCTAGCATGTCCCGTAGGTAGCCGGCGGATGATGGCGACTTGTCAGAGGATGCTGAGCGCAAGCGATCCTGAAGCTTAATCAAACGACTGTACTTTGTAACTACTCAGGCTAGCGGTGAGCGTTGAGCACCAACGAGCTTTGGAATAAAAGGTGTGCCGGTCAGCGCCAGGTTGAGGACGTCAAGGACGTTCTCGCCATTCTTGCGAGCAGTGGAGATGTAGCTGCGGATGTGGCAGAAGCTCTGAGCACCCTGTTGGATACGAAAACAGCCTGAGACCTTCTGCTTCAACTTGACCATGCGGACATCACGTTCCGCTTGGTTGTTGTCAAACGGCACCTTACCATCGTAGAGAAAGGCAAGCACAGCGGGTTTGTGGCGGTGCAACCGATCCAAGAGGTTCTTAGCTGGGCTTTGTTTGATGCGACCACGCTTCTTGATCCGTGGACCGTACTGCACGGGCTGCGTGACCTCGACTGGAAACTGGCCCTTGCTGATCCGACCGCAGTGTGGACACTGCTTGACTTCAGCTTGATGTTCTGTCACTTCGATCCGCAGCGGCGGCAGATCGAACACCTGCCGTTTCTCGTGCCGGTGGGCTGGCATCGCTTCTAACGACTCGCTACAATGCTGGCAACGCTGTACCGCATGCGTCTTGATGTGATCAGGATCTGCTACCGCCTTCAACGTATGCCCAGCGTGGCCCGGCTGACCACCACTGCGTTTGCCGCTCGATTGACGCAAACTGCGGGTGCGAGGCTTCTTCAAGCCGACACTGGAAGGCGGTTTCCCACTGTTGCTGCTGTTCTTGGCCAGTTGGTCTTCCAACGTGCGGACCCGATCCTCCAGACGCCCTATGGTTTCTTGCTGCTGCTGCACCACTGCCAGTAGATCAGCTTGTTGAGCAACCACTTGCATCACCAAGGCGACAACGGCTTCTTCGCCTTGAGCGTAGGCTCGGTGGATATCTTCCAGCGACGGTATCCGCAGCATTTCCATGGCCTTATTGTCGCTGATTCTGCTATTTTGGCAACCTTAACGCGTCAGGCCACAGGCCTGAGTAGTTACGACAAGAGAAGTCTTGCCGATGCCAGGTTCTCCGACAATAACAAGATAGCCACGATCTTGCTCCGAGAGAAAGCGATCAATGCGGTCCACAACAAATGCGCGCCCCACAAAACGCCTGCTACGCTCCTCAATCAGTGTAGAGAACGTAATGAGTTTGTCCGCTAACGAAGCGTCACGCTCAAGGAAGTACTGGTAGACGACGTTGCTGTCGCCGATGACCACACCGCGTGCGTCGTGCAGTTCCACATGATACTTAGTGCCGGCAAGAGTTGCGTCCATCTTTGGGTTACCTGCCTAACCGTGTGAGTTGCTCGATTCCATCGTCGACCAGATCAGCCCAGCCGTTGTCGCGCCAATAGTCGATCACATATCGGGCCAGGAAAGATGCCCGCTCCGGCTCACCCAGCTCGACCGATCTCGTCACGTGTTGAGCCAGGGTATCGACGCTCTTCCGATAGCGCGCCTCGTCCTCGTACTGCCGGGCGATGACCGAGGCGGTGGCGTAGTAATTGTACGCACCAGTGGCTCCTTGTTCAAACGCCGCGTCGCCCAGCAGCCAGGCCATATTGACCAGCCAGCGGCCGTAGCCGTGTTCCTGGGCCAGCTCCCATGCCGGCCGCAGGATTTCGACAAGCTCCTCCTCGGACTGCCCTTGCGCATGGGCGATCATGGCGAACTTGTAGTGGGTCTCGACTTCGGCCAGGGGGTCCTGCCGTTGGCGCTGTACAGCCAGCGCGTCGTGCAACAGCGCTTCGGCCTCGGCCCAGCGTTCCTGCCTCATGCGCAGCGTCCCCAGCGCGCTCAGCGCCGCCTCTTGCACATGCAGGTCTTGCTGCTGCCGGCTGATGGCCAGTGCGTCCTGGGTCGTCGTCTCGGCTCGCTCGATCTGGCCCAGCTCGCGCAGCGCGGCGCCCAGGCTGATCAGCGCACGTGCTTCGCCTGCCAGGTCGCCGCTGCGGGAATAGAGGTCCAGGCTGCGCTGCTGGTGGTCCAACGCCGCGTCAAGGTGCTCTTCCAAGCTCTCGACACGGCCCAGATTGCCCAGCATCAGCGCCTGACCGCGCTGATCGGCCAGCATCTCATACAGAGCCAAGGCATCCTGGTAGCATGAGCGCGCGCGTTCCAGCCGGCCCTGAACCTGATGCACGGCGCCGATGTTCCCCAACGCCTGCGCCTGGCCGCCAAGATCCTGCACCTGCTGGGCTGTGGCCAGGCTTTGGGTGTAGTAGTCGATGGCCTGGTCGAGCCGTCCCTGCTGCCGGGCCAGCAATCCCAGGCTGTTGAGCACGTCCACCACAGGCCGCAGGTCGCCGAAGATGCGCAAGACCTGGAGCGCCTGCTCGTAGGCTGCGGACGCCAGGGCCAGGTCGCCGCGGCGGCGATAGACCTGCCCTAGGTTGATCTGCGCCCGTGCCACGCCTTGCGGCTGGCCCAATTGGCTGTACAGCGCCTGCGCCCGCTCCAACTCAGCCGCGCCAGCCTGATCGTCGCCCAGGCTGACCAGCGCCAGGCCCAGGTTGTTGCGCATCATGGCTTCCTCGGTCTGGCCGGCCCAGTCGGGCAGCAGGCGGGCCAGGGCCTGGCGGTAACGCTCGACGGCCTGGTGCAGCTCGCCGCGCGCCTGGGACAGCGTACCCAGGTCGTTGAGCACCCGGCTGGCGTTGAAGTCGTCGCCGGTCTGGTCGAAAAGCGCCAGGCTGCGCAGGAAGTCGGCCTGGCTGCGCTCGTAGTCCTCCAGCAGCAACTCCAGCAGCGCCTGGCAGCGCAATGCGATAGCCTGGCTGTGCAGCGAGAGCCAGATGCCGCTGCCCTTAATGCCGGCCAGCAACAGCCGGCACTCGTCGACCGCGTTGTCCATCCAGGCATGTACGAAACGGTCCGCCCAGCGGTACACACCGTCATGGTCGTCCTGCACGATGGCCAGGCGGAAGTACTCGATTTGGTGGGCGATGGCGGGAGGGGAAAAGGCGGCCATTGGGTCAATCCTCTTGCGCAGATGCCAACAGGGACTCCACCTGGGCCAGCAGAAGGGCATGGTCGGCGGCATTCGCATGTCCGTAGGTCTGCTCCAACTCAACGGCGCGTTGCAAGAATGTAACGGACGCTGAGAAATCTCGTTGTCGCCCCAGCAACATACCCAGGTTCCAACTGGCTGTCGCCTCGCCGCGCCAATCGACTGCTTTCTGAGCCATGGGGATGGCTTGACGGTAGCAGGCTTCTGCCTCCCTGAGGTCGCCCTGGGCGGCATAGGTGTTCGCCAGGGCTACCAGTGTCGTGCAAGCCGAGCTCGCGTCGCCAATGGCTTGAAAAATGGCCAGCGCCTCCTGCTGGACCGCAAGCGCCCCGGCCAAATTGCCCACCGCCAAACTGGCTGATCCCAGATTGCTGAGCAGGCTGGCCTCGCGCTGGCGGTCCGGGATATGGCGAGCCAGCACGAGCGCTTGCCGATAGAGCTTGACGGCGCGTGGCTGCTCGCCTGCCTCTGCCCAGGTGATAGCCAGCCCCTCGGTCAAGGCGCACCGGCCGGCGCGATCCCCGATCTGCTCAGCCAGAGGCAGGGCATCCTCGAAACAGGCGCGGGCCTCGGAAATCTGACCGAGTCGCAGGTGGAAGTTGCCCAGGTTGCCCAGGATCGTCTCCTGATGCCAGAGGCTGCTGGCCGGACCCCGGGCCAACGCCAACGCTTGCTGAAAACAGGTGAGCGCCCGGTCAATATCGCCGAACAAGCCGTGCAGTGTTCCCAGTTCGCTCAACCAGGACATCTCGCCGTCCACATCGCCGATCATCTGCGCCAGGCTCAGGGCCTGTTCAGCATACTGCTTGGCTAGCGAGACCTGCCCCAGTGTGCGATAGGCTCCGGCCAGCCCGCCCAGGCAGGTATTCTCGTTGTCGCTGTCGCCAATCTGGCGGGCGATAGCCAGCGCTTGCTCGTAGGCGCCAATACAGACGCGCAATTCACCGGCCATCCCCCGGGCCAGCGCCAGGTTGATCAGCGTGGTCGCTTCGGCATGGCGATCTCTGGCCTGGCGTACGATGTCGAACACCTCGTCGAAACAGGCGACAGCTGCAGCCAAGTCGCCCGTATCCAGGTAGTAGCCGCCCAGGTTGCCCAGGGTCGATCCTATCAGGGCGTCCAGCCCGGTCTCCCGTGCTGCGGCTAGCGCCGCAGCGAAGTCTTGGCGCGCTTCGTCCATCTGGCCCAGCTTGAGATGGATCCGTCCCTTGCGGCTCAACCACCGGCTTTCACCCGGAAGGTCTTTGGCCTGGCGAGCTGCCGCCAGCGCACGCTCCAGGTGCTCCAGCGCTTGCACAGGCTGCCCGATCTCGCCATACAGCTCGCCCAGCCGGCCAACCAGCGAACCCTGATACCCCGCGCCGGGATTGGCCTCGGCCAGCACCAACGCCTGCTGGTAGGTAGACAGCGCTCGTTGCCGGTCGCCCAACAGAAAATATGACTGTCCGAGGTTGTCCAGCAGCACCCCTTCCCTAAGCCTGTTGCCGGTCTGCTGCACCAAGGGAAGCCCGACAGTTGCCCACTCGACGGCGGTGCGCCACAAGCCCAGCGTCCCCATCGACGGCAAGGCGGCAATGAGGAAGTCGAGCAGGATCTGTTGGCCGCCCCGTGTCAGAACCGACATCCAAGCGCGCTGTATCTGCGACCATTCTGCATCGAACCATGTCGAATCGTCGCGATGCGTGCGGATACCCGCCAAGTAATAAAGCAAATGCCGTCGCCAAAGCTGACTCACTGGTGTTCACCTTGTTGGCAGCCATTTCATGGTTCGACGCGATCGACGCCCCATATGAACTTCTCCTAATCTGTCGCCTATCACAAGTCACGAAGCTGCTCTAACGTTTCCCGGTGTAGTTCGAGGATCGGAAGGCCCAGTGTTTCGTCGATAGCAATGGCCCGTTTCAGAAACATTTCCGCTTCAGATAGTTGACCCTGCCTTATGCACACCACCCCGATTGAGCCGAGCGCAAGAGACAGGAACGGAGGATCACCGGCCTCCTCGAGAATCACAACCGCCTGACGATATCGGTCGAGCGCCAGATCGTCGTCGTCTAGATGGCCATAGACATCTCCTATGTCCAATAGAACATAGGCTGCCTCCGGTCGATTACCAATCTGCTCAAAGATTCTCAGTGCATCGTTGTAAAAAGCAAGCGCATCATCATATTGCTCCAGTTCTACCGCCACATTGCCCACAGCACCTCTAGTGCGTGCAAGCGCAGTCAAATGACCGCATCGCTGGCTGACATCAGCGGACCTCTGATAGAAAACTAAAGCCTCTTCGAGCTGATCCAGGCCACGGTGCAAGTCGCCGATCTCACGCAGGATGTCTGCTTTACGCCTTTCATCGTTCTCCTGCTGGTACAGCGCCTCCAGTTCGGCGATGGCATTCAGCGCCGCATTGTCGCGCCCAAGCGCGACATCAATCCCGCGAATCCTGGCCTTGATCTCGGATACCTCCATATCAGAGCCTTCGGACTGCAGAATCGTGAGACAGCGCTGATAGCATTCATCAGCCTGATCCCATTCATAGCGTCGTTCATGAAGGTACCCAAGGGCTTTGAGACCCGTCACGAGTGCTGCGTGATCGCCGCGTTGCTCAGCAATCCTGACCAGGAAATCATAGCTTTCCTCGGCATGTTCCCATTGTCCCATCCGAATGAGACTGGAACCCACCATGTCAAGTGCGATCCACATTTCGTCGAATACTCCTGAGGACATGGCAATTGTCAGCAACCTGTATGCGATCTGCAGCTGTTCATGCCATAGCCCCTTGCGATAGAGGTATGTAAAAAGCTCAGTAGCCGCTTCCTGTATGGTCAAGAAATCCGATGAAGTGTAGACAGCATGCTTGATCTGGCCAAACGATTTGTCGATTCTGCTCACATCCTCCACATTGGAGCCTGTCAAAGCCAGGTAAAAATCTCGATGTCGGTCTTTAGCTCTGGATGGCGTCTTAGAGGTGAGAATTTCAGTCCCAGACAATTCTTGTTCATGAGTCAGACTCACAGCCCCATCTCCTCCAGCATATCCGCCGCGTAATCAGCCAGCAGCGCGTGCATCCAGTAGCGCTCGCCGCGGCGCTCAATCAAACCGCGCTGGATGAAGCGGGCTACGGTATCCTCGGCTTCTGTGACCGAACATTCCCACACATAGGCCGCGGCGTTGATTTCCCAGGTCAGCGGATCGCCGCCGAAAACCGAGGCCATGGCGAAGCGCTCCTGATCGACCTTGTCCAACCGGTTCACGCTGAGGCCCAGGATGGCCTGCAGGGAGACCGGCTCCTCCTCGCTTAGACCCAAGCGCCCCTCGGTTTGGAGCAAGTTGAGCCTGGCTTCCCGCCGCTCGATCAGCTCGCCAAGCATGCGCTGCATGCGAGCCGGCACGTCGGCCTCGACTGCCAGCAGCCGACCGGCCAGGGTCAGCGCCAGCGGCAGATACTCTAGCCGCTCACACAGCCGCTGCGCGGCGCGCTTGTCGCTGGTGACCGCTTCCGGCGCCAGGCGTCGCAACAACGACAGCGCCGCCTCCGGCTTGAGCACATCCACGCGCAGCGTGCGCTCGCGCGTCGCCAGCGCATAGGCCACCGGCGACTCGCGTGTGGTTAGCAGCGTGCGGCAGTTTGGCCCGGCCACCAGAAAATACTGCCCCTGAACGACATCCCACACATCGTCTACGATCAATAAGGCGCGGCGGTGGTACAGAACAGCCCGCAACCGATCACGACAGGCGTCTTCGTCGCGCTCGGGTAGCAAGTCCACGCCCAACGCCCGGCCCCACCCATCCAACAGCAGACGCACGGTGGGGCTCGGCCCCAGTGCGACCCACAGCACGCCGTCAGGAAAGAGCCTGGGAACGAAATCCAATCGCCCCAACGCCGTAGCAAGCGTCGTCTTGCCGATGCCGCCCAGCCCGCGCAGCGCCGCCGGCGGCACGTCGCAGGCGCTTTCGTCGCCCAGCGCCAGCAGGTCATAGACCTGGGTCAGGTCGTCGTCACGGCCATGGACACCCTGCGGCGGCAAAGGCGGCGTCATGAACGGCTGCTGGACAGGACGGTTGGCAGGTACACCCGCGACTGCGCTGGCTTGGTCGCCGACAGCCAGGCCATAGACCGTGCCGTGGATGGTAACGTTGTAGGTGGTCGCTGCATCGGGCATTGGTCCTATTTCTCCTTTTCCTCTGCCAGGTTCTGACTCTCAAGAGATGGACCGGCTGCGGGGTGGCGCACCTGCTCCAGCGCGCTACGATGGCACATTAACGTCGCCAGCTCGTAGGCGAGATAGTAACGGGGCATGCGCAAGACAGAAGCAGTCATGGTCCCTCTGGAGCAGCCACCATAGCGCGTAGCACCGTCTGGATCGCCATTGCATCTGATCCCGGGCACACAGTATCGCCGATGTGGACATCTTGACCCTCGACGATCTGGACATTGTATTTGCCGATTTGAACGTTTCCCTGACTGCTCACGAGTTGAACGCGGCGCAAGGCAATCAGGTCAGCTTCGGTGTGAGTGCCAGCAGTGATGTGGTTGAGGACAGCATGAATGTTATCTTTCATGCAGCAGTCTTCGAGCGATGAGTTGTTAGCGAATCTGTTGCGATCTCATATCCACAAGAAAAAGCATTGCAATCACTCCTCAACAGGAAGCTCCACCGGTATTGTGAGGAGCGTCTGAGCCGCCAAGGCTTCGTCATCTTGATAGGCTGTCACGATGATCAGCTGTTTGCCTGCACGCCGGGCGGTGATCTGAAAATAACACGGAGTACTACTCTTACCGATCCTGAGCTTGAGGACGATATAGGCAGGCTGAACATCGCAGCCTACGGCCGTGACTTCGACACGGTACTTCACAACCTCCGTTTCGCTTTCTCTGAAGATACTCCCAGTGCCAGACATCACCTGCTCCAAGTCGTCCACTGAGAGCAGAGGCGACTCAGGTTGTTTCACAGCTACTGCTAATTGAAACGGTCCTCCGATGATTGCTTTCGCAGGCGCGGCCACATCCAACCGTATCGCTTCATCGATGAGTCGTGTTGGCTGGCCAGCGTTAGGAGTGAATGCTTTACTTGGCGTTGTCACGGATTGAAATGGATCTGACTTGTTAGTCAAGCGATTGAGCTCAAGTTGCTGTTCGATCGCTGCCATCACTTTTGCTATCTGATTCCGTTCAGAGATCTGTTCCTGCCGACGGTCTTGCAGGATCAGCTTGCGCTCGCTGTCCAGTTCCCGGCCCAGATCCTTGTCCAGCGCCCAAACACGGTTCGTCAGCGTCTCGTACTTGCCCTGCAGTTCAGTCAACTGCTGGCGCAAGTGACGCGTGGCTGCGTCTCCGCTTGGCGGCTGCTGGCTGGAAACGCCGCCCTGTACAGGACTCGACGGCGAGCCAGCGCCAATCACTTGCGTCACGTGAACCTGGTCGCCGATCACGAGGCCATGCGCGCTACCGATGCTGATGGTGTACTTGCCCTGCTGAACCACGTTGTGGTCGCCTGTCACCACGGTGCTGTCGCTGATCGTCTCAGCAGCCACAGCGCGCTCATCGCTGGCAGTGATCATTTTGACAACCTGATCCAACAGCCGCTGGCTATGCGCTGGCTCAACGGTCCTCACGGCCATGCCATCCGCCACCGTCTCGGCGGCGTAAGAGCTGCCCAAGTCCGAGGCGCCCTTGTACAGCGCCACCGCAAAAGGACCCACCCCGCGCAACACCGTCAGCTCCGGCTCCTGCACCTTGCCTAGCTTGCCAGCTGCCTCCTTGACCGCTAAGTAGATGTGCTCGTACAGCCCAAACGCGCCGATAAACCCGCTGTTGTTTGGCACGTAGCCCTGGCCGCTCAGACCGTCCACCAGCGCCTGGGTGAAGATTGAGAGCTTGCCGCCCCCGATCCAGGATTTCTGCTCCGGCCGGCAAGCCGCGATGATCACCCGCCCCTCTCCGGTTGACAACAGGGCGTCCACCGACTTGGCGGGCAGAGGCAGGTCGCCGAATGGCCCCGCTGGCGCCTCTGGCGCCAGGCTTGGGGAGAGCTCGCCCGAGTGACAGGCGTTGAAGAGCAGCAGCAGGCGTTTGGCCCGGATCTGGCGCAGAGCGTCCAGCAATTCAGCCTCACTGATCCCTGTGCCCTTCACCACCTTGCTGTTGGACACCCGGCTTTCATGGGTTGTCAGATAGTAGTTGCCATCGGTGCCGCTGGCCCCGTGGCCGCAGTAGTACAGCAGCACCGTGTGTTCTTCGGCAGTCCCGGCTAGCGCGCCCAGCGCAGCCAGGATACCGTCCTTGTTCGCGGCCGCGTCGTGCAAGAGGGTCACTTGCGGTGCAGGATACCCGCACAGGTCGGGGTTAACCAACACCTCGCGCACTGCTTGTGCATCCGTCACCGAGATCGGGATATCGGCCCACGGAATATGGGTGTAGCTGCCGACGCCGATTACCAATGCATACCCTCGTTCAAACGCCATGCGCGCCTCCTGGGTGCTCGAGGTTGTTTGCTCCTGGCAGGTTGTCTTGTTTTCGATCTTGCTTCGTGTTCGTGTGGCCGTTCGACTGCGGCTTCGATCTACGCAGCATTGCGGTCTGTCCGTTCAGGGGACGAAACCAGCGAAAAAATAGCTGAGACCGGCGCGTCCCCGGTCACGGTCGTGCCACCCATGTTGAGTCCAGCGAGGCGCGCCGCCATTCGGCGGAAGCGTGCAACTGACTCTGTAGTGAGTATATCACAACCTCACGTCGTGCACAACAACTCGATTTCGGGCTCCGAATGAGTCATTGACAACCAACAAGAAATCGGTGAGAATATTGGCATGAGTATCGAACAAGTTCCAGATAACGTTTCAACTGCTGACTGGGCTCCGCCCCCAGAGAGCGTGCGCGGTTGGTGGCGGTGCTGTTTGAGACGATAGAGCAGCTTCAGCGGCGGATCGCGCAGTTGGAGGAGCGGCTGAAGCAGAACTCAAGCAATTTCTCTACGCCACCATCTTCGGATCCGTCCGGGAAGCCAGCACGGCAGAAAGCACAGGTGTCGGGACGCAAGCAAGGTGGACATCCAGGGCATCCAAGGCAAACCGGGACGCTGAAGCCAGTTGAGCAGATGGATCGGTTGATTGATCCGCGCCCAGTCCAGTGCTGTAAATGTGGCGCCTTGTTGTTGGGCGAGGATCATGCTGCACAACGCCATCAGGTGACTGAACTGCCTCGGATCGAGCCGGTAGTGATCGAGTTTCAGCGCCACACGCTGTTCTGTCTAGCCTGCGGGACGGATGGGCATCAGCCACCGGGATTCTGAGGAGGCGATGGCGGCTCTTTTCGCACGGAGCTTGTGCGGGGCAGTGTCTCAGCCCAGCAACAAGCAGTCAGCCAAGCCTTGGAACAACCGACGGCGGCGCAAGGCTATGTTCAACAGCAACCAGCAACCATGATCAAGTCTCACGGGGTCCTCCCCGCCACAACTCCAACCCCAAGTCAGGGGGTGTCCCTGGCCAAATATCACGGCCTGGGCAACGACTACATCGTCGTCAACCCGGCCGACCTGGCCGGCGAGCTGACGACCCAGCAGATCCGGCGCATCTGCGACCGCCACTACGGCGTCGGGTCCGACGGCATCCTGCTCGGCCCCCTGCCGACGACAGACAGCGCTTTCGGCCTGCGCATCTTCAACCCCGACGGCAGCGAGGCCGAGAAGAGCGGCAACGGGCTGCGCATCTTCGCCCGCTACCTGTGGGATCAGGGCCTGGTGGACGAGACGCCCTTCACCGTGGCCACGCCCGGCGGTGTGGTGACAGCTCAAGTGCAGCAGGCCGGCCGCTTGGTCACGGTCGAGATGGGTCGGGTCAGCTTCGACAGCCGGGAGATCCCGGTGGCTGGGCCGCCGCGCGAGGTTCTGAACGAGACGCTGCACGCGGGCGACACGACGCTGATCTGCTGCGCGGCCACGCTGGGCAATCCGCACTGCGTCGTGCTGCGCCAGGAAGTCAGCGCGACGGAGGCGCGGCGGCTTGGCCCGCTGATCGAGAGCGACGCCCGTTTCCCGCGCCGCACCAACGTCCAGTTCATGCAGGTGCTGGACCGCGCCCATCTGCGCATCGAGATCTGGGAGCGGGGCGCGGGCTATACCCTGGCCTCCGGCAGCAGCGCCTGTGCGGCCGCGGCCGTGGCCCATCGCCTGGGCCTGTGCGACGCGCAGGTGACGGTGACGATGCCCGGCGGCCGGCTGGCGGTTGACATCGCCCCCGATTGGAGCGTGACCCTGCGCGGACCGGTGGCCAAGGTCTGGCAAGGCGCGCTGCTTCGGGAGGCGTTTGACGCGTGAGTGTTTTGCTGGCGCGAGGGTGCTTCCCTTGCGTAACTCGTAACTCGTAACCCGTAACCGGAGAGCCTTTCCGTGTTATGGGGGCTGCTTCCGGGTCACGTGCCACGGCTTCAGCAGATTCTACCGTGCCACAGAGACACCTTCCGGGTTACGAGTTACGAGTTACGAGTTACGAACCACCCATTTCCCACAAAAGGACCTTCCCATGACCATCATCGACTTGCGTTCTGACACGGTCACCAAACCCACGCCGGCCATGCGCCGGGCCATGTATGAGGCCGAGGTGGGCGACGACGTGCTGGGGGATGATCCCACGGTCAAGCGGCTGGAAGAGCTGGCCGCGGCGCGGCTGGGCAAGGAGGCCGCGCTCTTCGTCCCCTCCGGCACCATGGCCAATCTGGTCAGCCTGCTGACCCACTGCGGCCGCGGCGACGAGGTGATCCTGGGCGACCAGGCGCACATCTACATCTACGAGGCCGGCGGCTCCGCGGCCGTGGGCAGCATTCACCCCCGGCCGCTGCCCAACCGGCCCGACGGCGCCATCGACCTGGAACTGATCGAGGCTGCGATTCGCCCCAACGACGTCCACGCCCCGCGCACCAGGCTGCTGGCGCTGGAGAACACCCACAACCGCTGCAGCGGCGCGGTGCTGCCGGTGGCCTACATGGAGGCTGCCAGCGCGCTGGCCCATCGCCGCGGGCTGGCTCTGCACCTGGATGGGGCGCGCGTCTTCAATGCCGCCGTGGCGCTGGGGGTCGATGTGCGGGAATTGGTGGCTGGCTGCGACTCGGTGAGCTTCTGCCTGAGCAAAGGGCTGGGCGCGCCGGTGGGTTCGATGGTCGTCAGCACAGCGGCCTTCATCCAGGAGGCGCG
>JAKQCW010000106.1 GCA_029558955.1 Chloroflexota bacterium
AAACTGAAGAGTTATCTACGCCAACTTGTACCAGGTCACGTCGGCCTAGATCGATCTTCACTCACTGCTCAAGCCGGTTCCGTGAACCGGCGGCGTTGTGGGCGCAAACCCGGCGGATCACGGATCCGCCGGGAGCAGGTAAACTGAAGAGATATGTACGCCAACTTGTACTAGGGCTACCCGTCGGTTCAGGCGGCGTTGTCTGTCTGGTAGAGCAATCACTGCCGCTCACAGCATCTGCCCAATCCATTCCCGCCTGGACCATCTAAGACCCCAACCCCCACCCTTCCGGTTACGAGTTACGAGTTACGAGTTACGAGTTACACATCACCCACCCAACCCCCGCCGCTCAAACCCAACTCGCGCCATTCCGATCACCACCCATGCGCCAAGCAACCATCTCCCGAACCACCAACGAAACCTCCGTCGAGCTGACGCTGACCATCGACGGCAGCGGACAGGCCGATGTGCAGACGGGCATCGGCTTCTACGATCACATGTTGACGCTGTGGGCCAGCCACGGCCTGTTCGACCTGCGCGTGGCCGCGCGCGGCGATCTGCATGTGGACGAACACCACACGGCCGAGGATGTGGCCATCTGCCTGGGCAAGGCGCTGGATCAAGCGTTGGGCGACCGGGCCGGCATCGTGCGCACCGCCCACAGCTATGTGCCCATGGACGAGGCGCTGGGCTTCGTGGCCGTGGACCTGGGAGGCCGGCCCTACTGCGTCTTCGACGCTGCCTGGCGCACCCCGCGGCTGGGCGCCCTGGGCACCGACCTGATCGGCCACATCTTCGAGCAGGTGGCAGGGCATGGCCGGCTGAACCTCCATGCCCGCGTGCTCTACGCGGCCAACGACCATCACGCCTGCGAGGCGCTGTGGAAGGCGCTGGGGCGGGCGCTGGACGCGGCCACGCAGATCGACCCGCGCCGCGTCGGCGTGCCCTCGACCAAGGGGGTTCTGTGACGGCGACCATCGTCAACGGCGAGTGGCAGGCCTTGCCCGGCGTCGCCCATTATCTGGCCGGCCTGATCGACGACGTGTTGATCGAGCGCGCCATCTGGGGCCAACCCGATGGGGCCTTCACCGCCGGCGGCCGGGTGCAGGCTGAGCCGGGCCACATCTGGTACCGTTTCTGGCTTTGGCGCGACGACCAGGTGGTGGAGCGCTATTTCGACAGCCAGGGCCAGCCGCTGGGCACCCAGGTGGACGTGTGCATGCCGTTGTACGTCCACGAGCACCATTGGAGCGCGCGCGATCTGCTGCTGAACATCTGGATCTCCCCCCAGGGCCGTGTGACCGTGGGCAACGAGGCAGCCTTCGAGGCGGCCGTGCAGAGCGGCCAGATCAACGCCGAAGAGGCAGCCTGGGCCGAGGAGCACCTGCGGCGCCTGACCGGGGCCATCGCCCAGCGGCGTTTTCCGCCGGCCATGGTGCGCAACTGGCAGGTGGACCTGCGGCGCATTCAGGAAATGCTGGCAAAACCATGATCGTCATCGTCGACTACGGCATCGGCAACCTGCGCAGCGTGGAAAAGGCCTTGCAGCAGGTGGGCGGCGACGTGCGGCTGACGGCCGATCCGGCCGCGCTGGCCGCGGCGCAGGGATTGGTCGTGCCCGGCGTCGGCGCGTTTGGCGCCTGTGCGCGCGGCCTGCGTCGCGGCGGCTTCGAGGCGCCGCTGCTGGCCGCGGCCCGGTCGGGCAAGCCGCTGCTGGGCATCTGCGTGGGCATGCAGTTGCTCTTCGAGGAGAGCGAGGAGATGGGGCGGCATGCCGGTCTGGGGTTGCTGCCCGGCCGGGTGCTGCACTTCCCCACCGGGATGATGGACGCGCGCGGCCAGCGGCTCAAGACGCCGCAGATCGGCTGGAACCAGCTGCGGCATGACGGGAGCGACCCGCTGCTGGCTGGCGTGCCCAGCGGCAGCTTCGCCTATTTCGTCCACAGCTACTACTGCGCGCCGGCCGATGCCGCCCATGTGGCAGCCTGGACCGACTACGGCATCGACTACCCCTCGGTCGTGCGACGTGGGAACCTGTGGGGGGTGCAGTTCCACCCGGAGAAGAGCCAGGCGGTGGGCATGCAGATCCTGCGCAATTTTGTGGCCATTGCGGCAGGCCGACGCGCCGGCTAACTGTAGCCGACGGCTTGATGTTATGGATGTCTCAGTTGATCGCGCCGATTGTCAGAGTGTGAGCCCGCGCTCCGATTTTAGCATCTCGAACTCGTAGTATTTCACGAGGGTACCATATCCCAGGAAGCTCACGCGATCCTTGATGGCATCGAGAGCGCTGCGTTGGCGCTTCTCATCGAACTCTGCCCGACGCCTGTCGTCTGCCACGATGAACATGCGTGCATGGAAGTCCTGTAAATCGTAGAATTTCAGGAGAGAATTTTGCACATCAGTCGAGTGCTCAACTTCGAAGAAGCTGTGCGGCATTTGGCGGACATTGTACCAGGTCACATCGACTGTGCTGCTCTTTTTTACCAGGTGTGGATAGCTGAAGATGGGGGTTTCCTGGAATGACCTGAGTTCTCTGAGTGGTCTGTTGACGAACAGTCTGTTTTTGTCTTGGTTCGGAATGAATGTTCCGTGGCCTCTCAAATTGCCGATGATTACCAACAAGCCTTGATAGTAGGAATGACCTTGTGCGAGTACTTCGGGGGTTGGTTGAGCTGACCCATTGTGCTCGCTCAAACCCAGGCTGTTTTGATATGATCGTAGCGCCCATAGCCCTGGTTGCACCTTGAATATCTCAGGACGCACTTGAACGATTCTGCGGATCGATGCGAACGGCGTCTTTGTTTTCCACGTGCACTCCTCGATCTTCATAACCTCGTGGTAGAGTTCGGCAAGGGTTGCCTGGCCTCCCAGTTGTTCAAGTGTTTGAATCACCGCTTCGTATTGTTTCATGCGATGGTCT
This sequence comes from Chloroflexota bacterium, assembly GCA_029558955.1. Lineage (GTDB taxonomy): Bacteria > Chloroflexota > Anaerolineae > JAAEKA01 > JAAEKA01 > JAAEKA01. The sequence goes on from JAKQCW010000106.1 coordinate 2,924, forward strand.
CCCAGGTGCGGGCGGTGCAATGTGAATGCCTTGATTGCGGAATTATAGCTGGATCGGCGTATCAACGCAACATGGGTGATTCGCAATCTGAACGCGGCATCATCAGTTGGCTTAACCTGGCGATTTGCCGCAGGTCTGGCTTCCGGTTACAATTGCGAGATTGTGAACAAGATACTGCGTGGCTTGGCGTTCGGCTGGCTGGCGGCTGACCCGACGGTGTTGTGACGAGCATGTGTGCGAATGTGGCTAAGCGAGGATCAGCAGATGGACCGCCGCTGCGCGATGTGCTGCGGCTGGGCCTGTTGCGACCGCCGCGGGCGCCGCAGCCCCAGACCAGCCACGACGCCTTGCCGCTGAAGCTGGAACTGCAGGCCTTTCAGACCGATCTGCTGCGCCAGGACTACGCTGACTTCCAGGCGCAGCCGCGCTTTGCCGCGCTGTCGGAGTTCTTCTTCACCGCGCTCTATGCCCCGGCCGATTTTGATCTGCGCAACGAGTCCTTTCGCCGTCTGCATGATTGGCTGACCGGCCTGATCGGTCGGGATCCGGTGACGGTGCTGGCCCAGTCGATCGAGCTGTACGAGCTGACCGACTCGCTGGACGACGATGTGGTTCTGGCGTTGCGCGCGGCCGGCGTCGAAGCCGGCATCACCCGGCCAGCCTGGGAAGCCGCCTATGGCCAGGTGGGCCGTTGGACAGACCGCCGGCGTCAGGTGGAGCTGCTGGTCAGCAACGGCCACGCCCTGGACCTGGCCTGCCGCGTGCCGTTGGTGCACACCGAGCTGCGGCTCTTCCGCCCCGCGGCCGGCCTGCTGGGCTGGGGTCACGTGGTCGATTTTCTGCTGCGCGGCCACGAAGCCATCACCCGCGCCCGGCCCATCGATCCGCTGTTGGACGTGATCGTCGCGCGCGAAACCGCGCGTATGGACAGGTTGATTGACCATAACCCGTAACCCGTAATGCGTAATGCGTAACTCGGAGTTGACGGGAGTTGGCTCTTGGTTGCAGGATTGTTGGCCCGCGGCGCCAAACCCAACAACCATCTCCCACACACATTCCGGGTTACGGGTTACGAGTTACGCATCCCACACACATTCCGGGTTACGCATTACGCATTACGCATCACGCACACCCCCCCCGCCAAACCCACCAACCATCTCCCACACACATTCCGGGTTACGGGTTACGAGTTACGAGTTACGCATTCCACACACATTCCGGGTTACGGGTTACGAGTTACGAGTTACGCATCCCACACACATTCCGGGTTACGCATCACGCATTACGCATCACGCACACCCCACCGCCAAATCCAACAACCATCTCCCACACACATTCCGGGTTACGAGTTACGAGTTACGAGTTACGCATCCCACACACATTCCGGGTTACGCATTACGCATCACGCACAACCCACCGCCAAACCCAACAACCATCTCCCACACACATTCCGAGTTACAACCCACGAGGCATCATGAAACGCGACATCGACCGCCTGCTGGCGGAACGCAACCTGGAGGCCGCTTTGGTGCGCGGCAGCACCTTGAGCAGCCCCACCGTGTATTACCTGACCGACGGCCACAAGCTGGAGAGTGTGACGATCCTGCTGCGGCGCGGCCGGCCCGGCCTGCTGATCCATCACCCCATGGAGCGGGACGACGCCGCGTTGACCGGCATGGAGACCGCGCTGATCACGCAATGGGACGTGCGCAGCATCTCCAAGGAGCTGCAATGCGACCTGTTGACGGCCCAGGCCGAGCAGGTGCGCCGCATCCTGGCTGACCACGGGGTACGGGGCCGCGTCGGCTTCTACGGCCACGGCGAGATCGGCGAGGCCCACGCCCTGCTCAGCAAGCTGGAGCAGACGCTGACCGATGTGGAGTTGGTGGTCGAATTCGAGCGGAGCCTCTTCTCCACCGCCCGCATCACCAAGGATGAGGGCGAGATCCGGGCCATGCGCGACGTGGCCGAGCGGGCGAATCGGGTGGTGGCCGCGCTGGTGGAGATGCTCTGCAGCCGCCCGGTGGCCAACGGCAGCCGCGACGGGAAGAGCCATCTGCTGGCGCCCGACGGCCAGCCGCTGCGGGTGCGCCATGTCAAGCAGTTCATCCACGAGGAGTGCGTCAAGCAGGGCCTGGAGCAGCCTGGCGGCAACATCTTCTCCCTGGGCGCGGATGCCGGCGTGCCCCACAACCAGGGCAACCCCGACGACCTGCTGGAGCTGGGCAAGGCCATCATCTTCGACTTCTTCCCGCGGCCGGTGGGCGGCGGCTATTTTCATGACATGACCCGCACCTGGAGCCTGGGCTTTGCCCCCAAGGAGCTGGAGCGGGCCTATCAGGACACCATGGCCGTCTTCAAGCTGGTGATGGAGACGCTGGAGGTAGGCAAGCGCACCGCCATCTATCAGAACATCACCTGCAAATACTACGAATCGCTCAACTATCCCACGATTCTCTCCAGCCCTGGCACGCAGGAGGGCTACGTACACAGCCTGGCGCACGGCCTGGGACTGGAGGTACACGAGGCGCCCAGCTTCTACGGCTACGAGACCAACACCGCGGTCATCGAACGCGGCTCGGTCTTCACCATTGAGCCGGGGCTCTACTTCCCGGCGCGCGGCTACGGCGTGCGCATCGAGGATGTGGTCTACTGCGACGAGCAGGGCGCCTTCCACAGCCTGACCCCCTTCCCCAAAGACCTGGTGCTGCCGGTGCGCAAATAGCGGCAGGACTGCGCCAGGCGCTGCTGCCGCGGCGTCTGGCGACAACTCCGAGGCTCAGGTGTTGACTGATCACCGTTCACCGATTGCCGATCGCCGTCCACCGGTCACGGCGCGTTGGGCCTGGCGGCTGACCGCGTTGGCCGCCCTGGCGCTGGCCGGCCTGGTCATCGTCGGGCTCGGCGTCGGCTTCCTGCGCACCGCCACGCGCGTCACGGTGACGGTCGATGGCCTGACCGCGCCGGTAGCCACGCATCTGCACACCGTGGATGAGCTGCTGGCCGAGATGCAGATCGAGCTGCGTCCGGAGGATCGCCTGGCGCCGGCGGCCGAGACCCCCTTGCAGCCGGGCTTGGCCATCGAGATTCAGCGGGCCCGGCCGGTGCTGCTGGACGTGGACGGTCGGGTGAAGTCCTTCTACAGCCAGGCGGCGTCGCTGGAGGCGCTCCTGGCCGAGCGCGACGTCACGGCCAGCGCCCACGACCTGATCAGCCTGGACGGCCAGCCGGCGGCGGTCGATGCGGCCCTGCCGCCGCGGGTCATCGTCGGCGGGCGGAACCTGCCCGGTCTGCCCGGCGTATATCCCTGGAGAGGCGCCCGCATCGAGCGGCTGGCCGTCGCCGTGCGCCATGCCGCACCCCTGACCGTGCAGATCGGCCATGTGGAATGGTCCACCTGGAGCACCGCCAGCACAGTGGGCGAGGCGCTGGCCGAACTGGGCATGGTCTTTTACGAAGGCGACCGCGTGCAGCCGGGCCTGGGCGCGCCGTTGGGCGTGGATCAGCGCCGGGTGGTGATCGAGCGCAGCAAGCCGGTGGCCATCGCCACCGCCAGCCACAGCCTGCGCACCCGCAGCCGCGGCGCCACCGTGGCCGATCTGCTGGCCGAGAACGGCCTGCTGCTGACCGGCTTCGACCGCGTCGAGCCCCCGTTGGAGACGGCGCTCTCCCCAGGGCTGGACGTGCGCATCACCCGCGTCCAGCATCGCTTCGAGGTCGAGGAGCAGGTGACCCCCTACGAATCGGTCTGGCAGGCCGATCCAGAGCTGGAGATCGACAACCAGCGGCTGGAGCAGGAGGGGGTCAACGGCATCACCCGCCAGCGCTACCGGGTGATCCTCGAGGACAGCCAGCCCATCACCCGCACGTTGGACGACAGTTGGCTGGCCCAGGCCCCGGTGACGCGGGTGAACATGTACGGCGCCAAGATCGTGCTGCGTGAGCTGGAGACCGCCGCGGGGCCGGTGACCTATTGGCGCCGCATCCGCATGTTCGCCACCTCCTACTCGCCCGACGAGGCCGGGGTGCCGCGCAGCTCCCCCTACTACGGCCTGACGCGCACCGGCCGCAAGGCGGGCTACGGCGTGGTGGCCGTGGATCCCAACGTCGTGCGACTGAACAGCCAGCTCTACATTCCGGGCTACGGCCCGGCCGTGGCTGGCGATACGGGCGGCGGCATCGACGGCCGTTGGGTCGATCTGGGCTTCGACGAGGGCCGGCTGACGCCGTGGAACCGCTGCGTCGATGTGTATATTCTGGGCACGCCGCCGCCATCCTATCTGATCACCTACCGTCTGCCCAAAGGGCCGGCGGTGGCCTGTTTGCAGTGAAAAACACTGCGAAATCCTTGCCGAGATGAACCTGGCGCTGTGGCCGGTCTTTGCGTAGCACCCCGCAAGGGGCCGACCGAGCCATTTTACGATGCGATTTGCTGACAGTCACTGATTCCCCCGCTTCCATGCCCAATCCGGCAGAGCCGCCGGCCGCGCAGCATCCCCCCAGCCCCGAGCCTGTGGCCGCGCAGGAACTGGGTCATGCTGAGCCGCCGGCCGCGCAGCATCCCCCCAGCCCGCAGCCGCGGCGCGCCTGGCTGGTGGGCGGCTTGCTGCTGTTGATCCTGCTGACCGGCTTCGTGCTGCGCGTTTGGCACATCGACTGGGCCGACGGCCAACTGCCTCACCCCGACGAGCGCTCCACCGTTGCCTTCTACGCGCCCAGCATCCAGATGCCGCCCGAGGGGGTCAGCCTGCTGGACAAACGCCAGTCCCCCCTCAATCCCCTCTGGAACGTTCAGAGCCAGGAGCGCCGCTCCTACACCTACGGCCACTTCCCCCTCTACCTGTTGGTGTTGACCGCCAACGCCTTTCACGCCATCGCACCGCTGGCCGAGCAGTTGGGCGCGCCAGCCGCGTGGGTCGAGACGTTGCGCACCGCCAACGGCGTGCCCGGCTTCGCGGTCGTCGGCCGGCTGCTGATGGCCATCGCCGACACCTTCACCGTGCTCTTCGTCTATCTGCTGGCCGAGCGCACCTATCGGCGGCGCGACGACCGACGCGCGCCCTGGGTGGGCCTGCTGGCCGCGGCCTTTTCCGCCTTCACCGTCCTGCAGATCCAGCTCAGCCATTTCTTCGCCGTCGATCCCATCAGCACCACCTTCACGGCCATGGCGCTCTACGGCGCGCTGCGCATGGCGGAGGGCAGGGGGGACACTGAGGCGAGCTCGGAGAACCTGGAAACCACCGCGAGCTCCGATAGCTCTGATCGGCCTGTGGCCGGTCACGGCGTCCATTGGGGCTGGGCGGTGTTTGCCGGCGTCGGCGCGGGGCTGGCCATCGCCTCCAAATTCAGCGCCCTGCCCATTCTGGCCGCGCCCGTTGCGGCCGGGCTCCTCCACTGGTGGCAGGTCCGCCACGCGCCCAGCTCCGACGACGCAGCGCCCAGCGTTCGGCGTTCATCGCTCATCCTCCCCGCCCTCCTGATGACCCTCCTGGCCCTGGCCGTCGCCGTCATCACCTTTGCCGTCACCTCCCCCTTCGCCATTTTGGACTGGGAGAGTTTCAGCCGGGCGGTGCTGACCGAGCAGGGCGCGATGGTGCGCGGCGCGGCCGACTTCCCCTTCACCCGCCAGTACCGCGGCACCATCCCCTACCTCTACCAGGTCGAGCAACTGCTGCGCTGGGGCATCGGCTGGCCGCTGGGCCTGCTGGCCTTCGCCGGCTTTGCCTGGGCGCTGGTCAAGCTGGTCATCGGCCGCGCCCGGCCGGGCGAGCTGATCATCTTGAGCTGGGTGGTGCCTTATTTCGCCCTGACCGGCCTCTTCCTGGCCAAGTTCATGCGCTACATGGTCCCGGTGACGCCCTTCCTGATGGTCTTTGCCGCCGGCCTGATTGCGGCCATGTGGCGCCTGGGCGACGACCGTTCACTGTCCACCGCCCGCCGTTCACCGCTCTGGCGCTGGCTGGCCGGCGGCATCGCGGCCATCGCCCTGCTGGGCGCGATCCTCTGGTCGCTGGCCTACGTCAACGGCGTCTACAACGACACCCACCCCTGGATCAAGGCCAGCCGCTGGATCTACGCCAACATCCCCACCGGCTCGACCATCGCCTGGGAGCAGTGGGACGACTCGCTGCCCTACGATCTGCCGGAGCCGGAGTCCTACCGCGGGCGTTACCGCTTCATCGACTGGGGGCCGTTCGAGGAGGACACGGCCGAGAAGTTCGAGCGGCTCAAGAGCACCCTGCGCGAGGCCGACGTGCTGGCGCTCTCCTCCAATCGCATCTACGGCGCGGTGGACAACCTGCCTGCGCGCTACCCCATGACCAACCGCTACTACCAACTGCTCTTCGACGGGCAGTTGGGCTACGAGCTGGCGCTGGAAGAGTTCAACTCTCCGCGGCTCCTGGGCATCGCCATCGACGATCGCGCCGCGGATGAGAGCTTCACCCTGTACGATCATCCGCGCGTGCTGGTCTTCCGCAAGGTGCGCGAGCTGAGCGACGCCGAGTGGGACGCGCTGCTGGGCAACTCGTGGCTGGGCGCACAGCCCTGGGACGTGGGCGAGGAGACCTTCCTGCAACGCATCTGGCCCGACAGCAGCAAATCGGCCGCCGGCGCGGCGCCAAAGCCGGAGCCTGAGCCGGGCGAGGGCAAGAGCCTGCTGCTGGCGGAGCCGCTCAGCCAGTTGCCGGTGGTGCAGGATTTCCGCTGGAACCGCCTGGCCAGCAGCTCCACCCCCCCGGCGGTTCTGGTCTGGTGGCTGGCCATCAGCCTCATCGGCTGGATCGCCTGGCCGCTCACCTTCAGCCTCTTCCGCAGCATGCACGACCGCGGCTATCTGCTCTCCCGCAGCCTGGGCTGGCTGTTGCTGGGCTGGCTGGTCTGGATCGGCGCCAGCCTGCGCGTCGTGCAGTTCCGCACGCCGGTGATCGCGGCCGCGCTGGGGCTGATGGCGCTGTTGTCATTGATCCTCTGGCTGCGCCGGCGCGCGGCCATGGCGCAGTTCTGGCGTCAGCAGAAGCGGCTGATCCTGGGCGGCGAGGCGCTGTTCGCGGCCGCCTTCCTGCTCTTCGTCGCCTTCCGCATCGCCAACCCCGACATCTGGCAGCCCTGGAACGGCGGCGAAAAGTTCATGGAGTTCGCCTTTCTCAACGCCATCCTGCGCAGCCCGTATTTCCCGCCGCTGGACCCCTACTTCGCCGGCGGCGTGATCAACTACTATTACTACGGCCTCTATCTGGTCGCGCTGCTGATCAAGCTGACCGGCATCGCCTCCTCCGTCGCCTTCAACCTGGCCATCCCCACCGTCTTCGCCCTGGCCGTGGTCAACGTCTGGAGCCTGGCCTACAACCTGGCCCGGCGCGGCCGCCCCGAGCGCGCGGCCGAAGCGCCGGATCAGGCGCCGGAAGCGTCCGGCGACCCGGACGCCCCAGCCTCCAGTCAGCGCCGCCCCGCCCTGGTCGCGCTTCTGGCCTCCTTCTTCGTCGCCATGCTGGGCAACGTGGACGGCGGCGCGCAGATGGTGCGCAAGCTGGCTGCTCTGTCCGGCAGCTCCTTCGAGAGCAATCTGCCCGGCCTTCAGACAGCCGTGACCGCGGCCGGCGGTCTGGTCAAGGTGCTCGGCCCGGAGCGGCTCCCCTCCTACGCCTACTGGGACCCCAGCCGGGTGATCCCTGAGACCATCAACGAGTTTCCCTACTGGAGCTTTCTCTTCGCCGATCTGCACCCGCACATGATCGGCATCGGCTTCACGGTGCTCTTCCTGGCGCTGGCCTGGAGCATGCTGACCAGCGCCCGGCGCCCCGCGCCGGCCCTGGCTGAGGGCTGGCGGGCCTGGACCGGCTATGTCGTGGCCGCGGCCACCGGCGACGGCCTCTACCTGGCGCTGGCGTTGGTCCTGGGCGCGCTGGCGGTCATCAACACCTGGGACCTGCCCACCTATTTCGGGCTGGCGGTGCTGATCTGGCTGATGCGCGAATGGCGCGCCGGCCGACTTGCTGCCTCGCCCGTGCAGACCCTGGTGCGCGCGGCGCTCTTCGCCGGGGGGCTGTTGGCCGGTGCGCTGCTGCTCTACCTGCCCTTCTTCGCCAACTATCAGGCCCTGGCCAGCAGCGGCGTCGGCGTCACGCCGCGCTCCTCCGAGCTGGGCAAATGGCTCAACGTCTGGGGTTTCCTGGGCTTCCTTACCCTGAGCTTCGTGGCAGTAGAGCTGCGGCGCAGAGGGTCTCGACACGGCGCAGACGGGTCTCGATACGGCGCAGACGCCTACTCGACCGACGGAGCGCCCCGCGGGTTGAGTAGCGGGTTGAGGGCAGACGATTCGCATGAGGGCAACGACAGCCAGCGTATCGAAACCCAGGAGTCTCGACACGGCGCAGACGCCTACTCGACCGACGGAGCGCCCCGCGACCCACTCTTCCTGCGCTGGCTGCGGCTGGCCCTGGACGACCTGAATCGCTTGCCCCGGCTGGCGCAGCGGACCCAGCGGCTGAGCCTGAACAGCCTGCTGGCCGTGGCCGCGGCGGCCGCGGTCGCCGTCCTCCTGCTGTTGATCGACCGGCAGGTCGCGGCCGTGCTCTTGTTGCCGCTGCTGGCCGCCTTCCTGCTGCTCTGGCGGCATTCGGCCGAGCGCGAGACCCAGTTCGTGGCCGCCCTGGTCTTCACCGGCCTCTTGGTGCTCTTTGGCGTAGAGCTTTTCTATCTCAAAGACCACCTGCAAGGGGGCGACTGGCGGCGCATGAACACCCTCTTCAAGTTCTACATCCAGGTCTGGGTGATGCTGGCCCTGGCCGCGGCCGTGGCCCTGCCTGACATCTGGCGCTTCATTCGCCGGCGCTGGGGGCCGGTCTGGCGGGTGCTCTGGGGCGTGATTTTCGTCTGGCTGCTGGCGCTGTCGCTGGTTTTTCTCGTGCTGGGCACGCCGATGCGGCTGAAAGATCGCTTCCCCGAGAACAGCAGCGGCGCCAACCAGCCGCCGGTCGGCACGCTGGACGGTATGGCCTACATGCAGGTTGGCACGTATACCTGGCACCCTGACCCCGCCCTGGCCCCCACCACCCGCATCGAGCTGCGCCACGACTACGACGCGTTGCGCTGGATGCTGGATCACATCGAGGGCGCACCCGTGGTGGCCGAGGCGCTGATCGGCTACTACCGCGAGGGCGGGCTGCGCGTGGCCAGCTTCACCGGCTTCCCCACCCTGCTGGGCTTCCATCAGGAGGGGGAGCAGCGCTACGGCTGGCAGACCGGCGCGCGGCGCAGCCAGGCCGAGGCCTTTTGGAACACCACCGACGTGGCCCAGGCCCAGCAGCTCATGGCCGAGCTGGGCATCGACTACATCTACATCGGCCAACTGGAGCGCATCGTCTACCCGGCCGAGAGCCTGGCCAAGTTCGAGCAGATGGCGGCCGCGGGCCTGTTGGAGGTCGCATACAGCAACGACCAGGTGACGCTCTACCGGGTGACCGGCGACTGATCCCGCCCAGCGCGCTTGACCCCTTTCGCATGACAGACATCCACAACGCCCCGCGCACGTCCTGTCGTGACGTGACATAATCTGGATCGACTATGACTGAAGTCCTGCGTTTCTGGCTTGCTATTCAGCTTTTTGCCCTGGCGGCCCTGCCGTTGGCCTGGCGACTGTTCGGCGCGCTGCCCAGCCGCGGCTACATCCTGGCCAAGCCGCTGGGGCTGCTGTTGGCGACCTACCTGCTCTGGCTGGGGAGCAGCCTCGGCCTGCTGCGCAACAGCGTGGGCGGCGTGCTGGCCAGTCTGGCGCTGGTCGCGGCCCTGTCGCTCTGGCTGGGACGCTCCGGGCTGCGTTCTGCCTCCGAAACCCCCGACCACAGCTCTGACGCCAACGGCTCCCCGGGCCGCGCGCCGCTCCTGGCCTGGCTGCGCGCCCGCTGGCGCTTCGTTCTGGTCGCCGAGCTCCTCTTCCTGGCGTCCATGGCGCTCTGGGCGCTGGTGCGCAGCTACAGCCCGGAGATCACCACGGCCGGCGGCGAAAAGTGGATGGAGCTGACCTTCCTCAACGGCATTCTGCGCAGCGCCAGCTTCCCGCCGCTGGACCCCTGGCTGGCCGGCTATGGCATCAGCTACTACTATTTCGGCTACGTCATGCTGGCCGGCCTGACCCGGTTGAGCGGGCTGGCGCCGGCCGTGGCCTTCAACGTCGGCCTGGCCGCCTGGTTTGGCCTGACCGCTGTGACCGCCTTTGGCGTGGCCTATGACATGGCCGCCGCGCTGTTGGCCGGCGCCGCCCCGCGCATCTCCCAGTCTGCCAGCTCGCGCTCCCCCCTGGCCTATGTGGGCGGCCTCCTCGGCGCGCTCTTCGTCGCGCTGCTGGGCAACCTGGCCGGCTTTCTGGAATCGATGCAGGGCATCGGGCTGGGCTCGCTGGCCTTCTGGCGCTGGCTGGACATCAAGGACCTCAACTGCCTGGGCGGCCCCGGCTACACCGAGCCGCTCGCCAACTGCCCGCAGATCGTCGGGCTGGCGCCGGAGCGCTTCTACTGGTGGTGGCGCGCCAGCCGCGTGCTCACCGATCGCGACCTGGCCGGCAACGCCATGGAGGTGATCGACGAGTTCCCCTTCTTCAGCTTCCTGTTGGGCGACATGCACCCGCACGTGCTGGGGCTGCCCTTCGTGTTGCTGGCGGTGGGCCTGGCGCTGGCGCTGGTGTTGGGCGTCCATGGGACAATCAGGCGGCCGGCGGAGAGCCTGGGACGCTGGCCGTTGATCGCCGAGCTGCTGGAAGCGTTTCCCCTGCGCGGCGTGGGCTTTGCGCTCTATGCGCTTTGCCTGGGCGGGCTGGCCTTCCTGAACACGTGGGATTTTCCCATCTACGTCTTCCTGGTCATGCTGGCGCTGGGCGCGGCATTGGCCTGGCCGCGCGGCGGGCTGAGCTGGCGCGTCGCCGGCCAGGCGCTGCTGGGCGCGGGGGCTTTGGGCGCGGCCGGCATCCTGCTCTACCTGCCTTTCTACGCCGGTTTTCAGTCGCAGGCCGGCGGCATCCTGCCCAACTTCATCAATCCCACCCGCCTGCCGCACTTCTTTGTCATGTTCGGCCCGCTGCTGACGGCCGCCATCCTGCTGTTGATCGCCCTGAGCCGCGGCCAGGCCGGCCTGTTGCGCCGCGGCGCGGGCTATCTGGCGCTGGCCGCGCTGCTGCCCATCTTCTTCCTGGGCGCGGCGCTGCTGGTGGGCCTGGCCACCCCCGGGGGACAGGCGCTGACGGCGCGGCTGCAAGAGTTGCCCATGGTGCAGCAGGCCGGCATCGCCAGTCTGGGCCAACTGGCCGGCGCGGTGGCGGGAATCCGGCTCAGCTCGCCGTGGACGTATCTGCTGCTGGCGGGGATGATTGGCTGGGTCCTGGCGCTGTTGGCGGGCGTGGGGGCACGGTCGGAGACCGGCCCCAGCGTGGAGAGTGCGGGGCTGCGGTCGGAGACCGGCCCCAGCGAAGGGGCACGGTCGGAGACCGGCCCCAGCGTGAAGAGTGCGGGGCTGCGGTCGGAGACCGGCCCCAGCGTGAAGAGTGCGGGGCTGCGGTCGGAGACCGGCCCCAGCGTGGAGCGCGTGGCGGGCGCGGGGTGGCGTCCTGTCATGGTTTTTGCCCTGCTTACCCTGCTGACGGCGCTGCTGCTGACCTTCAGCGTGGAGTTCGTCTATCTGCGCGACACCTTCGGCACGCGCATGAACACAGTCTTCAAGTTCTACTACCAGGCCTGGGTGCTGCTGGCGTTGGTCGCGGCCTTCAGCGTGGTCTATCTGGCGCGCTGCGCCGGGCGGGCGCTGCGCTGGGTCGGCCTGACGTTGATCGCCCTGCTGACCGTGGCCGGGCTCTTCTTCCCGGTCTTCGCCACCTACACCCGCGCCGAACGCTTCCAGACCGAGCCGACGCTGGACGGCGCAGCTTATCTGGCCCGCCAGAACCCGGCCGACATGGCCGCGGCGGCCTGGCTGCGCGAGAACGTGCCCGGCGTGGCCACCGTCCTGGAGGCGCACGGCGGCTCCTACACCTATGCCGGGCGCATCTCCGCCCAGACTGGCCTGCCCACGCTGCTGGGCTGGGAGGGGCACGAGCTGCAATGGCGCGGCAACACCACGGTGCAGGAGCAGCGCAAGCCGGTCATCGAGCGCATCTACGGCAGCGCCACCGGCGCCGAGCTGCAAGGACTGCTCAACCGCTGGCAGATCGACTACGTGCTGGTGGGCGAGCTGGAACGCCAGACCTACGGCATCACACCCCAGTCCGAGGCGCGCTTGGCGCAGATCATGGAGTTGGTGTACGATAGGGACGGCGTGCACATCTACCGCAACCGCCAATGAGGCAACGAGAGATTCGACTATGACGGCGTCTGCTGCCACCTCTTCGACGCAACTTCCCCTGCTGCAACGCACCCTGGCCTGGCTCACGCTGGAGCGGCTGGGCTATGCGGCCATCGGCCTGCTGGCCCTGCTGCTGCGGCTGGCCAACCTGGGCGCGGCGCCCATGAGCCCGGCCGAGGCGGCCCAGGCCATGGCCGCCCTGGACCTGGCGGCAAGCCGCAGCGCGCTGCCCGCGGCCGGCGTCAGCCCACTGCTGCTCAACCTGCACTGGCTGATCTTCTCCCTGGCGCAGGCCAACGAGCCTTGGGCGCGGCTGTTGCCGGCATTGGCCGGCAGCGCAACCGTGCTGCTGGCCTATGGCCTGCGCGCCGAGCTGGGCCGCCTGGGCGCGCTGGCGGCCGCGCTGCTCCTCGCCCTCTCCACCACCCTGGTCTTTTGGAGCCGCAGCGCCACCGGCGAGAGCCTGGCCCTGCTGGCCGGCATGATGCTGATCGTCGGATTGGCCGGTTGGCGGCGCGGCAGCGGACGCGGCTGGGCCCTCTGGCTGGCCGCGGCGTTGGCGCTGCTGCTGCTCTCCGCGCCCATCGGCTATTCGATCCTGCTGGCCGCGGCGCCGCTGGC
>JAKQCW010000119.1 GCA_029558955.1 Chloroflexota bacterium
GCGCCAGCGGAACTGCACCGTCTGCCCGGCGTAGGCGCTGACATCGGCGATGGTCTGGCGATAGGTGGTGGTGGCGGCGCTGCACCAGGCCTGCAGGCCGGCCAGCGGGTTGCTGAAGCTGCTGGAGATGGCGCCGGTGTACGGCCCCACCAGCAGATTGGCGTTGGGCACCTGCGTCCAGGTGGAGCCGCCGTCGGTGGTCACCTCCAGGATGCCGCCGTCGTAGCAGGCGGTCGTGCCGCTGTTCTCCAGGTTCGGCACGTGCCAGAACTTGAGCACCACCGGGTTCTGGCCGGAGGGCAGGACCACGGCCGGCGACACCAGCCGCTGATCGGAGATGCTGGACGGGTCGACGCCGCGCACATGCTGCGCGCCGGCGTACGGCAGGGCCGACGAGATGGCCCAGGTGTTGGTTCCTGTGCCGGCCGGGGTGGTCCAACTGCCGATGCCGCTCTCGAAGCCGTCGCTGAAGAGGATGTTGGGGGTGGTGCCGGGGGTGCAGTCGCCCGGAGCGGCCACGGTGGTGAAGCTCCAGGTGGCCGAGTAGGCGCCGGTCCCGCAGGCGTTGGCCGCCCAGACCCGCCAGTAGTAGGTGGTGCTGGTGTTCAGCGTCACGTTGGAGGTCCAACTGGTCCCGCTCAGCCCGCTGGCCGAGGCCACGATGTTGCTGAAGCCGGCGTCAGTGGCCACCTGGATGCTGTAGGAGGAGGCCTGGGCGACCGCGCTCCAGGTGAAGGTGGGTGCGGCCGGCACGTTCAGCGCGCCGTTGGCCGGCGTGGTCAGCGCGACTGCCGCCGGCGCGGCGTTGAACAGGTTCAGGCCCACCGAGGTGGAGTCCAGGTTGCCCGACGCGTTGCCGTCGATGACGACGGTGTAGCTGCCGGGCGCTGCCGCGCCGGTGTTGCCGATGGTCAGCGTGCTGCTGCCGGCCGGGGTGACCGGGTTGACGCTGAAGTTGGCGGTTGTGCCGACCGGGTTGCCGCTGGCGCTCAGGGTCACCGGGGTGTTGTAGCCCATGATGCTGCCGACGTTGACGGTGTAGACAGCATTGGACGGCGCGCAGACGTCAGCCGAAGCCGGGGTAGCGCTCAAGGTGTAGTCGGGCGCCAGCACGCAGTTCTGGCAGATCAGGGCGAAGTTCTGGTCGGTGGGATCGGCGTTGCCCGGCACCGCGTCGCCGGCGATGTTGACCGCGTCGACGGTGATAGTGGCGCCGCCGGCCGGGTTCTGGATATAGACGTTCTCCAGGTTGTTGCGCACGTCAGCCGCGCCGCCGGTGGTGCTCCAGCCGCCGCTGAAGACGTTGCCCAGGTAGGTGTTGGCGCCGTTGAGCACGGTCAGGTTCAGGTTGTTGACCAGGGCCGGGTTGGCGCCCACAGCGCCGGCTGCATCCGACCAGGCCAGGGTGACCTTGAGCGGTTTGTTGGTGTCAGCCACGCCCAGGGAGATCGACCACTGCTCGCCGCTGGCGCCGAAGATGGTGGGGTTATCCCAGTACTCCACGGGGACGCTCGGCTGGATCATCTGGGTGATGTTGACGCGGCCCCAACCCTCGTTGAAGTTGGGGATGACGCCCATGGGGGTGGCGCTGTTGACCAGCAGGGCCTTGGCCATGGCCGCGCTGGGGTTGGCGCCGGCGTTGAAGCCGCGCCACCATTCGGTAGCCAGAACGACAGCGCCCGAAGCGTGCGGCGCAGCCATGCTGGTGCCAGAGCAGAAGGCGTAGAGGTTGTTGGTGCCGGCGATGGCGGTGGAGCAGGAGCCGCCGGTGTCGTTGCGGGCCGAGGCGATCTGCTCGCCGGGGGTGGTGATGGTCGGCACGATGCGACCGTCCACCGACGGGCCGCGGCTGCTGAAGCTGGAGATGCTGTTGATGCTGCCGACCCGGTAGTTCATGCTGGAGGCAACGATGATCAGGTTCTTGCCCTCTTTGGGCGCGGTCAGCGTGTTGGCGCCGGGGCCAGAGTTGCCGGCCGAGAAGACCTCGATGAAGGGCTCGATCGCTGCGGTGTCGAAGTTGCCGTCCAGCACCATCAGGTCGTGGGTGCGCTCGGAGGCCTGGTAGCCGTGATTGGTGCCCTCGCCGGTGGTCCAGGAGTTGTTGCCGCCGATGGCGTTGAGCAGCACCGCCTGCTTGCTGTGCTCTTGCCAGCCGCCGGCCGGCGGCCAGGCCGAGGCCGACAGCGAGTTCATGGCCACGATGTCATACTCAGGCGCGACGCCCAAGCCATACTTGAAGCCGTTGGGGTCGGCGAAGGCGCCCGTGGCGTCGCCGCCGACGATGCCGGTGACGTGGGTGCCGTGGCCGCCGCCGGCGCAGTCGGTGCCGGCCGGGCCGGTGCAGGTGCCAGGGAAGCTATAGCCGGCCACAATGCGCGGGCCCAGGTCGGGATGGTCGTAGTCCACGCCGGTGTCGATGGTGGCCCAGCGCACGCCGGTTCCATCCACGCCCAGCGTTCCCAGGTGCGCCAGGTAGCCGGTGAAGGGCACGCCGGCGGTGTAGTTGCCGGCGATGATCTGCGAAGACATTTCGTCGTCCAGCACCGGCACAGGGTGCGAGTAGCCCAGCCAGAGCACCGTGCCCAGGCGGGAGACCGCATCGAAGGCCGCTGCATCCAGCTCGACGACGGCAACGTAGAAAGCCTTGTCAGGCTGGGCAGGGTAGGCCTGGATCACCTTGGCGCCCAGGGCGGTCAGGCTGTCCAGCGTGGCCTTGGTGTCGCCGTCGTTGTAGAAGAAGACATCGACGTTGTTCACCACCCCTGTGCGACCAACCAGATCGCTGTTGATCTTGTAGGCCGGGTGGAAGTTGCCCGCCCAGCGCACGAAATCGAGGCCCTCGGCCGCGTGCAGCGCGCTGGCTTCGCCCCACACCAGGTAGGTGTAGTGCGGATAATACTGCAACACCTTCAGCCCGGCGCCATGCAGGCCGTCCAGCCAGGCATCCTGGGTCGGGCCATAGAACTGTACCAGACGGAAGCCGGCGCCCTGGCCGTCGAAACGTTCGGCGTTCGCCAGCTTTGGCTCGCCGTCGACGATGGGATCGAAGGCAAAGTTGGGGACGCGCACCTCGATGCCGTCCTGGGCTGCTGGCGCGACGCTGGCGGCTGGGGCCGCGCCGGCTGAAAAGGCGGGTGCAGCCAGCGCCATCACGATGGCGACCAGCACAATCAAGGAGGGAAGTCGTCGGGACATGCGGTGTACTCCTCTGGAAAAGATGTGGCCCGGGGGTGGGCTGAAGGGAACGAAAGTCCTCGGCGGAAGGACGGCGAGAATTATAGCATTGCCCTGACTAATGGCAAAACGAAAGCTCCTGACAACTACAAGACTGTCAGGAGCTTTCTTCCGAATCAGCGGTGAGACGCAGTCCGGCGGCGCCGAACTGCGTCTCACAACAGGATCAAGCCGATCGAGCTATTGCTTGCGGCGCAGGAAGACCAGGGCGCCGGCCATGGCCGCACCGGCGGCCAGCGGCAACGCGGCCAGCGGCAGCCCTGCCAGCGGCGCGGCCGGCGATTGGCTGGAAGCTGCCTCCACGCTGCTCATCTCCACCGCGGTCGGAACCTGGCAGCTCTGCACCATCACATCGTCCACGTCCCAGCCCGGCCGGCCGACCGAGCTGTCGGTGCCGATGCGCCAGCGGAACTGCACCGTCTGCCCGGCGTAGGCGCTTACATCGGCGATGGTCTGGCGGTAGGTGGTGGTGGTGGCGCTGCACCAGGCCTGCAGGCTCGCCAGCGGGTTGCTGAAGCTGCTGGAGATGGCGCCGGTGTACGGCCCCACCAGCAAGTTGGCGTTAGGCACCTGCATCCAGTTCGCGCCGCCGTCGGTGGTCACTTCCAGGATGCCGCCGTCGTAACAGGCGGTCGTGCCGCTGTTCTCCAGGTTCGGCACGTGCCAGAACTTGAGCACCACCGGGTTCTGGCCCGTGGGCAGGGCGATGGCCGGCGAGACCAGCCGCTGATCGGTGACGCTGGCCGGGTCGACGCCGCGCACGTGCTGCGCGCCGGCGTGCGGCAGGAGCGACGAGATGGCCCAGGTGTTGACGCCCACGCCGGCCGGGGTGGTCCAGCCGCCGATGCCGCTCTCGAAGCCGTCGCTGAAGAGGATGTTGGGCGTCGTGCCGGGGGTGCAGTCGCCCGGCGCAGCCACGGTGGTGAAGCTCCAGGTGGCCGAGTAGGCCCCGGTCCCGCAGGAATTGGCTGCCCAGACCCGCCAGTAGTAGGTGGTGCTGGTGTTCAGCGTCACGTTGGAGACCCAACTGGTCCCGCTCAGCCCGCTGGCCGAGGCCACGATGTTGCTGAAGCCGGCGTCGGTGGCCACCTGGATGCTGTAGGAGGAGGCCTGCGCCGCGGCGTTCCAGGTGAAGGTGGGTGCGGCCGGCACGTTCAGAGCGCCGTTGGCCGGCGTGAGCAGCGTGGGCGCGGCCGGCGCGGCCGTGAACACGTTGAGGCCGACGGTGCTGGTGTGGGTGCTGGTGGGCGCCATGCCGATCACGTCGATGCTGTAGCTGCCAGCCGCCGCCGCGCCGGTGTTGCCGATGGTCAGCGTGCTGCTGCCGGCCGGGATGACCGGGTTGACGCTGAAGTTGGCGGTTGTGCCGGCCGGATTGCCGACGGCGCTCAGGGTGACGGGGTCGTTGAAGCCGAGGATGCTGCCGACGTTGACGGTGTAGACGGCATCGGAGGGCGTGCAGATATCCTGGCTGGGCGGCGTGACCTGAAGGGTGAAGTCAGTTTCCTGCGCACAGTTGTAGCAGACCAAGGCGAAGTCCTGGTCGGTGGGGTCGCCGTTGTTGGGCACGCCGTCGCCGGCAACGTTGGCCGCCGTCACGGTGATCTGCAAGGCGCCGGTGGTTCCGGCCGGCAGGAAGACCGCCTCGTAGTTGTTGGCGTTGTCGGCCGAGCCGCCGGTGATGCTCCACTGGCCGGAGAAGCGGTTGCCCAGGTAGGTGACGCTATTGACCTGAATGGCCAGGTTCAGGTTGTTGACCTGTGGGCTGACGCCGATGGCGCCGGCCGCGTCGGTGTAGGTCATCACGATGCGCAGCGGCTTGCTGGGATCGGCCACCGCGCCGTTCCAGGTCCAGCTATCGCCCGTGGCGCCGAAGGTGGTGGTCTGGTTCACCAGGGAACGCGCCACGCCGTCGAAGGCGACCTGCATGTTGGGCATGCCGTAGCCCTGGCTGTTGCTGGGCAGGGTGTCGTTGGCCGAGACGCCGGTCAGGTAGGTGGGATGGGCCAGCAGATAGGCTTTCATCAACGCCGGGCTGGGCTCAGAGATGCCGTAGTTGGTCTGCAGCCAGCGGTAGTAGAGCGAGGCCGCGCCGGCCACGGCCGGTGTAGAGTGGCTGGTGCCGGAAGAGGCCGCGAAGACCGTCTGGCCGCCCGGCCGGTACTGGTCGCAGACGCTGTTGCCGGTGTAGCCGGCGTTGGTGCTGGCCGTGCCCTGGATGTGCGTGCCGGGGGCGATGACCTCCGGCTTCACGCGGCCGCCGGGCGCGGGGCCGCGGCTGGAGAAGCTGATGATGTCCATCGCGTTGTCGGCGCCGGTGGGGCCGATGAGGCAACCGTCGGTCCAGGATCCGCTCTCGTCGCTGGGACGGTAGTTTTCCGATGCGCCCACGGTGATCATGTTCTTGCCATTGCCGGGAGTGCCGATGGTGCCGGCGCTGGAGCCGCTGTTGCCGGCCGAGAAGATGTAGATCAACTGCTGGTTGCCAGCCTGGGTCAGGTCTGCATCGCGCACGCCCACGTCATAGGCCTGCGACGAGTCGTCGTAGGTGCCGGCGCAGCCGGAGCAACCCCAGGAGTTGGTGCTGATCTGAGCGCCGTTGTCCTGCTCGCTCTTGATCAGGCCGGTGTCGGTGCCGCCGCAGTTGACCAGGCTGAAGGAGCCGCCGTCGGTGAAGATCTTGGTGTTGCCGGTGCGACCGTAGGGGTTGATGCCCTGCCCGCGCTGGTAGCCGTTGGGATCCAGGAAGGGGAAGCCGGCGCGCTGGTCATAGCCGCTGACGATGCTGGTGTTGATGTGACCATGGCCGCCGATGCCGCCGGCGGTGGGGCTGCTGGTGCAGTTGTTGGCGAAGATGACGCGCGAGGTGATGCCGTCGCCCAGGCGGGTCAGCGTGGGGTCGCCCGCGCCGTTGGCCGTGGCGCCCGAGCCCACCCCGTCGTCGCTGACGCTGACCAGGGGATAGTCGGCTGGGTTCTGGCTGAAGCCGAAGCTGTCCAGCCAGGCCTTGTAGCCCGGCGCGCTGGGGCCGCTCTGGCTGCCGTTCAGGTTGCCGGCCATGATCTGGCCCTGCACCTCATCCATCATCTCGCGCTCGAAGCGCTCGCCCACCCAGACCACATCCGGCAGGCGGGCGATGGTCAGCAGATCGGCCGCGCGCACCTGCACGGTGCTGTTCTCAAAGGCCAGGATCGGCGACCAGCCGGAGATCACCTCGGCCGCCAGGCCGGCGATGACATCCTGCGAAGCCTTCTTGCCGGGGTGATTGTAGATCTGGATGATGGTCGGCACAAGCTGGTTGGGGTCGCTCTGCTCCAGAATGCGCTGCTCGATGGAGGGGCCCAGCTTGTAGGCGGGCTGATAGGCGCCGCTGAACTGGACGAAATCGCCGTTCTGCGCCAGCGCGTCCAGTTGGCTGCGGCTGGCAGCGTCGGCCCAGACCATGTAGGCATTGCTGGCGATGTACTGCACCAGATCGGCGCCGGTGGCCTCCACCGCGTCCAACCAGGCGTCCTGGATGGGGCCAACGAACTGGACCAGGTGCAGGGCCGGGCCGGCCGGGGCCTTGCTGGCCAGCAGCGCGGGCAGCACAGCCTCACCGGCCGTCGTGTCGATGGGGTGACGATCGAATTGGATGGTGTCCATCTGCCCATCGATCTGGAGCTGGCTGCGCACCGCGGCCGGCAGGCTGGCCAGCGCGGCGTCACTCAGCTTGTAGAGGCCAAATGTGCCGTAGTCGTGCCACAGCGTGACGCCCGGCGCAGAGGCGTCGAGCAAGCCGGCTGCGGCGATAGCCTTGTGTGGCTGGGGCGCGGCCGGCGACGCGGGCGACGAAGCCTGCGGCGCGGCCTGCGGCGCGGCCGCAGCGGTGGCGGCCAGCGCAAAGATCATGGCTGCAATCAGTGACGCAACCAGCGCGAAGTTGAGGGTTTGACGACGCACGTTGGTATCTCCTTCCAATGGAACACGAATCGGTCGCGCCGGACGGCCGAATTTCGCACGGCGCAAGGGGAGTAAGTTGTGGGCGCTGTCCGGCAGGGGGAGAGGGGGGTGGACAGCGGGCTGGTGGAGCAACGACAGTCTGGTGCAATTCTACTCCATTGCACCAGACTGTCAACACTCAATGGCGCAAAACAGCGACAGACATTAACAGCCCACCTGCCAACGGATGGCCACCTGCTGGATGTCGAGCACATCCACGACGCCGTTGTTGTCGAAGTCGTAGGCGGGGTTGTTGGTTCCGAAGGCGCCGGCCACCAGTTGCACGTCGATGATGTCCACGCCGCCGCTGTTGTTGACGTCGTAGGGGCAGGATGCCTGACACGACTGCACCGATACGTCATCCACGTCCCAGCCGGTGCGGCCGACCCCGTTGTCGGTGCCGATGCGCCAGCGGAACTGCACCGTCTGCCCGGCGTAGGCGCTGACATCGGCGATGGTCTGGCGGTAGGTGGTGGTGATGGCGCTGCACCAGGCCTGCAGACCGGCCAGCGGGTTGCTGAAGCTACCGGAGACCGCGCCGGTGTACGGCCCGACCAGCAGGCTGGCGTTGGACACCTGCGTCCAGGTGGAGCCGCCGTTGGTCGAGACTTCCAGGATGCCGCCGTCGTAGCATGCGGTCGAGCCGCTGTTCTCCAGGTTGGGCACGTGCCAGAACTTGAGCACCACCGGGTTCTGGCCCGTGGGCAGCACCACGGGCGGCGACACCAGCCGCTGATCGGTGACGCTGGCCGTGCCGGCGCCGCGCACGTTCTGCGCGCCGGCGTGCGGCAGGGCCGACGAGATGGCCCAGGTGTTGGTTCCTGTGCCGGCCGGGGTGGTCCAACCGCTCAGGCCGCTTTCGAAGCCGCTGGTGTAGAGAACGTTGGGCGTCGTGCCGGGGGTGCAGTCGCCGGGCGCGGCCACGGTGGTGAAGTTGAAGGTGGCCGAGGGGCCGGCCGTGCCGCAGGCGTTCTCGGCAACAACCCGCCAGTAGTAGCGCACGCTGGTGTTGAGGGTGATGGGCGCGGTGTAGCTGGTTCCGGTCAGGCCCGAGGCCGAGTGTACCATGGCGCTGAAGCCGGCGTCGGTGGCCAGGTCGAAGCGGTAGCTGCCCGCCTGGCTGGCGGCGTTCCAGGTGAAGACCGGCGTCACCGCCACGTTCAGCGCGCCGTTGGCCGGGGAGGACAACACCGGCTGGCCGGCCGGCTGGCTGGCCACGCTGAGCTGCACGCTGTTGGTCTGCGAGCCGGCGCCGTAGGTTCCGGTGATGTCGATGTTGTAGGCGCCGGGGGCGGCCGCGCCGGTGTTGCCCACGGTGAAGACACTGCTGCCGGGGCCGCTGACCGGGTTGGGGCTGAAGAGGGCGGTCGTGCCGGCCGGGTGGCCGCTGGCGCTCAGGCTGACCGAGCCGCTGTAGCCGACGTTGACGGTGAACTGGGCGTTGGCCGGCGTGCAGATCGCGACGCTGGCCGGGCTGACGCTGAGCACTTCCACGTTCAGGAAGACCGCGCTGAAGGCGCCCCAGTTGTTGGCCGCGTCCTTGCCGCGCACGAAGATGATGTGGCGGCCGGTGCCCAGCGCGCCGGTGTTGACGGTGGCCGTCACCCCTTCCACCGTGCTGTTGAAGCTGCCGTCCGCCGCGGCCATCGGGTTGGCCACCGCGCCCGGCTGCCAGGGGGGCGTGTCGATGTAATACTCAGCCGCGGCGATGGCCTGGGTCGGCTCGACGCCGTTGTTGCTGCTGAAGCGGGTGTCGTTGATGGTGGCGGTCAGGACCACCGGGTCGCCCACGGTGATGGTGGACGGCGCGGCTGCCACATTGAGCGCATCGGGGCCGGCCGGCGTCAGGTAGGGGGTGCGCGCCACCTTGGCCGCGTAGATCAGGGCCGGCATGTTGTCGGGCAGGATGGTGTTCTCGAAG
>JAKQCW010000154.1 GCA_029558955.1 Chloroflexota bacterium
GCTTTAGCCGGGTCTGGCCGATGCGTGGCGCGCACGGATCCGCCTGAAGGCTTGACAACAAGTCCTGCTGGCATATACTGCGGTGCATGTCAAATCAACCTGTTTTGGACCCCCGAACCCACATGGGCGCGGTCAGCCTGACCGTTGGCGACCTGGACCGCGCGCTGCGTTTCTACAGCGATGTGCTGGGGCTGGCGCCGGCTGAGCGCAGCGGCGGCAGCGCGCTGCTGGCGGCTGGCAACACGCCGCTGCTGCATCTGGTGGAGCTGCCCGGCGCGCGGCCCAAGCCGGCCCGCGCCGCTGGCCTCTACCACTTCGCCCTGCTGCTGCCCAGCCGGTCTGACCTGGCCCGCTGGCTGCGGCATGTGCTGGAAACCGGCTGGCCGCTGCAAGGCTGGTCGGACCATGGCGTCAGCGAGGCCGTCTACCTGGCCGACCCCGACGGCAACGGCATCGAGGTCTACCGTGACAGGCCGCGCGCCGAGTGGCCGCTGAGCAACGGCGACTTGCAGATGGTCACCGAGCCGCTGGACGCGCGCGGTCTGCTGGCCTTGGCCCCTGACGGCGAGCCTTGGAGCATGCCGGCCGGCGCGGTCATGGGCCACGTTCACCTGCACGTGGCCGGCATCCCCCAGGCGCAGCGCTTCTACTGCGAGGTCCTGGGCTTCGACCTGGTGCAGCGCTACGGCCCCAGCGCGCTCTTCGTCTCGGCCGGCGGCTATCACCACCACATCGGCCTGAACACCTGGGCTGGCGTCGGCGCACCGCCCGCGCCGGCTGGCTCGGCCGGCCTGCGCTACATCACCGTTCTCCTCCCCGACGAGGCGGCGCTGGCGTCAACGGTGGATCGGGTGCAGGCCGCGGGGGTCGCCATCGCCCCCCAGGATGGCGATTGGTTTTTGTCTGACCCCTCTGGCAACGGAATTCGACTTGCGATCTCGGGGGCGCGCTGAGCAAACGCAACGATGCCATCTCTTCCGAAGAGATGGCATCGTTCGAGCCGCGTCCTTTTTCAGGACTTACGCCAACCGTTGGTCGATCTACAGCGTCTTGAGCGCCTCGAAGGCCGCGCGGAAGCAGCCCATGGGCGCAGCCACCAGGCCGGCGCCGACCATGCCGATGCCTGGCTCCTTGTGGGCAATGCCGGTGTTGAGGCGGGGGGTGATGCCGCTTTCGACCACCCGGCGCACGTCCACACCCACCGGCGAGCCGCGGAAATTCAGGCTGGGGATGCTGAAGGCGCTGTGCTCGCCGACGGTGATCTCGTACATGGCCAGGGTGGTGTTGATGGCGTCGGCCGCCGTGCCGCCGACGAACTGGACGATGGCGGGCGCGGCCGCCAACGCAAAGCCGCCGATGCCGCCGGTCTCGGTGATGGCGCTGTCGCCGATGTCGGGGTTGGCGTCTTCAGGCTTGTAGCCGGGCAGCCACAGCCCCTCGACCAGGGGGGAGGGCGCGGTGAACCAGCGCCCGCCGGTGGCGCTGACGCGGATGCCCCATTCGGTTCCGTTGCGCGCCATGACCGTCACCACCGTGCAGCCGGGGATATTCTCGGCCGGCAGCAGCATGGCCTTGATGGCCGGCATGGAGAGGTTGAGGTAGAAGTGATCGTTGCCGTCCATGAAGCGGAGGACCGCGGCCGCCGTGGCCGCGTCGCTGCTCTCGGCCAGTGCCGGACCGATGGCGCGGATGAAGAGGGAGGTGCCCGCCTTGTTGCGGTTGTGGCATTCGTCCCCCATGTGGAGGGCCTGGGCGGTCATGCTGCGCAGGTCGATGGGGCCGGTGCGCTCCAGCGCGGCCTGCAAGGCCGGGTAGAGCACCCGCTCCATCCACTTCAGCCGCTCGATCACCTCTGGCCCGTAGGCGCCGTAGCGCAGCACCCGGCCCAGCCCCTCGTTCTGGGTGGCGTAGGCCAGGTGCCCGGTCGTCTCGTTGCGCACGATGAACACCGGCATGGAGGGGCTGATGATGCCGGCCATGGGGCCGACAGCGTTGAAGTGGTGACAGGGGGCAAAGTCGATGGCGCCGCTGCTGGCCAGCTCCGCCGCGGCCTCCGGCGTTTCAGCCAGCCCCTCGTAGAGCAGCGCGCCGATCACCGCGCCGCGCGTTGGGCCGGACATGCGCTCCCACGCGATGGGCGGGCCGCTGTGGGTGATCAGCCGGTCGTGGAAGCCGGGAATCACCGCGCGCGCGCTGCCCATGCCGACCAGCATCGGCCGGCCGGCCATGATGCGTTGCACCGCCTCGGCATTGGCCGCGTCCACATCCGCGCCTTGCAGCCGATCTAATTCGACATAACCATCAGCCGGCGGCTGCCAATCGACGGTGGTCACAGCCACGCCCTGCGCCGTCATGCTGGCGGCGAAGGTCTCCAGCCCAAGGTTGATGGGCTTCAAAGGTTGATCAAACAGTTCGAGTCGCTGGTTCATGGTGGTATCCTTAGTGTGCGTCCGAGGCTAACAGGGCGCTTGGGCCGGTCTTTCCTCAGCATCCAAAAGCCTGACGCTCCGTTGGGCGCCGTTTACTGGTTGTCTGTCTCGAAATCCACCGCCACGGCCGTCTCCATCACCGCGCGCATGTGGGCCAGCACACCCTGGTGAATGGGGTGTACCTGGTAGAGCTCCATGTCGGCCAGGCTGGCGAAGCGGGTGATCAGGGCAAGGTCATAGGCGCGCGGGGAAGGGACGACGTTGACGCCGACCTCGATCCCTTGCAGCGGGGCGATCTTGCCCTCCATGCTGCGCAGCACCTCGGCCGTTCTCGCCACGGCCTCCGGGCTGCGGTCCTTGAGCTTGAACAGCACCACGTGGGTCAGCGGCTTGGGCGACGGCGTGGGCGGCGCCTCGGCCGCCGTCTGGAGCGGCAGGCGCATGATCAGCTCGTCATCCACCTTGTCGCCGGTGTACTGAAAGCCCAGGCCGGCATAGAAGGGCGCCGGGCTGCCCTCCCCCTCGCCGTGGCTGACCAGCAGCTCGACCGCGCCGGGTCGGGTTTTGACATAATCGATCAGCAGGTTGATGGCCTGGCGGGCGAAGCCGAGGCGTTGGTAGCGCTGGTCGATCATCAGCCGCCAGAGGAAGTACTGCGGCTCGGCCGGATCGTCGTAGAGCATGATGAAGCCCACCGGCGTCTCGTCGGCGTAGATGGCGCGGAACCATGCCTCTTTGCTGAAGTAGGCCTGGGCCAGCGAGATGGCGTTGGGGGCGACGAACGGCTCCTGTTCCGGGGCAACCTTGAGGCGGGTGATGGCGCGCGCGGTCTCCTGGGTGATGGGGCGCAGGGAAACGACTGCACTCCGATCGACGGCGTTTGTCTGGGCATCTGTGGTCATGGGATAGGGGTTCCTTCCAGTCGAGTGTGTTGCCGCGCCGCGTCGGACAACGGCGGCACAGGGGGCGGCGCGCGCGCGTCAGTCGCCCGCCAGGATCAACGCCGCCACCCGCGCGGCCTGGGCGTTGCTGGCAGTCACCAGCGCGCCGGCCGCGCTCAGCTTGGCCTCCTGCTGGCTCAGCCGCTGCGGATCCTCCTCGGTGCCGCAGACGAAGGTCACCACGGGCAGATGGCGGCCCGCGGCCGCGGCTCTGGCTTTGGCGGTCGCAATGGCCTGGGCGGCCTCGCCGGCCGGGTCAGGATGAGAGCCATAGCCCAGCACCACATCCAGCAGCAGCACGGCGACCGTGGGATCGTCGGCCGCGTGGACGATGGCGCGGTTGCGCACGCTGGGGTCCAGCATGGGATGCAGCCGGCCGACGGTGTACTCGTCCGCGCCCAGGTCAAGGACGCGGTGTTGGCCATGCACCACCGCGTTGTCGGGCGCGGCGTGGCCGGCCGTCGCCGGATGTACCGGCGCGTTGGAATACAGCCCATCGGGCAGCGGCTGCAGGATCAACTGCGCCTCGTAGCAAAAGGTGCCGCCGCTGTAGAGGCCGTGGATGAAGCGCTGGCTGGGCTGCAACTTGGCCCCTTCGGCGCGCGCCTGCGGCAGCCAGGCCAAGGCCGCCGCGTCGCAGGCCGCCATGGGCGCGCGCCACGCCTCGCCGCGCGCCAGGGCCACCGCCACGGCCGCGGCCTGCTCCAGCGTGCTGACCGGAATCAGGCCGGCCCGCTCGATCACGCCAGGGTCCGCGCCCAGGAAACAGACCACCGTCGGCTTGTCGCCGGCCTTGGCCGCAGCCAGCACCTGGGTCATCACCTGCTCTGACGGCGGTTTGGAGACCAGCACGATCACCTGGGTCTGCGGATCGGCGTGCAGCGCGGCGATGCCGGCCAGCATGGTGCGGCCCCCCACGCTCTCGCTCAGGTCGCGCCCGCCGGTGCCGATGGCCTGGCTGACGCCGCTGCCGCGGCGCGCGATGTCGCTGCTGACCGACTGCAGACCGGTGCCGGCCGCGGCG
Organism: Chloroflexota bacterium; assembly: GCA_029558955.1. Lineage (GTDB taxonomy): Bacteria > Chloroflexota > Anaerolineae > JAAEKA01 > JAAEKA01 > JAAEKA01. The sequence continues at coordinate 4,395 of JAKQCW010000154.1, forward strand.
ACGATGCCGATCGGCCCGCGCGGCACGGCGTTGGCGAAGCCGAGACCGACCCCGTTGACGATGGCCGTGCCCGCGTCCGGGCCCATGCACAGCAGCCCTTGCCGGTCTGCCAGCTCCTTGAGCGCGATCTCTTCCTCCAGGCTGACGTTGTCGCTGAAAAGCATGACGTGCAGGCCGTTGGCCAGCGCCAGTTGCGCCTCGCGCGCGGCGTAACGGCCAGCCACTGAGATCACAGCCAGGTTGGCATCGGGGGCTTGGCGCAGGGCCGCGCGCAACGAGCGCGGCCGCGGCTGGCCGGCCTCCGACGTCTGGCTCCCTTTGCCGGCCGCCAGCAGGCCATCGATGGCGGCCAGCGCGGCCGCGGCCGCGTCCTCGTCGGCGGCCAGCACTGCCGCGACCAGGTCGTTGGGGGTGGCGGCCTGGGCCTCGGCGGTCAGCAGGTCGGCATCGCGCATCAGCGCCAGGTTGGCCGGCGTGCCCATGACCACGGCGGCATCCTGCACGCCGGGCATGGCCAGCAGCTCCTTGGCCACCAACATCAAGGTCACCGAATCGTAGTAAGCGGAAGGGATGATGCGAGTTGCAACAGGCATGTCTAGCTCCTAATTCGTGCTCTGAAAGGCCGCCAAAAAGCCGGCCAACATATCCGAACCTGAGGTGGCGCCGGTGTGCATGATCGCGTCGGCGGCTGTGCGCAGCGGGCCGGGGGCGGCGGCCGGCAGCGCGGCCAGCAGCGCGTGCCAAGGCGCGGCCGCCGCGCCGTCGGCTGCGGCCTGCAAGAAGGCCAGGCTCAGCCGGGTGGTGCGGGCGCCGGCGCTGTTGACCACGGCCCGGCCCACGGCGACCGGCGGCAGCGGGGGCGTTTCCAGGGCGGCCGCGGCGTGCAGCCCCACCAGCCAGCCGGCCAGCCAGTCGTCGCCGGCCGGGGTCAGGCCGGGGCCCAGCCCTGCCAACCGGCCGGCCAAGGCGGCGACCTGCGCCAGATCGCTCTGGCGATAGCTGTGCAGCAGGGCAGCGATCAGGGCGCCGGCCTGGGTCTGGACCAACGCCGCCGCCGGCCAGCCGCCGGTTGGCGTCCGCGCGGCCAGGCTGGCGGCCGGCGCGTGCTGCGCCAGATGGCCTCGCAGCCAGGCCAGGTTGTCGCGGACGGTCTGCGGCCCGGCTGCCAAGCCGCGGTAGTCGGGCCGGGGGTCCCACTCCACGGCCGGCGCCAGGGCCAGCCGCCGCTCAGCGCCCAGCGTCAGCCACTGCCCATCGCCGGCCAGCAGCGCGCCCGGCGGCACGGCCGCCAACGCCTGGGGAGGGCTGACCAGGGCGTTGAGCGGCCCATTGCCCACGCGCCGGCTGACCAGCGCAAAGGCTGCGCCCTGCGGCGTGACCAGGTTGAGCGCCTCGGCAAAGGCCGATTCCACGCGCGCCTCCAGGCCGGGGCGACGCAGCAGGGGGCTGACGCGGGCGCTGATGGAATCGATCTGCATGGCGCGTGCAACCGGCCGGCTACCCGGCCAGCAGGGCCAGCACGATGCCGCCGGCCAGGGCTGAGGCGATCTGGCCGGCCGTGTTGGCGCCCATGGCGTGCATGAGGAGGAAGTTGCCGTCGTCCTCCTCCAGGCCGACGCGGTTGACCACGCGGGCGGACATGGGAAAGGCCGAGATGCCGGCCGCGCCGATCAGCGGGTTGAACTTGCCGCCGCTGAGCAGGTAGAAGAGCTTGCCCAGCCCCACGCCGGCCGCGGTGTCCAGGGCAAAGGCGACGATGCCCAGCCCCAGGATCATCAGCGTGCTGACCTGCAAGAAGCTCTCGGCCGCCATGGTGGAGCCGATGGCCAGCCCCAGGAAGATGGTGGTGACGTTGGCGATCTCGTTGCTGGCCGCGTCGACCAGGCGCGGCACCACCAGCGCCTCACGCAGCAGGTTGCCGAACATCAACATGCCCACCAACGGGGTGGCCATGGGCACGAAGAGGCCGGTGGCCAGGGTGACGACGATGGGAAAGAGCACCCGCACCGGCCGGCCCACCGGCCGCGAGGTGTAGGGCATGCGCACCAGGCGCTCCTTGCGGGTGGTCATGGCGCGCATGATGGGGGGCTGGATGATGGGCACCAGGCTCATGTAGCTGTAGGCGGCCACCGCGATGGGGGCCAGAAGCTGCGGCGCCAGCTGGCTGGAGACGTAGATCGATGTGGGGCCATCCACCGCGCCGATGATGCCGATGGAGGCCGCCTCGTTGAGGGTGAAGCCCAGCGCCAGCGCCACCAACAGGGTGCCGAAGATGCCAAACTGGCCGGCCGCGCCGATCAACACCATGCGCGGGTTCTCCAGCAGCGGGCCAAAGTCGGTCATGGCGCCGATGCCGATGAAGATCAGAAGGGGAAAGAGCTCCGTCTTGATGCCCGCGGCGTAGAGGATGCCGAAGATGCCGTCGGGGCCGGTCATGCCGGTCAGCGGGATGTTGGCCAGGATCGCGCCGGCGCCGATGGGGATCAGCAGCACCGGCTCATATTCCTTGGCCACGCCGAGATAGATCAACAGGCCGCCGATGGCCATCATGGCGATATTGCCCAGGGTCAGCGCCGAGAGGCCCGCGGTGAGAAGTTCCCAGAGGTCGAAGTTCATGGTGAGGTCTCGTCTCTTAGCTGGCTGGCCCGGTAAAGCGGATCAGCGGATCGCCATAGGCGACCTTGGCGCCGGCGGCCACCAGCACCTCCAGGATTTCGCCATCGCGCGGGGAGCGGATGCTGTTGCGCATCTTCATCGCCTCCAGCACGCACAGCTCCTGGCCGCGGCTGACCGACTGGCTGGGCTTGACGTGTACTTCCAGGATGACGCCGGGCATGGGGGCATCGACGGTGACGGCGCTGGCGCGTTCGCTCTCCGAGACCTGCGGCGTGGGGGGCAGGGCTGGCCGGGCGCCGGCCGGGGTGGCCTCTTCGGGCGCGGGCCTGGTCGGCATGACCTCGGGCCGCACCGTGGCCTCGGAGTCCGCGCCCTGCCATTCGACCTCTACGGCGAATGACCGGCCGTTGACGATCACGTTCAGCGGGGATTTGCTGATGTCGTCGACTTCGACCTGGTAGGTTTTATCTGAAACTCGAACACGAAAGCTACGCATGAGAGGTGACCTTCCTTGGTTTCGCTGTTGCTACTCAGCCGCGGCGCCAGAGCAGCAACCTTTCGACATGGCGCGTGGCGCGTCAGGCGGCTTGGGGTGAGAATCGGCGGCCGCGGCATCAGTCCTGGCCGCGCCGGCCGCGCGGGGGCTGCCAGGGGGCCAACTGGCGGCCATAGCCCACCGCCACCCAGCGGGTCAGCACCGGCGGCTGACGCCGGCGCAGCCCCTCATCGGCATCGTGCTCGGCGCGCAGAACGGCCAGTGCGACGGCGATAGCCGCCATCTCATCGGCCGAGGGGAGAGGCAAGGGCGGCTCGCTGATCTCCAGCTCGGCCAGCACCTGGGGATCTTCCTTGGCGCCGCGCCGGCGGGCTGGCATCTGCAGCCGGCCCAGCAGGGCGATCAGCGCCCAGAGGCCGGCCAGCGCGGCAAAGACCATGCCCATGCCGATGGCTGAGAGGATCAGCCCCTGCATAAAGGTCTCGCTCATCGGGTCGTTGCTCCTTCTGACCTGATACTGGCGCACCCCGGCGCTAACAGCTCGGAGTCGAGGCTTTAGCCAGGTCCGCCATCGCCAACCGACCGCGCCGAACCGTCCAAAGGCTCGACTCCCGATCGGCAGCCGTTATGGTTGGAACTGCCAAGGTCACACCGGCATCAGGCCATGTTTTTTGGCCGGGTTGGTGGAGACCTTGCCGCGCAGAATGTCCAGCGCGGCGATCAGCCGGGTGCGGGTCTCGCGCGGCTCGATCACCTCGTCGATCTGGCCCATGTCCGCGGCCGCGTAGGGGGACATGAAGGTGCTTTGGTACTGGGCGGTGATCTCGGCGCGCAGCGCTTGGGGGTCAGCAGCCTCGGCCAGCTCGCGACGATAGAGGATGTTGACGGCCCCGTCCGGTCCCATGACCGCGATCTGCGCGGTGGGCCAGGCGAAGGCCAGGTCGGAGCGCATCTGCTTGCTGCTCATGGCGATGTACGCGCCGCCGATGGCCTTGCGGGTGACGATGCTGATCTTGGGCACCGTGGCCTCGCAGTAAGCATAGATCACCTTGGCGCCGTGGCGGATGATGCCGTGATGTTCCTGATCCACGCCGGGCAGGTAGCCGGGACAGTCGACGAAAGTGACCAGGGGGATGTTGTAGGCGTCGCAGATGCGCACGAAGCGGGCGATCTTGTCGCTGCTGTCGATGTCCAGCACGCCGGCCAGATAGGCCGGCTGATTGGCCACAATGCCGGTGACATAGCCGTCCAGCCGGCCAAAGCCGACGATGGCGTTGCGCGCGTAGTACGGCTGCACCTCGAAGAAGCTCTCGCGGTCCACCACCCGGTCGATGACTGCCCGCATGTCGTAGGGCTGGGTGTGGTCGTTGGGCGCCAGGTAGTTGAGGGTGTCATCCATGCGCAGCGGGTCATCGTAGGGCTCGACCCGCCGTGGGTCCTCGGCGTTGTTGGGGGGCAGATAGCTGAGCAACTGCTTGACCTGGAGAAAGGCCTGCTGTTCGCTGTCGGCCAGCAGGTGGGCCACGCCGCTGCGGGAGTTGTGTACCAGCGTGCCTCCCAGGTCGCGGAAGCTGACATCCTCGCCGGTGACAGTCTTGATCACGTCAGGGCCGGTGATGAACATGTGGCTGATCTTGCGCACCATGATCACGAAGTCCATCAGGGCCGGCGAGTAGACTGCGCCGCCCGCGCTGGGGCCGAGGATCACGGCGATCTGGGGCACCACGCCGGAGGCCATGACGTTGCGGGTGAAGAGCTCGCCGTAGGCCGCCAGGCTGCGCACCCCTTCCTGGATGCGCGCGCCGCCGGAATCGATCAGGGCGATGATGGGGAGTCCGCTGTCCACGGCGATGTCCATGATGCGGCTGATCTTGTGGGACTGCACCTCGGAGAAGGAGCCGCCCAGCACGGTGAAATCCTGGGCATAGATCGCCACCTTGCGGCCGAGGATCTTGCCGAAGCCGGCCACCAGGCCGTCGCCGGGGTATTTCTTGTCGGCCATGCCGAAGTCGCTGACATTGTGAGTGGCCAGCGCGCCGATCTCCTGGAAGCTGTCCTCGTCCAGCAGCGCGGCCAGGCGCTCACGGGCAGTCAGCTTGCCTTTGGCATGTTGGGCGTCGACGCGGGTCTGGCCGCCGGCCGCCATGGCCCGCGCCCGCATGTCGCGCAGTTCGGTCAGTTCAGCAGGGTGATGGTTCATATTCCGCCTGGGTCGCTTTCTTTGCCCGATCAGGGGCGCTGTGATATAATCGCTTGGTCGTTGCAGGTTTCAGCACTTCCCGGAGTTGCCTCACGCCAAGACGCCAAGGCCGCCAAGGGCAGAAGGCTGGGCGGCTCTGCGTGAGGGGCCGGGCTGCAAGATGACATATGGAGAGGTCGCATAGTTCGGTCGAGTGCGCGCGTCTCGAAAACGCGTAGGGTTAATCACCCTCGTGGGTTCAAATCCCACCCTCTCCGCCAGAGATCCAGGGCCCTGCCAGCCGGCAGGGCCCTGGCGATTCCAGGGCTGAGAGGCTGTTGAGGCTGTTAACCCTCAGGCTGCGGCAGTGCATGGTGAGCCAGAGGGGGCGGGGCTTGTCAGCGGGAGCCGCCCGGGCTGGGCGCCTGGCGGCCGTGGCCCAAGCCGTGGCCCGGGTCGTCTGCGCAGTATAGCCGAAGTTGGCAAATCGCGCTATGATCTGCATCATACTGTGGCGCTTCCAGGCTGGGATTCGGGACCGTTGCTTGGCCTGCGAAAACTTTGGCCCTTGCGGGTGCAGATGGTATAATGCCCTTGTTCGTGGAGAGGTCGCATAGTCCGGTCTAGTGCGCGCGCCTGGAGAGCGCGTATCCCTCCGGGGATCGAGGGTTCAAATCCCTCCCTCTCCGCCAGAAGCCAGAGAGTCGGCGTAACCAGCGCCGGCTTTTTGATTCCCCGCGCTCTGGCCCGTGCAACTTGCCACAGTCCGGCACCTGATGTACAATGCCTCCTGGTCGTGCTAGGCGGGGCGCTAGCGGTGCCCTGTACCCGCAATCCGCTGTAGCGGGGCTGAATTCCCACTCCGAGGGCTCGACGGCTGCTGGGACTGCTGGACTAAGTAGCGTTGATGGTTGGGTCCTGTGCGGCGCGGGCCTGTGAACCTGGTCAGGGCCGGAAGGCAGCAGCCATAAGCGGTCACCCGTGGGTGCCACGGGGCAGCCTGGCCTGAGTTGGCTGGTTCGGCAAGCCGGTGGTCGCAGTTCGACGAGGGGTGCACGACCAGGAATCATGAGCGGCGAGTCTGCAAAGACTCGCCGCTTTGATTCTGGGAAAAGGGCCGGTTGGTCGTTCGTGGGTCCCGCACCCCCCGTCATGCTGAGGGCCGCCGAAGCATCCCCCGTCTCAATCCACGACCTCCAGACCGCGACCTAACGCACATCGATCGCTTCAACTTCATAGAAGCCCTGTTCTGCCAGCCCGAACAGTCCACCGTCGGTCATCAACCGCTGGCCGTCGGCCGCCCGGTACAAGCCGACGATCAACTGATAGCGACCCGGCGCGAGGCTGGCGGGCGCGGTGAGCACCTGCCGGTCGCGCACCAGCTCGCCGGGCTGCCATTGGGTCGTGGGGTAGCGGCCAGCCAGCGGCTCGGCCTCCAGGCTGGCTGCCACGCCGCCGGCGCTGTCCAGCAACTGCACCACCACCACCAGCGGCTCGGCGGCGAAATCGGGCGCGGCCTGCCAGAGCAGCTCGACGGGGATGGCGTCGCCGGGGCTGATGGCCGCGGCCGGTGTGGCGGCCTCCACCAGCCGCAAGGGGCCGAAGTCAGCCACGGCGCGCGGCGCGGCTGGCGGCTGCGCGGGGCGGACGACCTCCACCTGGCCCAGCGGGGCCTGACTGCTGACCTCGCCGGCCGCTGAGGCCGCGCTCAGCGGCTGTCCGGTCTGGGGATCGTAGACCACCAGAACCAGTTCATAGGGGCCGGGCGCTGTGCCGGGGGGAATGGCCAGGCGCAGCGGCTGCACCAGCTCGCTGGCCGTGGTCAGGTCGAGCACATTGCCCCCCAGCGGCTCGTCGGCGGCCGCCCAGACCGCGCCCTCTGCATCCACCAGACGCAGCGAGAGCGCCGCCGGCTGGCCGGGCTGGGCCGGGTCGCGCCGCCAGAGCGCGTCTGGCAGGTCCAGCGCACCGCCGGCCTCGACCTGCGAGGGCGCGGCGTCCGACGGCAGGCGCAGCTCCAGCCAGCCGCCGAACGTTGCGGCCGCCGGCGCCAGCTCGGACGACGACGCCTGGCGCATCCCCTGCCAGCCCTGCACCCGCAGGTTGGCCTCCCCGCTGTAGACCCGGTCGTCGAAGAGGGTCCAGCCCCCCTCCAGCGCGGCGCGGATCGCGCCCTGGGGATCGTTGACCGTGTCGTAGATGCGGTAGTGCCACAGGCGATCGGTCTGGCCCGCAAGGTTGGCCAGGGCGCGGCGCATGGCCTCGGCCGGCAGGGCGTAGAAGTCCGAGTTTGCATCGCCCCAGCCCAGGCCGGCCTCGCCATCGATGTGGCCGGTCTGCAGGATCACCGCGCCCTGTTCGTTGGCTGTCCGTTCGGCGACGGCTGGCGTGTAGTCGGTCAGCCGGCCATGCCAGGCCACCGGCCCCGGCCAATAGGTCAGCAGCGCGGTGTAGGCGTAGCCGGCGTTGGCCAGAATCACGTCGCCGGGCCGCCAGCGCTGGGCCAGTTGGCGCACGGCCGCGCGGTGATCGTCGGCCGCGTGGGCGGGGTCGCTCCAGAAGGAGCGCAGGGCGACGGCCGAGCCGGCCACCAACAGGATGAGGCTGGTCAAGGCCAGGGCGCGGCTCAGGCGCGTGTTCCAGCGCCACAGCGCGGCCAATCCCATGGCCAGCAGCACGCTCCAGGGCGGCGAGAAGGTGAAGAGATAGCGCACATGGTAGAGCGGCGTCCAGAGGGAGGCCAGGAGGATGAGGAGCAGCGGGCCGAGGGCGGCGGCGAGGAGAATGGTTGATTGGTGAATGGCGAATGGGGAATGGGGAATGGGGGAACGGCGCGCGGCGAGGATGCCCAGGATGACGAGGGCCAGCGCCAGCAGCAGCAGGGGCCAGAACTGCGCCAGGCTGGCCGCCTGCCCCAGAATCAGGGCGCTCCAGCTTTCCAGCAGCGCGGCCAGGAGTTGCGGGGCGACGCGCCAGGGGGGAACCGGCGGATCGGTGACCTGACGCCAGGCCGTGGGCAGCCAGGGGAGGAAGAGCAGCAGCGCGCCGGCCTGCGCCGCCAGCCAGAGCAGCAACATCTGGCCGCGGGACGCGCCAACAGCCCGCCCCGCCCCGCCCTGCTCTGGCCGGTCTCCTGACCGAGCCAGCCCCGCCCCGCCCTGCTCTGGCCGGTCTCCCGACCGAGCCCGCCCCGCCCCGCCCTGCTCTGGCCGGTCTCCCGACCGAGCCAGCTCCGCCCCGCCCTGCTCTGGCCGGTCTCCCGACCGAGCCAGCTCCGCCTCGCCCTGCTCTGGCCGGTCTCCTGACCGAGCCAGCATCGCCCCACCCTGCTCTGGCCGATCTCCCGACCGAGCCAGCTCCGCCCCGCTCTGCTCTGGCCGGTCTCCCGACCGAGCCAGCTCCGCCCCGCCCTGCTCTGGCCGGTCTCCTGACCGAGCCAGCATCGCCAACGCGGCCAGCACCAGCAGATTCAGGCTGATCAGCAGGAAGGCAAAATAATAGAGCGTAGCCAGACCCGCGGCCGCGGCCAGAGCGTAGAGCAAGGCCGCGCGGCGCAGCCGGCCGGGGGAGGCTGTGCGGCGCAAAAAGGGGAGCGCGGCCAGCAAGACGATCACGCCCAGGCACGCGCCCAGGGTGTACATGCGCACTTCCTGGCTGTACCAGACGCCGAAGGGGGAGAGCGCGATCAGCAGCGCGGCCAGGCCGGCGCTGAGACTGGCCAGACCCAGCCGCCGCGCCAGTTGCCAGGTCAGCGGAACCAGCAGCACGCCGAAGCAGAGCGACAGGAAGGCGGCCATGAACTCCAGCCCGTGGCCTGTGGGGTCGGCCTGGCCGGTGGGGTAGCCGGCCAGCAGCAGCCAGCCGCGCAGCAGCAGGTAGTAGAGCGGGGGGTGGATATCGCGCGCGGTGTGGGCGATCAGCGCGGCCGCCGGCTGGCCGGCCAGGTAGACCGACACCGTCTCGTCGTACCAGAGGCTCTGCTGACCCAGATGCATCAGACGCAGGGCAAACGCGGCCAAAGCCATCACGGCCACCGCCAGCCGCTGGCGGCGAGTCCCGAAGGCCGGCGACGCAAGTCCATCGAAGGGGGGCGCGGTCATGGGCTGGATGGTATCATCATGCGAGAGCTTCTGCAAACGTAGGTGGGCCATGGGCGTCATGGTTGCCGAAGCCCTGGCAACCGGAAACGCGAAGCCGCCCCGTCGTGCAACGGGGCGGCTTCTGAAACAGGAGGTGCGGCGAACGGATCCTGAGCGGGTGATGGGATTCGAACCCACGACTCACGGCTTGGGAAGCCGTAGCTCTACCGCTGAGCTACACCCGCGTGTCACCCTGATTATAGCCAGTTGACCCGAGGTGTCAAACTGGCCGGCGCGTGACGGGTCGCGCTGGCGGCGACAGGCTGTCAGTCGTCTGCGCGTCGTAGGCGATTCGTCGGGAAACTCGGTTGACAAACCACCGTGAAAGGGGTATACTGAGGACGCCAGCAGAGCACACCGTCGATCTCACCTGCTGGCTGGAGAAGCCTCGCTATGCATGAGTTGTTGCACAAGCGCACCGACCGAAACAGGCAAGAACACCAGAATGCCCGCGCGTTTTGGTGTTCTTTTGTTTTTGGAAACATCTGACGCCTTGCGGCTCAGACAGCGTCTGAGCCCAACTATTCTCCCTGGAGGTCTGCATGGACACAGGATTGGTCAGTCGGATCATCAAAGCCAGGCAATATGCCCAGGAGCGTGAACGCATCGAGTTCACGCACTTCGCCGTGACGTTCAAGGGCGAACACGACACCTATCAGGTCAACTACGACGACGGTCATTGGCATTGCACCTGTGAAGAGGCTGCGCGCATGGGTGTTTGTAGCCACATCATGGCCATGGAACGGATTTTGGGCGATTCGGTGCTTCCCGCCGCAACCGCCTTCGCTGCGCCACAGCCGATGCTGGCGATGTGATGCCTGAAGAGAAGTAGGTGAATGCGGCGGCGGGTCAGCGTAGCCGGGCCCGCCGCCGTTTTGTTTGTCCTGTTCAGGTCGAATGCAACCCCGCACCGGGAATTGGGGCGGCATGGCGGTGTCTGGTATAATAACGACGCCTTGAGTGCGGTCGAACCTGATGCGGAGATAACGAACCACCCTGATGAAAAAACGTTGGCGAACCTTGCTGGGGTTTGGGATCAGTGCCTTCTTTCTCTACTTTGCGCTGCGCGGGCTGGACCTTCGGGAGGTACGCTACTGGCTCAGCCAGGCCACCTACTACTGGCTGATCCCGGCGGTGGCGATCTACTTCGTGGGCGTTTGGGTGCGCACCTGGCGCTGGCATTACATGCTGCGACCGATCAAGCCGATCACCACCAAGCGCCTCTTTCCCATCGTCTGCATCGGCTACATGGGCAACAACATCTTCCCCCTGCGCGCCGGCGAGGTGCTGCGCGCCTATGTGCTGAAGCGCTCCGAGGATGTGAGCATGAGCAGCAGCCTGGCCACCATCGTCGTCGAGCGGGTCTTCGACGGCCTGGTGATGCTGATGTTCGTCTTCTTCGCCATTCCCTTTGCGCCCATGCCGGCCAACCTGCGGCCCATCGTGATTCTGCCCAGCCTCTTTTTTCTGGCGCTGCTGGTGGTGTTCGTCCTCTTGGCTACCAAGCCAGACCTGGCGCAGCAGCTCTACCGCGGCACGGTGCGGCGGGTGCTGCCGGCCAACCTGCGCTTGAAAACCGATGGCTTCATCGAGCGTTTCCTGGAGGGTCTGCATTTCTTTCGCAGCAGCCGCGACATCCTGATGGTTTTCCTGATCTCGGTGGTGATCTGGCTGGCCGAGACCATGAAGTACTGGTTTGTCATGCAGGCCTTCGTGCAGTTCGGCGCGGGCTTGCCGGTGGCCTTCTATGTGCTGATGCTGATGAACGGCATTGTCAACCTGGCCACCACGCTGCCCTCTGCGCCTGGCTATATCGGCACCTTCGACACCCCCGGCATCGAGGTGTTGAGCGCCTACGGCGTGTCCCGCAGCCTGGCCGCCGGCTATACCCTGGTGCTGCACGCCGCGCTTTGGTTCCCCATCACTATCCTGGGCGCCTGGTACTTCCGCCGTGAGCGCCTGACCTGGTCTGACGTGGACGCGGCCCGCCAGCAGCGCGCTCAGGCGGCTGAGCTGACGTAGGGTGTGAGCAGCCAGACCTGGCAAGTAATCAATTCGGAGAAATTTCGTCATGAAAAACATCTGCGTTATCGGCACCGGCTATGTGGGCCTGGTGACCGGCACCTGCTTTGCCGACATGGGCAATCAGGTGGTGTGTATCGACATCAATCAAGAGAAAATCGACATGCTGCACGCCGGCAAGATGCCGATTTACGAGCCGGGGCTGGAGGAGATGGTGGAACGCAACGTGCGCGCCGGCCGGCTGAGCTTCTCCACCTCCTATGAAGAGGGGCTGGAGCAGGCCGAGTTCGTCTTCATCGCCGTGGGCACCCCCTCCGGCGTCGACGGCGAGGCCGATCTGCGCTATGTGCGCATGGCGGCCGAGACCATCGCCAGCACCATGACTGCCCCGCTGATCATCATCAACAAGAGCACGGTGCCGGTGGGCACGGGCGACTGGGTGGCCGACATCGTCTCCCACACCCAGCCGGCGCCCATCGACTTCGCGGTGGTCTCCAACCCGGAGTTCCTGCGTGAGGGTTCAGCCATCAGCGATTTCCTCAACCCGGACCGGGTGGTGCTGGGCTCGCTGAACAGCGACGCGGCCGAGAAGGTGGCGCAGCTTCACCTGGCGCTGCGCGCGCCCATCGTCGTCACCGACCTGCGCACGGCCGAGATGATCAAATACGCCTCCAACGCCTTCCTGGCCACCCGCATCTCCTTCATCAACGAGATCGCGGCCATCTGCGAGGAGCTGGGCGCGGATGTCAAGGAAGTGGCCGCGGGCATGGGCTACGACAAGCGCATCGGGCGCTATTTCCTGGATGCCGGCCTGGGCTACGGCGGCTCCTGCTTCCCCAAGGATGTGCTGGCATTGGAGCACATGGCGCTGGTGCATGGCACGCATCCATCGCTGCTGCGCGCGGTGATGGACATCAACCGCGACCAGCGGCGCAAGGTGGTACACCGCCTGCGGCAGGAGCTGGGCCGCCTGCACGACAAGCGCATCGGCCTGCTGGGGCTGGCGTTCAAGCCCAACACCGATGACATGCGCGACGCGCCGGCGGTGGAGATCGGCAACCTGCTGCGCAGCGAAGGCGCACAGATCAAAGGCTACGATCCTGTGGCCATGCACGTGGCCCCCCGCTATCTGCCCGACCTCACCCTGGTCGAGGACCCCTACGCGCTGGCCGAGGGCTGCGATGCGATCGTAGTCTGCACCGAATGGAACGAGTTCCGTCACCTGGACCTGCCCCGCATCCACGGCTCCATGCGCCAGCCGGTGATCTTCGACGGGCGCAACATCTATGACCCTGAGCGCATGGCCATGATCGGTTTTCGCTATCACGCGGTCGGACGCAACGTGCGTCGGAACAACGGCAACGACGTGCTGACCACGCCGGCCCTGCCGAGTGGGCTGTGAGCGCTGCCGGTCCCACGGATTGCGCGCCCAGCGTAGCCCCGCTTTCATCCGTCTCATTGAGTTGACAGCATGGTCGTCATCGGCGTAGATCTGATCGAGGTAGTGCGCATTGAGCAGGCGGTCGCCCGCTGGGGCGACCGCTTTTTGCGGCGCGTCTACACGCCGGCCGAGATCGAGTATTGCGCCAGCCGGGCCAACTCGCTGGCCGCGCGCTGGGCTGCCAAGGAGGCTGTGAGCAAGGCGCTGGGCACCGGCTGGGCGCCGCAGACGCCGCATGAGGCCGGCTGGATCGACTGGGCTGAGATCGAGGTCGAGCGGCGGCCATCGGGGGAGCCCGGCTTGCGGCTGCACGGCAAGGCGCAGGCGCGCGCCGAGCTGCTTGGCATTCGCGACTGGAAGCTCAGCCTGTCCCACACCCGTGAGCACGCCATCGCCATGGTGCTGGGCTGGCGCGCCTGATGGCTGCGGTCGCGGTCTGGGGGGTGAAGGCCGGCTGACGCCGCAGGCTCAGCTCACGCGCTCATGGCACGCTGGCCGCGTCCGGCGTGCAATTCCGCCGTTTTGTTTTGCGCCCTAACTACGTATAATATGGACACCGTATCGCGGCTATGCCGACCTTTGCCTCAGGCATAGCCAACCATTTGGTAACTTGTCTCAAAGGAGGAGACTATGTCCAGGTACATCGTAGTACTGTTGGTGGTGCTGGCCCTGCTCGTGACGAGCTGCGCTGCGCCTGTTGCCACCCCCGCCCCCGCTGCACCGGCCGAACAGCCGGCCGCACCCGCTGAGCAGCCGGCCGCACCGGCAGAGCAGCCCGCCGCTGATCAGCCGGTTGCTCTCACCATGGGGTCCTGGCGCGTCGATGATGTGGAGCAGATCAACGCCATCCTCGCCGAGTTCAACAAAGCCTACCCCAACATCACCATCAAGTTCGACCCCACCAACCCGCCTGACTACAACGCCACCCTGCGCACCCAGCTCGAAGGCGGCACCGGCCCTGACCTCTACTACCTGCGTTCCTTTGCCACCTCGCGCCAGCTCTTCGAAGAGGGCTTCATCGAGCCGCTGGCTGATCTGCCCGGCCTGAAGGAGAACTTCACCGAGGCCTCGTTGGTTCCCTGGTCCGCAGCCGATGGCACTCCCTACGGCGTGCCCTTTATCGCGGTCTCCCACGGGATCTACTACAACGAGGACATCTTCAATGAGCTGGGTCTCAGCGTTCCTCAGACCTGGGAAGAGCTGCTGACCACCGCGCAGGCCATCAAGGACGCCGGCTACATCCCCTTCGCCAATGCTTCGGGCGACGCGTGGACCATCGCCGAGATCGTCTTCATGAACCTGGCGCCCACCTTCATCGGCGGCTACGAGGGACGGCAGGCCTACCTGAACGGCGAGCGCTGCTTCAACGACGAGGCCATGGTCAACGCCTTCCAGGCCGTGGCCGATCTGGGCCCCTTCGTGCCCGATGGCCAGGCGGCGCTGACCTACTACGACAGCCAGCAGCTCTTCCTGATGGGCCAGGCGGCCATGTGGCTGGGCGGCTCCTGGGACATTCCGGTGTTCGAGAGCGAAGCGCCTGACTTCGAGTGGGGCGTCTTTGGCATCCCCGCGCCCGAAGGCCAGGATCAGCGCTACGTGACCTTCCACCTGGACGCGGGCATGGGCGTCAACGCGGCCTCCCCCAACAAGGAGGCGGCCAAGACCTTCCTGGAGTGGATGTCTACGCCGGAGTTCGCGGCCCTGCTGGCCAACCAACTGCCCGGCTTCTTCCCCATCAGCAACAACCCGCCTGCGCCGGACAACCCGCACGCGGCTGAGTTCCTGGCGCTGAACGAGGGCGCGGGCCTGGATATTCGCCTGGCCTGGGAGAAGCTGCTGGATGGCCAGCCTGACGGCTACACCCTGATGCAGGATCACGCGATCGCCGTGTTGGCCGGCACTGAGACGGCCCAGCAGGCGGCCGACGCTCTGCAAGAGGGCCTGGCGCAGTGGTTCGAGCCGGCCCAGAACTGCCAATAACGATGTCGATGATCGCCAGGCGTCTCGCCGAAGCCAAGCGGCGGGACGCCCTGGCGATCGTGTTGGTGTGGAGGCGCTATGACACAATCGACCGTCGCCAGCAGCGCCAAGGGGAGTCTTCACGGCTATGAGCTGCGGCGCAAGCTGATCTGGCTGCTCTTCCTGCTGCCCGCCCTGCTGATCTACGTGCGCTTCATGGCGCTGCCGCTTTTCAACTCGCTGAGACTGAGCTTCTATCAGGGGACGGGACTGACCCCGGAACATTTCGTGGGCTTGGATAATTACGTCCAGCTTTTCACCAACCCGCTGTGGCGTGATCGTTTCCTCAACGCGCTGGGCAACACCGCGGTCTTCTTCGTCATCCACATGTTGGTGCAGAACACCCTCGGCCTGCTGTTCGCCGTCCTGCTGGCCACCGGCATCAAGGGCCACGGGCTGATGCGCACCATCATCTTCCTGCCGGCCACGCTGTCGGTGCTGATCATCGGCTTCCTCTGGCGGCTGATTCTCAACCCGCAGTGGGGCGCACTGAATCAGTTTCTCAAAGTAGTTGGCCTGGAACGGTTTGCCCTGCCCTGGCTGGGGGATCCCACCTGGGCGTTGATCATCATCTCGCTGGTTTCGGTCTGGCAGTGGGTGGGCTTGCCGACCATGTTCTTCCTGGCCGGCCTGCTGACGATTCCCGATGAGCTGACCGAGGCGGCGCGGGTCGATGGCGCATCCTCGTGGCAGGTGTTCTGGGGGATCAAGTTCCCGCTGTTGCTGCCGGTGATCGGCATGGTGGCGGTGCTGACCTTCGTGGGCAATGTCAACGCCTTCGACATCGTCTATGCCATGGCGGGCGCGCGCGGCGAACCGGCCTATTCCACCGATCTGCTGGGCACCTTTTTCTACCGCACAGCCATCGCCGGCGAACACCCCGTGGCCATTCCCAACATGGGCATCGGCGCGGCCGTGGCCACGGTCATGTTCTTGATCCTGTTGGTGGGTGTGTCGATCTGGCTGCTGACCACCCAGCGCCGCAGCGCGGAGATGTAGGCCATGAAAAAGCTGAATCGCTCCACAGTCGCCGCCTATGCGATCCTCATCGCCTGGTGCCTGGTGGTGTTGTTTCCCATCTACACCATGCTGATCAACTCGGTCAAGCCGCAGCGTGAGATCTTCCGCAATCCCTTCTTGCCCCATTGGCCGATCACCTTCGATGGCTTCCAGACGGTGTGGAACGACGGCCGCTTCGATCTCTATTTTCGCAACAGCATCTTCGTCACCCTGGTGTCGCTGACTTTGATCATCCTGCTGGGCTCGCTGGCGGCCTACGCCCTGGCCATGTGGCGCTCACGCTGGTCGATGTTGATCTACATCTTCTTCATCGCCGGTCTGATGATCCCCATCCGGCTGGGCACCATCAACATCTTCCAGATCATCCAGTCCATGGGGCTGACCGACAGTGTTTTCAGCCTGATCCCGGTCTACGTGGCCATGGGGCTGCCCATCTCGGTCTTCGTGCTGACGACCTTCATCCGTGGCCTGCCGGCCGATCTGATCGACGCGGCCCATGTGGACGGGGCGGGCGAGCTGCGCATCTACCGCTCTGTGATCATGCCGCTGATCCGGCCGGCCGTGGCCACGGTGGTGATCTTTAATCTGATCCCGGTCTGGAACGACCTCTGGTTCCCGCTGATCTTCATCCGCGCCGAGAACCAGCGCACGGTGATCCTGGGGGTGTCGCTGCTCTTCGGCCAGTATCAGACCAACTGGACCCGCATCCTGGCGGCCCTCTCCATGGCCGCGATCCCGATCCTGATCCTCTACCTGCTGATGTCCAAGCAGTTCATCAAAGGCCTGACCGCTGGCGCGGTGAAGGGATAGTGGCCGTGAACGGTGAACGGTGAACGGTGAACGGTAATCGGTAAACGGTGAACGGTAATCGGTAAACGGTAATCGGTAAACGGTGAACGGTCTCCGGAACTCCGGCCACCGTTTACCGTTCACCGTTCACCGTTCACCTCCCACCCCCCACGAGTCATCTGCTACTACGAGCATGAACGGACAAGAACGCATCGCCCTGGCCATGCGCCATCGGCTGCCGGACCGTGCGCCGGTGATGTGTCAGTTGGCCATCGGGCATTATTTTCTGAACACGCCGCTGAAGCCGCACGAGATCTGGTTCACCAGCGAGGGCTTCGCCGAGGCGCTGGTGCAGTTGCAGCGGCGCTACCGCTTCGATGGCATTCTGATCAACCTGCCCGGCCGGCCGCCTGACCTGCTGGAGCAGGTGCAGTCGATCCGCAACACCGACGAGGGGGAGCTGCTGACCTGGCGCAACGGCGATGTGACGTTGGTCCCCTGGGACGACAACGCCCAACACCGACCGGCTGATCCCGGCCGGCCAGCCCGCGCCAGCTTCGAGAGCATCGATCCCGACGATTTGGACTTCATCGACGATCTGCGTGGCTACGTTTGGAACACCTATCATGTGCCCTGGCTGGATGGCAAGGCCGCGCCTGGCCCGCTGGCCGAGCCGCCGGACTACTTTTTTGACACCATCGACCGGGTCAGGGCCAAGGTGGGGAGCGCCGTCTCGGTGCATGGCGAGGTGTTCTCCCCCTTCACCCACTACATGGAATTGTTCGGCTACGAGCCGGCGCTGACCAGCCTGTTGGAGGATCCTGGCAAGGCGTTGGCGCTGCTGGAGCGGCTGACCGTGGCCTCGGCGAGCTGGGCCGTGGCGCAGGCGCGGCATGGGGTGGACGCGGTGTTGATCTCGTCGGCCTTTGCCGGCGGGCCGCTGCTGTCGCCGCGCATGTACAAGCGCTATGTGCTGCCCTTCGAGCGGCGTGTGGCCGAGGCGGTCAAGGCCGAGGGGGTGCCGGTCTACACCCACACCTGCGGCAGCATCGGCGACCGGCTGGAGCTGATGCTGGAGACCCACACTGAAGGCATCGACACCCTGGACCCGCCGCCGCTGGGCAACGTCGAGCTGAAAGACGCCAAGGCGCAGATCGGCGAGCGGGCCTTCATCAAGGGCAACATGAACGCGGTGGAGCTGTTGATGGCTGCCAGCGCCGAGCAGGTCATCGCCCACGCGACCGACTGCATCCACACCGGCATACCTGGCGGCGGCTACATCCTCAGCACCGCCTGCTCCGTCGCCCCACGCATGCAGCCGTGGAAGCTGGAACTGCTGACGCCGTTGGCGGAGGAGATTGGGCGGTATTGAGACGATGTGAATCGGCCGGGATTGCTGCTATTCTCCCACGGCGGTCAATTCTTTTTCAACAAACCTGAGGAACTCCCGCAATGCTGCCCTTGGCGAGTCGGGAATGTAGCTCTCCTCAACGTTCTCCTCTGCGCCATTGTGAAAATGCTTGGGATGGGTGGCGATTTCAGGGTGATCTGGCGCATTGTCATGACGATGGAGTAATCCCCGTTTAGCTCGCTGCTCCCAATGGTAGGCGTAGCGCTTCTGGTCTGCACTCAGCCAGATATCGATGAAGGTGCCATCGCGTACATGAAGCCGAAGCTTCAACGCTATTCCTGCACGTCGTCCAATCGTATCAGTATGAGAGATGATGGCGCTGAATTCGGTTGTCGCAATGCGCGCTAGTTGATCGTACATTGTCAACGCAAATCGATCTGCCACTGATTGAGCTGTCCCAGATACGTTTCCAGGCGTTCCCATTCGATCATCTCTTCCCACGCTGGATGACTGTACACGGCTTTGGTCTCGATGCGCTGCGCCAAGTCGCGTGCCGTGCGCACGCCGTAACGGTCCTGGAGATCGGCAATGTCCAGGTTTGTCAAGCGACGTTCGCGCTCGATGAATGCCTCAAGACTACGACGTTCTAACTCACGGGGAGAAATAGTCAGTTCTTTGGCAATGCGTTCGACAGCAACGGTCATTAGCTTACTCTCCATGAAGAGGTAGATAGCGTATGGCGGTCTCCGTTCGTTCAGACCGATTGTACATCGATCGGCCGGTTCAGCCAAACATGATCCCCAGCACCTGACGTATAGCTCAAGATCGGAGCGAGCGTAATGCCATCCATGACAGCAAGACGCGCCGCGCCCCTTCACGCGTTCGTGTTTCACCTTCCTCGCCAAACAAAAACAGGCCCAGCCATCCCGGCCGGGCCTGTCTCATTCCTCAAACCATTAACTGTTCACCGCTAACCGTTCACCGTTCACCGATCCCAAACGTCGCCCCCGCGCTGCGCCCCCACACCTCCGGGAAGTACATCTGATAGGCGACGGCCGGCAGGACCTGGAACTGGCCTGGCAGGCTGGCGCGCATCTGGTAGGTGTACTCATAGGTGCCGGCGGGGAGCTGGGTGGCGAAGAGGGCTACCTTCTCGTCGCGCAGATCGGTCGCAGTCGGCGTCCACCAGAACCACGGCCATGCACCATCGGCCGGCTCCAGGCTGGGACCTTCGTAGACCAGGCTGGTGTTGAGCAGGCTGGAATCGATGGCCTCGGCGCCGGCCGGCAGCGGACTCTCGACCACCAGATAGTGCAGGTCGGTCGGCGCCACGATGGTCAGCTTGACCTGGATGGTGTCGCCTACCTGGGCCTCGCTGATGGGCTGGTCCGACGCCTCGCCGGTGATGGGATCCACCAGGCGGTACTGCTGCGCCACCACCACGCCGCGGTCCATGGCCTGCAGCTCGGCCGCGGGCAGGAAGGTCTCCAGGAAGGCGGTGTAGTAGAGCTGGCCGTCGCCGCTCTGGCTGCCCTCGGCGAAGCGGCTGATGGTCAGGCCATTGGCATAGTCTTGCAGGAGCTCGGCCACGGCCACGCGCAGCTCCACCGGCTGGCCCACGTTGTTGACATCGACGCTGCCGCTGGCCAGCTCGGCGTCGTTCAGCAGGACGTTGTAGCTGTAGTCGCCCTCCAGCTCGCCGGCGGCGACCATCCAGTCGGTCAGGGCGATCAACGACCAGACGTTTTCCTGGGTGGTGGCCCAGTGGCCATCGCTGCGCGTGCTCATCAGCCAGCGCACCGCGTTGGGCGCCAGCGCGTTCTGTGGGTCCAACCTGGCCATCGCGTCCAGCACCAGGGCCGTGCTGCGCAGATCGCTGTTCATGGTCCACCAGTCGATGCTTTCCTCCTCCCAGTGCGCGCCGGTGGCCGAGACCAGGGCCGCGCTGTTCAGGTCGTCCAGCAGCACGCCGATGCGCTGGGCAGAGGTTGGGTCGTCCAGCAGGCCGAAGGTCAGGGCCAGCAGCGCCTTGCCGTAATCGGCCAGCCGCTGGCGCACCTGGTAGAGCGCGGTGGTGCGGCCCACGTCGCCCTGGCCGGCCTCGGCCAGCACGTAGAGGATGAAGGCCTGCTGGTTCAGCTCATAGCCTTCCAGCGCGTCCACCGGCCGCAGTTGGCGCTGCAAGTAGTCGATGGCCCGCTCCAGCGCCGCCGAATCGACCGCGAAGCCGGCCGCCTGCGCCCGCACCAGGCCAAAGGTGACGTAGCTGCTGACGAAGGGCCGGCTCTCGTCGTTGGCCCACCAGCCCCAGCCGCCGTCGGGGTTCTGGCGCTGCAAGAGGCGCTGGGTGGCCACGGCGATCTGGTCTTGCAGGTTGGCCTCCAGGTCAGCCCATCGCGTATCCGCCTGCGCCGTATCGAGGCCCGTCAGGCCCAGCGCTTCCAGCGCCTGGTAGGTGACCACGTTGGGCAGGAACTTGCTGACGATCTGCTCGCTGCACTCGTAGGGGAAGCTTTCCAGCCAGTTGAGGCTTTCCAGCGTGCCCGCGGCCAGCGACGGATCCAGCCGCACCCGCAGCTCGCCCTGGGTGGGGTCCACATTGGATGGCAGCGCGATCACCTCGGTGCGGCTCTCGTCCGGGCCGACCATGCCGGCGGTGGCCACCGTCTCCGGCGAGCTGTAGCGGTAGACCGGCAGGGTCAGCTCGACCGCGTCGCCCAGCGGCGCCTGGCCCGCGGCCGCGCCCGTTTCCAGCGCCGTGAAACGGATCATGGCGCTGCTGACGGCCTCGCCGCCGGTGGGGATCGTGACTTCCACCGGCCAGCTCACCTTGGCCTGCTGGCCGGCCGGCACACTGACGATCTGGCTCAGCGCGGCTGTGGTGGTCACACCCTGGGCCGCCAGGATCACCTCCACGGTGCGGTCGGCCTCGGTGTTGTTGTTGACGATGGCGCCGATCTCGGCCTGGTCGCCCACGGTGAAGAAGCGGGGCAGCACCGGCCGCACCAGCAGCGGCAGGGTGGTCTTGATCTCCACCGTGGCCTGGCCCACATGGGTGTCCACGGTGACGCCGATGCCCTCCAGCCGCCAGGTGGTCAGGTTGTCGGGCAGGGTCACGCTGACCTCAGCCCAGCCCTTTTCGTCGGTGACGACGGTGGGCTCCCACAGCGCGGTGTCCTCGAACTCGGTGCGCACCTCGAAGCCCATCATGCCATCGCCGCCGCCGCCGCCCTTGGCGCCCTCCTCCAGTTGCAGGTTGAGGCGGTCCAGGTTGAGCACCAGGTTGCTGGCCGTCTGCACCCCCAGCCCGCGCTGGCGGTAGAAGCTGTCCAGCAGCGGCTGGTTGGGGCTCTGGGCCAGGCTGAGGATCGCCTTGTCGATCAGCGCCAGGGAGATCTCCGCCTGAAGCGGTTCGCCCTGCCAGTCGGTCGCCTGCACGGTGAAGGTGACAGTCTCGCCCGGCCGCAGCACGTCCGCGTTGGGCGTCAGCGTGAGCTGGATCTCCTTGACCGTGTTGTCCACCGGCAGTTCCACCAGGCCCAGCTTGAAGCTGCCCAGATCACTGCTGTCACCCTGCTGTGGCCCCTCTCCACCTTGCTGTGGCCGGTCTCCGGCCGAGCCACCGGCCGAGCCACCGACCGAGCCACCGACCGAACCTTCCTGCTGTGGCCGGTCTCCGACCGAGCCACCGGCCGAGCCACCCTTGACCACCACCAGCGAGACGAAGACGTTGGGCACGTAATCCTCGGTGATGGGGATCTCCAGCGTCTCGCTGTTGCCCTCCAGCGTGATCTGTTGCGTTTCGATGATCTGGCCGCGCTCGATGGTCAACAACGCCTCCACCGGTCCCTGGTAGGGGTGCGGCGCCAGGATCTTGGCCGTGTCGCCCACCTGGTAGAGCGGCTTGTCGGCCACCAGCTCGATGCGGTCGTTGTTCTCCACCTGCCAGGAGACATACTCCTGCGCGCTGCCGCTGCTGACCCAGGTGAAGGCCGCGCTGCGCACCGCGTTGCCCAGCTCGTCCACCGCCGTGGCGTTGATCTTGTACTGGCCGCCGCCGGGCGGGGTCCAGGTGAAGACAGCCTCGCCGCGGCCGTCGGTGGTCACGGTGTCGGTCAGGATGGGGGTCTCCCGCACCTCGCTGGTCCAGTAGAAGCGGCCATCCTCGGCCTGTTTCTGCACGCTCAGCCACTCGGCCTGGCTGACCACGACAGTCAGCGCCTGGTCGGGCACGGGCTGGCTGGCCCAGTCGACGGTGATCAGGTCCACGGCGGCTGGCTGGCCGGCCAGGCTGACATAGCCGCGCGGGGCCACGCCTGGATAGACCAGGCCCTTGTGCACGATGACCGAGGTGTTTTTGGCCGTCTCCTGGTTGTTCAGGTCGGTGACGCGCACGTCGATGCTGAAGCGCTGGCTGACGGTCTTGTCGCCGATGTCGGCCGGGACCTGGAAGGTGAACACGCCATCAGCGCCGGTCTCGCCCGCGCCGCTGGCCACCACGCCGCCGTAGCGGCCCTGCGTCGTGGGATCCCAGCCGGTGTAGTCGTTGAAGCTGTACCAGCGGCCTGTGACATCGCCGGCGTAGTTGAAGGTCGCGTCCTCGCTGAAGACGGTCCAGTCCACCTGTGCCTTGCTCACCGGCCCGCCGAAGAAGAATTCGCCGCTGACCGTGGCCGTGATCACGTCGCCGTCCAGCACTTCCGCCTGATCGGTGCTCAATTCGATGGTGAACTCAGGCTTGCGGTATTCGGCCACCTGGAAGCCCAGGCCGAAGTAGGGGATGAAATACGCATCCTGCGGCCAGTCGGTGAGGCGCAGCTCCAGGTTGTAGAAGCCCAGGCTGGCCTCCTCGGCCAGCGGCAGCGCGCCGTCGATGGTCCCGAAGGCGTTGGTCTGATGCTGCTGCCGGTAGATCTCCTCGCCGCGGTCGTTGGTGATGATGACATCGACCTTGGTCCCTGGCTCTGGCAGGCGCAGGATGGCGTCATCGTCCACCCGCAGAATGCCCTTCCAGTAGACAGTCTGGCCAGGCCGGTAGATGGGCCGGTCGGTGTAGAAGTAGCCCTGGTAGAGCGGGGGCGGATATTCGCTCGGCAGCCCAAAGTCCCACGAGGCCAGCCCGCTTTGCCAGTCGGTGCTGGTCACGCCGTAGGGCGCCGGTCCATCCTGCTCGCCCTGCTCTGGCCGGTCTCCGACCGAGCCAGCCGAGCCAGCCGAGCCAGTCGAGCCGCCCTGCTCTGGCCGGTCTCCGACCGAGCCAGCCGTTCCCGCGAAGACAGATATCGGCGTCCACGGCTCCTTCGTCGTTGCCGGGCCGCGCGCGATGCCGTCGGCGTCGCTGACCGCCTGCACCTCGCTCTGTCCCACCATGCGCACCGGCACGTCGGCCACCGGCTGGCCCGACTGCAGATCGGTGACCCAGACCAGCGTCTCATCCACCGTGCGCTTGGTGATCAGATTGAAGGGAGAGACGATCAGCAGATGGCGCGGCGGCTGCTGGCCCGACTCCAGTGAGCCGTCGCCGTATGTGACTTCCGGCGCGCGCATCTCGACCCAGTAGATGCCCGAAGGCAGGGGGCCGCCATCCTCGGCCAGCGGGACTTTGAGGAGGTTGTTGGTGTTGCGCTCCGGGGAGACGGGCACAGTCCACTCGCGCAGCAGCGCGTCCCCCTTGGGAACGAAGGTGCGCAGTGCGTCCCAACGGTTTTCCCCCAGCAGCCGGGTGGCTTCATTCTCGTTGACGCTGTAGAGCTTGAAGTTCAGCTCGCTGACATTGCGGTAGCTGGCCGCGATCAAAGTGCTGGTGTAGGCGTTGTAGGTTCCGATGTCGCTGGGCACATTGAGGTGGGCAAAGGGGCGGCGCTGGCCGGTCTCGAAGCGGTAGCGCCGCGTCCCCAGCCGGTTGCCGAACACATCCTGGATGTCGCCGGAAAGCGTCACCGTGTAGCTGGTCTCCGGCAGGCGCGGCCAACTGATCTGCCAACGGTTGTCGTAGGGGGAGAAGTAGCTGAACACATCGGTGGGCTTGGGGATGATGGTGAAGGCATCGCGCCCCAGCGTGCTTTCGTCGACGATGCCCAGGAACAGAATGCCCATCTGCGCCTCCACTGCTACGCCGGTGGCGCCATCGGGGGGCGACGTGGCCTCGATGCCGATCTGGGGCGCGGTCTGGAAGCGGGCGACAAAGGGCTCACGCAGCGTGGCCTGGCCCGCGGCCGCCCGCGCGCCCTTGTCGATCTGCACCGTGTAGGCAACATCGTAGTCCAGCGCGGGCGTCGGCTGGAAGCGCAGGACGCGGCCGCCGTCGCTCCAGGTGAAGCGGCCGGCGACCTGCGCCTTGTTGGCATCGTTGCGCAGCGCAAAGGCATCCTCTGTCGAGGCGCGATCCATCGGCTGGCTGAAAGTCACCGTCACCGGCTTGCTGGGCCAGGCCATGGGACCATCGGGCGCCACGGCCATCACGACGGGGCTGGCCGTTTGGAAGGTGATGACCGCATCCTCCGCCAGCAGGCCGCCGCTGACATCGGTCAGGCCGGTCGGCACAGTGACCTTGTAGCTGGCCCCGCCGGCCAGGGCGGTCTCAGGCACAAAGCTGTAGATGCTGGTGTTCAGCCATTGACCCGTGCCCGGCGTGCTCGGTTCGATGCGCAGGGGATTGGGCTGCCCGGCCTGTTGGCCGATGCTGGTCAGCGGAACCACAGGCCGATTGAAGATCACCGTGATGGGCGAATCGACGCTGACCTCCTCGTTGCCGTCGGCCGGCTGGCTGCTGGTCACCTGAAGGAAGCCAACCGTGTCGAAGCGCAGATCGACCGGCGCGGCCAGCGGCTCATCGCTGGCGCTGCGCGCCTCCTGACTGACCGAGACGCGATAGCTGGCGCCGCGCGTCAGCGGCTGCTCCGGGGTCCACACCAGGTCATTGCCCACCAATGTCGCCTGGCCGGCCGTGGGCGGTTCGATGGCAAAGGCCGCAGCGGTGCTGGCCTCATCCATGGCTTGGTCGAAGCTGATCACCACCGGCGCGTCCAGCGGCTGCTCCTGCCCGCGCTGGGGGGAGGTGGACACAGCCACCGGCGGCAGATCCAACGGCTCGACGGTCGGCGTCGGCTCGACGGTCGGCGCTGCTGTCGCAGCCGCGGGGGGCTGGACGGCGGGCGTCGTTTCCAGCGGCGCGGTCTGCGGTTCAGGGCCAGGCCCTGGCTGCGCCGGCCGGCCGCAGCTTGCCAGCAGCAGGCTGGCGATGATGATGCTCAAGAGGACGATATGAATTCGTTGGTTCGTTTTGTAAGACATGGCGATCTCAACCTCCTTGGCGCCCGACAGGAAAACCCAGTCGGTCGGTTGGAACAGGGAAACTACCTACATTGGACTTCGATCTTCATCGGACTTCGACCTTCATTGGACTTCGATCCAGAGCCCATCGCTGGTCAGAGACTCTCCGTTGGCGCCCAGCGCGACCGCACTGATGTGATGCGCGCCCGGTTGCAGCGTCCACCAGGTTTCAAAGGGCAGGCGGGTCGAGCGGCCCACCGGCTGGCCATCGACCAGAAATGTCACCTCGTTGGGCACGTTTGCGCCCAGCGGCCGCGCGGCCAGGCGCACCTGCTGCAAAGCGTCCGGCATCCCGGCCGACAGCCGGAAAACGCTGTTCGGGTCGGGGCTGATCAATGCCAGGCCGCTGGACGCCGCGTCGGCCGGCGCGGTCACCTGCCCATCAGCGGCTGCGTCGCGCTCGACGCGCCACGATTCATCCGCCGCCGGCTGCTCGATTCCCTGGGCCAGCGCCCACTCGCGCAGCTCTGGCGGATAGACGCGGAAGACGCGCGTCTCGCTGCACGCCGGCGTCGTCGCCTGGTCCGCCAGCCCGCCGCGGCAGCTGTCCACAGCCAGCGGGCGGTAGACGGCATCGAACTCCAGCGGCTCTGTGCCGGCGATGAACAGCTCGCTGCGCCGCCGGCTGCACCATTGTGTCGGCAACAGGCCCGAATCGATACAGACCTCGGCCCGCACCAGGCCGTCAGGCTGGCGGAAAGCGCGCGCCGGCAATCCCTTGTGCGCCATCTCCATCACATCGCGCCAGATCGGCCCGGCGCCGCTGATGCCGCTGACGCCCAGCATGGGGGTGTTGTCGGCGTTGCCCACCCAGACGCCGCCCACCAGATCGGGGGTGTAGCCGACAGTCCAGTTGTCGCGCCAATCGGTGGTGGTGCCGGTTTTGACCGCGGCCGGCCGGCTCAATCTGAGCACGCTGTTGCGGCCAAAGGAGGGGGCGCGGGCATCGTCGTCGCTGAGGATGTCGGTGATCAGATAGGCGACGCGCGCATCGAGGGCCTGAACCGTGCGCTGCGCGGGGGACTCGGCGCGCCAGAGGATCTTGCCGTCGGCGTCTTCGATGCGCTCGATGGCGTAGGGCGTTACTTTGTAGCCGCCGTTGGCGAAGGCGGCGTAGGCGCCGGTCAGCTCCAGCAGGCTGACCTCGCCGCCGCCCAGGGTCAGGGCCAGGCCGTAGGGAGGCTGCTGTTCGTCGGCGCTGGCGGGTTGGAACGACGTGATGCCCAGGCGCTGCGCCTGGCTGATCAGCGCGTCCACGCCGATGGCGTCCAGCGCCTTGACCGCGGGCAGGTTGTAGGAGCTGGCCAGGGCTGTGCGCAGGCTGACCGGGCCGTGCCACTGCATGTCGTAGTTCTGCGGCACATAAGGGGCGCCTTCGGTGGTCATGAAGGCGGTGCGCACGTCGGCGATGACCGTGGCTGCGGTGAAAGGCGCCCGACCGGCTGCGGCCGCGCGCGCCGGGTCCATGGCTGCGGCGTAGGTCAGCGGCTTGAGGGCTGAGCCCGGCTGGCGCAGGGCCAGGGCGGCGTTCATCGCGCCGTCGATGCTGGCGTCGAAGTAGTTGGGGCTGCCGACCATGGCACGGATCGCGCCGCTGCTTGGGTCCAGCAGCACCACGGCGGCATTTTCGATGCGGCGGCCGGGCGGGGCGTCCTTGGCCTGTTGGAGCTGGCCCAGGCGGTGGCCCACAGCGGCCTCGGCCTGGCGGTTCCAGTTCAGGTCGAGCGTGGTCATCACCCGCAGCCCGCCCTGACTGACCCGCTCGGCGCCCAGCAGCCGCTCCAACTGCCTCTCGACGTAGCTGACGAAGTGGGGCGCGTCGATGGGGAAGGGGGTGGCGGCGAACTGCAAGCGTTCGGCCAGCGCCAGCTCCGCCTCGCCGCGCGGGATGTAGCCATGCTGCACCATGGCCGCCAGCACATGGGACTGCCGCCAGCGGGCCGACTCCAGGTTGTAGAGCGGGTTGTAGACCTCGGGGTTCTGCACCAGCCCGGCCAACAGGCTGCACTCGGCCAGGTCCAGCTCGCGGGCCGATTTGCCAAAATAGCCTTGGGCCGCGCCCTCCAGGCCGTAGGCGAAGTTGCCGTAGTAGACCTGGTTCAGGTAGAGGGCCAGGATCTCCTGCTTGTCATAACGCAGCTCGATCCGCAGGGCCAGCCATGCCTCGCGCAGCTTGCGGCGCAGCGACTGCTCATAGCGCTCCTCGACGGTCATCAGCGTGTTACGGGCCAGTTGCTGGGTGATGGTGGATGCGCCGGAGATCACCGCGCCGCTGCGCCAGTTTTGCACCGCCGCGCGGCCGATGGCCAGCGGGTCGATGCCGGGGTGGTGGAAGAAGCGGCTGTCCTCGACCGCGACCGTGGCCTGCCAGCAGGCAGCTGGGATCTGCTCGAAGGACAGCGATACCTGCTTGCCCTGGTCGCCGATGGCCTCGAACAATGTTCGCCCCTCCCGATCCAGGATCAGCGTGCTGGGGCGGACGGCGGCCAGGTTCTGCGGCGTGGGCGCGGGCAGATCGCCCACCAGCCAGTAGCCGCCGGCCAGCATGAGCATGAGAAGCAAGATCAGGAGCAGCGACGCGCGTCGTCGCCATGAAAGGGCCATATCACCAATACCCAACGTGTGAAATGTCTGATGATCGCAGATCGACGTGCCACGGAACGAGACCGCCAACGTGGTGTCGCACAGGTTTACACGCAGTTACCCAGCCGCTGGTTCAGCCATAGCATACGCCAGAAAGTATCTATTGCCAAATGCAGCAATTCCAAATATGGCGATTGCCAAGCTGGAGTCGAGGCTTCAGCCGGGTTTGCACGCTCAACTCGCATCGTCCAGACCCGGCTGAAGCCTCGACTCCGCCCATATTTGGAATTGCTGTGCCAAATGGCGTTCGGTTGACTTGCAACGCAGGACATGATATACTGGCGTCCGATGGG
>JAKQCW010000162.1 GCA_029558955.1 Chloroflexota bacterium
CTCACGCTTGGATGCTCCTTGGTTGAAATACTTGCCGACAATCATACACAAACCAACATGGTCTGTCAGTTCATTTATTCCAAAACGGTCGTGTTCGGCCAAAAAACAGAGAACACTCTGAGAACTGTTGGCTTTCTGTGCGTCAATCGAGGGCAGAGAAGCGCGGATGCTGGCCGCGCTTCTCTGGGCTAAGGGTTGGGGGCGACGTTAGTAGTCCAGGCCGCCCATCTGGAAGCCACGCTGCAGCCGCGTGCCGGAAGGTGCGACGCCCTCGGGCGTCTGCATGCCAGGCATGCCGAACATCCCTCTGCCGTGGCCGCGCATGCCGCCAAAGCCGCGCATGCCGTCGAAGGAACCCTGCTGACTCAGGATGGCGTCAGCCTGCTCCTGGGTGAGCACGCCGGCCTGCACCGCCTGCTCCACCAGCTTCTCGTAGAGAGAACGCACCTGGTCGCCGAAGCCCTGCTCTTGCAGGTAGGTCTGGAGCGACTGGCGGGCCTTCATCTGGTCGGCCTGCTCCTGGGTGATGCGGCCCTCCGCCACGGCCGCCGCCAGGGCCAGATCCTGCGCCTCGACGCGGGCCGCTGCCAGCTCGTCGGCGCTGATCCCCAGGGCGTCGGCCAAGAGCGCCTCACCATCGATGGTGGAAGCGTTCAGGCCGAGGAAGCCGTGGAACCGTCGGGCAGTCGAACTGCTGCGCTCCTTCAGCGCGTCAGCCTGCGCCTGAGTGATCAGACCCTGGGCCAGCGCCTGGTCGATGGCCGCCTCATAGGCGGTCTGTTGGGCCGTTTGCAGCTCGGCGGCGGTGATGCCGAGCGCTTCGGCCAGGTACGCGCCGCCTGCGCCGCCGCCCAGGGGGCCGCCGCGATGCGCCGTGGGGGCTGTCACTGCAGTGTCAGCCGCCGCGGGCAGCGCCACCACCAAGAGCATCAGCACGGCGAGAGCCGCACCGGCCACTGCGATCCACTTCCTAGGTTGGTTCATGAGCATACTCCTTGTGTCATACACTACCGACTGCTGGCGCTCGGTTTATGCCAGCCTGTCTACACCTTAGCAGGAAGTTGTTCAGATGTTATGAAGATTGTATTGCGAAGCCGTGAGGTTGAGCGCGCCAAAAAAAGAGAGGAGCGCACCTTACAGTACGCTCCTCGTGGTTGGGTTGGGCGAGAACCTACGAGTCGGTCGCGCCAGACGTAGCGTCGTTCTGCGGCGTGCTGCCGGAGCCACGTGACCCGTGCCGTCCGCCGTCTGAGCCGCGCCGGCCATTCAGCGAGCCGGCGTCCGCGTCGCTGAGGATCGCGTCAGCCTGTTCCTGGGTGATCACGCCGGCCTGCACAGCCTGCTGGACCGCGGTCTCATACAGGCTCTGCTCCTGGCTGGAGAAGCCCTGCTCCTCCAGATAGGCCTTCAGCGCCCTGCGAGCAAGCTTCATGTCGGCCTGTTCCTGGGTGATTTCGCCAGCCGCGACGGCCGCGGCCAGCGACAGACTGCGGGCCTCGGTGCGGGCAGCGTCGAGCTCGTCGGCGGTGACGCCCAGCGCCTTAGCCAGCAAGGCATCCACGTCGACGGCCGAGTCGCCGGACGTGAACCCACGCAGGTAGCGGCTGCTCAGACGTCCTGCCGCCTCGGCGCGCTCGGCGATGGCGTCGGCCTGCGCCTGGGTGATCAAGCCAGCGGCCAGCGCCTGGTCGATGGCTGCCTGGTAGGCGGTCTGCTTGGCCGCCTCCAGCTCGTCGGCGCTGACGCCCAGCGCCTGGGCCAGATACTCACTGCTGTGGCCGCTGCCGCCGCGCTGTACCTGCACCACGGCTGTCTCTGACGCTGCCGCCGGCAGCGCCATGACGGTCGCCGTCATCAAGGCCAACCCGACACCCGCGGCTGCCATCCATTTCTTCACATTCGTCATACGTTCCGTGTCTCCTTTGGTAGAGGTTCCAAGATTCGCCGACGCTCGCTTGCGCCGATCT
This sequence comes from Chloroflexota bacterium, assembly GCA_029558955.1. GTDB lineage: Bacteria > Chloroflexota > Anaerolineae > JAAEKA01 > JAAEKA01 > JAAEKA01. The sequence goes on from JAKQCW010000162.1 coordinate 1,968, forward strand.
GGCCCCAGAATACCAGAGAGATGTGCAGAAGTTATTCAGAAGCGATTGGATTGCTGTTTACCCGCCGAATTCGATCTGACGGCGATGATCTCCGCGCAAGGGATCATCCTGCTTGACGTGAGGAGCCACGCCGGGGTTTCCCGATCGCCGCGCGCCAGCCTGCCGCCCGCTTTCTGATCGCCGGCGCCCGCAGCAACAGCAATATCCCCACCAGCGCCCCCCACACCAGCGGCTGGCCAATGTCTGCCTTCTGCACCCAGATGTAATGAAAGATGACCAGCACCCCGGCCAGATAGACCCAGCGGTGCAGCTTTTTCCAGCTCTTGCCCAGCCTGCGCTGCCAGCCCTTGGTAGAGGTGATGGCCAGCGGCAGCAAGATCAGCAGCGCGGCCGCGCCCACCAGGATATAGCGCTTTTCAGCCAGCTCCAGCGCCACCAGGCGCAGGTCGAAGCCGTAGTCCAGGCCGATGAAGATGCTGAAGTGGATCGCGGCGTAGAGAAACGCGTACAGCCCCAGCGCCCGCCGCGCCTTGAGCGCCGGCCGGAAGCCGAAGAGGGTGTTGGCCGGCGTGCAGGCCAGCGACGCCGTCAACAGCGCCAGCGCCGTCTTGCCGGTGCGGAAAGTGGCATCCTGGATCGGATTGACCGACAGGTTGCCGGTCTGCCAGGCGATCACCAGCACGGCCAGCGGCGCCAGCGCGGCGACGTGAACGGCCAGTTGGAATGGGCTGAACTTGGGTAGGGACATGGTCAATGGGCGATGTTCAATTTGCGTTACTGCTCAGCCGGCGGGTGCGGGCACGTGATTTCGATACGGCGGCCTACTCAATCCACGTGCTCGCACCCGCCGACTGTGTAGTTGCCAATTCCCTAATAGTTCTTCCGCAGATCCATCCCGGCGTACAGCCCCGCCACTTCTTCGGCGTAGCCGTTGAACATCAGCGTCTCGCGGCGGCCGCTTTCGCCGATGCGGCGCTCGCTGCGCTGCGACCAGCGCGGGTGGGCCACCTCGGGGTTGACGTTGGCGTAGAAGCCATATTCCTTGGGCGCGGCGATCATCCACAGGGAGGAGGGCTGGTCAGCGATCAGGTCGATCTTGACGATGGATTTGATGCTCTTGAAGCCATATTTCCACGGCGTCACCAGCCGCAGCGGCGCGCCGTTCTGCGGCAGCAAGGTCTCGCCGTAAAGGCCGGTGACCAGCAGGGTCAGGTCGTGCATCGCCTCGTCCAGACGCAAGCCCTCGGCATAGGGCCACTCGAGCCAGGGGCTGCGCTGGCCGGGCATCTGGTCGGGGTCGAGCAGGGTCTCGAAACGCACATATTTCGCCTCGGAGGTCGGCTCGACCTGGGCCAGCAGCTTGTTGAGCGGGAAGCCCAGCCAGGGAATGACCATCGACCAGCCCTCCACACAGCGCAGACGATAGACGCGCTCCTCCTGATCGAAGCCGCTCAGAATGTCCTCGATGGCAAATGTGCGCGGGTTGCGCACCAGGCCGCCCACCTCCACCGTCCACGGGCGGGTGCGCAGAGTCCCGGCCAGCTCGGCAACCCGCTGCTTGTCGGTGGTGAACTCGTAGAAGTTGTTGTAATGGGTGATCTCCTGCACGCTGTTGGCCGGGTCGCCCAGTTCATCGACCCGCGCGGCGCCGGCCGGCGCAGCCGTCGCGCCAGGGTTGGCGGCAGAGGCCGGCGCCGCGGCCTGATCGGCCGGCGCGCCGCAGGCGGCCAGCGCCGCGGCGCCCAACGCCAGCGCGCCAACGCCCTTCATGAACTGGCGCCGGCTGTTGTAAACCGCCTCGGGGGTAATCTCGGAACTCTTGATCGGTATCATCGCTGTCTCCACAGGCAAACCCAAAAACTGCACGGACCAACCGCTCAGCCACACATCGCTCGGGCCGGTCTCCGACCGAGCCCGCCGTCCGCAGCCGCCGCTGCACGCAACGCGCAGGGACATCTGGCCAAAATCGTCGCGCCAGCATAGCACGTATCGCGGCCGTCGTCTGTAAAGCACCTTTCACCTTGACCAGCCACGGCCCCCCTCCAGACCCGTGAAAAAAGTGGCAAAACCAGACAAGCTGTGGTACACTTGCACCGCAACACTAGAGGGCGCGGGCAGACTGAGCCCTGAAAACAGCCGCCGACCGCGTGTCCTCTCAAGTCTAAATCCCAGCCTTTGCGGAGGTGTCGTATGGCCCTGGGTCGCACACACGCCGAGTCCCTTGCCAGCGTCGATGTGGCATGGTACCAGATGGAAGACCCCACCAACCTGATGATGATCACCGGAGTCTTCATCTTCGATCAGCCGGTGGACTTCGAGCGCCTCAAGGCAACGCTGGAAGTGCGCTTCGTTCAGCGTTTCCGCCGCTTTCGCCAGCGCGTCGTCGCCAAGCGCACGCGCTTTGGCCGCCCCTACTGGGAGGATGACCCCAACTTCGACCTCTCCAACCACTTCTACCGCGTCGCCCTGCCCGCGCCTGGCGACCATAGCGCGCTGCAGGCCATGGTCAGCGATCTGATGAGCACCGCGCTGGATTTCTCCAAGCCGCTCTGGCACTTTCACCTGATCGAGGGCTACGGCGACCGCTCGGTGCTGTTGGTGCGCCTGCACCACGCCATCGCCGACGGCATCGCCCTGGTGCAGGTGATGCTCTCGATGACCGATACCCAGGAAGAGGCGCCGATCAGCCAGCCGACGCCGCGCAAGCCTCAGGGCTGGAACCCACTGGCGCCGGTGCTGCGACCGGCCCGCTCCGCGGTGAAGCTGACGCAGAAAACGGTGAACACGGCTGTCAAAACCGGCGTCAGCGTGACGCGCAATCCCGAACACCTGGTGGACCTGGCGCGTGTTGGCGCAGATGTGGCCCTGACCACCGGCCGCGTGTTGCTGATGTCCTCCGATCCCAAGACGGTGTACAAGGGCAAGCTGGTGGTGCGCAAACAGGCGGCCTGGTCTGATCCCATCCCGCTGGAGGAGGTCAAGCTGATCGGGCGCGCGGTGGGCGGCACGGTCAACGACGTGCTGATGTCGGCCACGGCCGGCGCCATGCGCCGCTACATGGAGGGCCGCGGCGAGCCGGTGACAGACCTTAACTTCCGCGCCGTGATCCCCTTCAACCTGCGCAAGCCCTCGCGGCGCATCGAGCTGGGCAACAAATTCGGCCTGGTCTTCCTCTCCATGCCCATCGGCGTCGCCGACCCCGTCGACCGCCTGCGCGAGCTCAAGCAGCGCATGGACGCGCTCAAAGACTCCACCGAGCCGGTGGTGACTTTTGGCGTCCTGGCGCTGATCGGGCTCTTCCCCGACCGGCTGCAGGATGTGATTGTCGAGATCTTCGGCAAGAAGAGCACCCTGGTGCTGACCAATGTGCCCGGCCCGCGCGAACAGCTCTTCCTGGCCGGCGCGCCCATCGGCGAGATCATGTTCTGGGTGCCGCAGTCCGGCCGGCTGGGGCTGGGGATCAGCATTCTCAGCTACAACGACCAGGTGATGGTCGGCGTGGCCAGCGACAGCAGCCTGGTGCCTGATCCGCAGGCCATCGTGGCAGCCTTTCATCTGGAGCTGGAGGCGCTAAAGGTCGAGATGCGTCAGCGGCTGATGGAGACGGCGCGCAAGTTCGACATTCCCCTGGCCGAGGACATCGAGGCTCAAACCGATGACAGCCAGGGGGGCGGCATCTCCGCGGTGCAGATCGACTGGGAAGCGATCGGCGCGCCCACCCGGTCGGCCGCGCCGGTCTACACGTCCAACGGCGATGACCTGACCAGCATCGTGGGCATCGGCCCGACCTATGCCGCCAAGCTGCAACACGCAGGGATCGAGAGCTTCAGCCAACTGGCCGCGACCTCGCCTGATCAACTGGCCGAGCTGCTGGCCGTGCCAGACTGGCGACGGCCTGATTTTGAGAGCTGGCTGGAGCAGGCAGCGGCGCTGAGCTGACAGACGGCTCGGTCGGAGACCGGCCATAGCAGCAGAGGCTCGGTCGGAGACCGGCCACAGCGGCAGAGGCTCGGTCGGAGACCGGCCATAGCGGCAACGGCTCGGTCGGAGACCGGCCATAGCAGTAGAGGCTCGGTCGGAGACCGGCCATAGCCATGGAACACCAGATTTTGTGAGGAGCGAACGTCATGTCTGAGGATATGTCCAACGTCGATACCGCCTGGTTGCGCATGGAGCTGCCCAACAACCTGATGATGATCACCGGGGTGTTCGTCTTCGACCAGCCGCTGGACTTCGGCCGTTTCAAAACGACGTTGGAACAGCGTTTTCTGCGCTTCGATCGTTTCCGCCAACGCGTGGCAGAGACGCGGCGCGGCTACCGCTGGGAGACCGATCCTCACTTCGACATCGCCAACCACATCCACCACATCGCGCTGCCGGCGCCCGGCGATCAAGCGGCCTTGCAGGACCTGGTCAGCGATCTGATGAGCACGCCGCTGGACTTCACCAAGCCCCTCTGGCAGTTTCACCTGGTCGAAGGCTATCAGGGGGGCACAGCCTGGATCTGCCGGCTGCATCACTGCATCGGCGATGGCATCGGCCTGATGCGGGTCTTGTTGGCCATGGCCGACAAGAGCCCGGACGCGGTGTGGCAGCCGCCGGAGGAACCGGAGGGGTCGCAGCGCGGCCGCAGCCCCTGGCGCATCATCACCGGCCCAGCCACCGCCGCCATCGACGCAACCCGCCGCGTGACCGGCGCCGTGGTCAGCGGCGGCATCGATCTGGTCAGCAACCCCAGCCAGGCGATGGACTACGCCCGGTTCGGCACCGAGACCACCATGGCGCTGGGGCGTCTGCTGCTGTTGCCTCCCGACCCGAAGACGATCTACAAGGGGCCGCTGGGGGTGCCCAAGCGCGCGGCCTGGTCCGACCCCATCTCCCTGCCCAAGGTCAAGGCCATCGGCCGGGCTACCGGCTCCACCGTCAACGATGTGTTGCTCTCGGCGGTGGCCGGCGCGCTGCGGCGCTATGCCCAAACCCACAGCCAGGAGGTGGAGGGCCTGAACGTGCGCGGGGTGATTCCGGTCAACCTGCGCCACGAGTCGGCCCGGGTCGAGCTGGGCAACCGCTTTGGCCTGGTCTTCCTCTCGCTGCCGCTGGGCATCGACGACCCGCTGGATCGGCTCTTCGAGGTCAAGCGGCGCATGGACGAGTTGAAAGGCTCGCAGGAGGCGGTGGTGGTGTTCGGCCTTCTGAATGCCATCGGCATGGCCCCCAGCGAGATCGAGAACCTGGTGATCCACATCTTCGGCGCCAAGGCGACCGCGGTGATGACCAACGTGCCCGGCCCGCGCCAGCCGATCTATTTCGCCGGCGCGCCGGTGCGGGAGATGATGTTCTGGGTGCCCCAGTCAGGCCACCTGGGCCTGGGCGTCAGCATCTTCAGCTACAACGACCAGGTCTGGCTCGGCGTCGCCACCGACCAGGGCCTGACGCCCGACCCGGGAACCATCGTGGCCTATTATGGCCAGGAGATCGATCAACTGTACGCGCTGACCCAGCAGGTCGCCGATCCATCCGCCCAGGAGGACGCGCCCTCTTCGGAGCTCGACGCGCCCCCCGCGGCCGCTGAGGCGCTGCCCGCGGAGATGCCAACCGCTGAACCGGCCGGGGATGACCTGACCCGCCTGGTGGGCATCGGCCCGGCCTTTGCCGGCCGGCTGCGCGCCGGCGGCATCACCACCTTCGCCGCGCTGGCAGCCAGCACCCCCGACGCGCTGGCCGAGCTGGTGCAGGCCCCCGACTGGCGCCGCCCCGACTACGCCAACTGGATCGAGCAGGCCCGCGCCCGGGCCTCCTGAGGCCGCGCTCCTGCCGGCTTCACCCCAGCCAGCTTCCCCTCACTCCTCCTCCACCACCTCCGGCGGCTCCGTCGCGGCCCACGCGGCCTGTTCGGCGCGACGCCGTTCGACGATGGGCTGCACCTGCGCCGAGCTGCTCCACTCGCCGGTCATCAACTGCTTCAGCTCCTCCAGCTCCAACAGAAAGACATCTTCCACCGCGGCCAGGCGGCCATCATGGACCGCCTCCTGCCCGGCGCCCAGCGCCCAGTGACGCGCCGCGGCCATCACCGTGACCAACGCCTCGCGGCTGGCGGGCATCAGGGCGACGATCTGCTGAAGCTGGGCAAACACCGGCTGGAACTGGCGCCGGCGCCGCTCGTCGATCTGGCCGGCCAGGGCACCGCTGGCCGCGGCCCGTCGCGCCTGCGTCGCCTGCGGGCTGGCCAGCGGCGCCTCGTCGGCCTCCGTCAGACGCACGGCCAGGCGCGCCAGCAGCGTCTGCGGCGCTTCGCTCCACCGGGGGCTGGCGGTCTCCAACGGCTGATCGGCCCAGCGGCCGTAGGTCGCGACGAAAGCCTGAAAAGCCTCACGAAACGCGCCGGCGGGCAGGGCCAGCGCCGACGGCTGGGCGGACGCCTGCCCATGCAGGTCGCTGGCTGGCGCCTGCCGTGCGGCCTCGGTCAGGGCTTGCAGGTCGTAGCGGTACTGCGCCCAGCCCTCGCGGCCATCCAGCCCGGCGAACAGGTCGTCGAAGATGGCGTCGCTGGAGCCAGGCAGCCACTCCGCCAGCCAGCGGGTGAGCTGACGCCGCTCCGCGCCCAGGCCGGTGGCCAGGAAGTCGCGGGCGGTCAGCACCGCATCGGCGTGCGGCTCGATCTCCTCCATGACCTGCAAGACGGTGGCCTGCTGCCACTGCATGGTCTGCACCCGCTGCCACCAGGCGGTCGTGGCGCTGAAGGTGGCCGGCCCCTGCTCGATCTGCTCCCGCAGCGCGGCGTTCTGTCGCCGGTCGGGGCCGCGGTTGAAGAGCCGCCAGCCCGACGTCGCCTCCACCGCGCCGGCCGTCACAGCCTGGTCGGCTGCGGTCAACACGCCGGTGTTGAGATAGGCCCGGCCCTCGATGCGCCGCCAGATGGGCGCGTCGGCCGGCAGGATGACGCCCCAGGCGCGGTAATGGGCGCGCACAGCCCGCTCGGCTGAGCGGCTCAGAATCGACCAGGTCAGGGGGGTAAGCAGACCGCGGGCCAGGTCGCTGGCCGCGGCCCGGGACCAAAGCGCCGGAGAAGCGGTAGAAGTCATAGAATCCTCGTGGGGCGTGGACGCTCAGCCGGGCGGCCAGCTCAGGCGACGCCCGCCCAGCAGATGGGCGTGCAGATGGTAGACCGCCAGGCCCCCATCGCGGCCCACGTTGATGGCCACCCGGTAGCCGGTCTCGGCCACGCCGGTGAGCTGCGCCACCTGGTCGGCCACGGTGAGCAGGCGGCCCACCGTCTCGGCGGCCTCGCCATCGACCGTGGCCAGCGACTCGATGTGGCGATTGGGGACGATCAGCACATGCACCGGCGCGGCCGGGTTGATGTCATGAAAAACCGTCACCTGCTCGTCCTGATAGACCAACTTGGCCGGAATCTCTCCGGCCACGATCTTGCAGAAGATACATTCTTGGGTCATGGGGAACTCCGTGCGTGATGCGTAACTCGTAACTCGTAACTCGTAACCGGAATGGCGGGAGGTGTCTTTGGGATGCGTAATGCGTAATGCGTAATGCGTAACCGGAATGGCGGAAAGACTCTCCGGACTCCGGGTTACGGGTTACGAGTTACGGGTTACGGGTTACGAGTTACGAGTTACGGGTTACGAGTTACGGGTTACGGGTTACGAGTTACGGGTTACGAGTTACGGGTTACGAGTTACGGGTTACGGGTTACGGGTTACGCACCTCCCCGCAACCCAAAGCCAACTGCGTCAACGCACACTTCTGCCCACAGAACATCTCCGTCCAGTGCGGCCAGCCGCGCCGGCGTGATGCGGTTTTCCAGGTCGAGGCCGGGCGGGGCAATGGCGTGGACGCGCAGATAGTTGTCGGTCAGGCCGCTCCAAAGGGGACCCGCGCCGTTGGCGGGCCGCTCCAAAGTCTCCCAAAGCACCGGACGCGTCTGGCCGAGCAGGCCGCGGCGCACGGCTTCGGCGCTGCTTCGGGCCACGGCCTCCAGCGCACCCACCCGCCGCCGCCGCTCTTCCACCGGGATCTGGCCGCCAAAGCTGGCCGCGGCCGTGCCCTCGCGCGCCGAGTAGGGGAAGACGTGGATGTGGGCAAACGCCATCTCCTGGACAAAGCGCAGGCTTTCGTCGAAATCGGCCGCGCTTTCGCCGGGAAATCCGGCGATCATGTCGGTGCTCAGCGTCAGATCAGGGATGGCGGCGCGGGCGGCCTCGACCAGGGCGCGGAAGCTGGCGGTGCGGGTGCGGCGGGCCATGCGCTTCAGCGTCCGGTCACAGCCGCTTTGCAGCGGCAGGTGCAGGTGCGGGCAAAGCCGGCCCTGGCTCTGCGCCCACAGGTCGAAGAAGCGGGGGGCGATGTCCCAGGGCTCCAGCGAGCTCAGACGCAGGCGGGGCAGCCCGGTCTCTGCCAGGATGGCCGCGGTCAGGGTGTGAAGGTCGGGGCGACTGTCAGCCTTGCCCAAGGCGGGCAGCCCCGACGCCTGATCGCTCCCATACCCGCCCAGATGCACGCCGGTCAGCACCGCCTCCTGGAAGCCCTCGGCGGTCAGGCGCTGCACCTCGGCGACGATCTCCTGCACCGGCCGGCTGCGTTCCGGGCCGCGCGCCACGGTGACGATGCAGAAGGTACACTGATTGTTGCAGCCGTCCTGCACCTTGACAAAGGCGCGCGTGCGGCCGGGCAGATGCGGCGCCGCGTCGGGGGCCAGTCGCCGCCACTGTTCGCCGTCCAATTCCAGCGACCAAGGCTGCAACAGCTCGGCCAGCTCTTCCTTGCGGCGATTCTCCACCACCAGCTCGACGTTGGGCAGGGCGGCGACGGCCTCGGGGGCCAGGGTGGCATAGCAGCCGGTGATGGCCAGGCGCGCGTTCGGGTTGCTGCGCGCCAGCCGGCGCGCCGTCTGGCGCGACTTGCGGCCAGCCTCGCCGGTGACCGCGCAGGTGTTGAGCACGCAGACATCGGCCTGCTCGGCCGCATCGACCAGCGCATGGCCGGCGGCGACCAACTGCCGGCCCAGGCTCTCCATTTCGCTGTAGTTCAGGCGACAGCCCAGGGTTTCCAGGTAGATCTTCATAGCGTCGCCAAGCATAGCACGTCAACGCGGGCCTGTCAAAGATGTGGCGCTGCGCGGACTTGCATCCCTGCCGGGCATCCGGTATCATGCCGCTATGGCCAAAAAATCGAGTCCCGCGCCCGTCCCCGCCAAGCCGGCCAGCGCCAGCCCCAAAGGCAAGGCCGCGCCGTCGCGCGCCAAGGGCCGCCAGCCGGACCGCGGGCTGGAGCGGCGGGTGATCTTGCTGGGCCTGCTGTTGCTGATCGTGCTGGCCGCGCTGGTCTGGGCCGGCGGCGACAGCGGACCGACCGCGCTCTGGCTCTCCGACATGGAGAACCGGCCGGCCGACCGGGCCGCGCTGGCCGGCAAGCGCATCGGCCTCATCTCCGGCCACCAGGGATTCGATTCGGGCGCGATCTGCGAAGATGGCCGCCAGGAGGTGGAAACGGTCGCGGCCATCGCCCGGCATGTGGAGCGCCGCCTGCGCCGGGCCGGCGCTCAGGTGGATCTGCTGGAGGAATATGATCCCCGGCTGAACGGCTATCTGGCCGATGCGGTGGTGTCGCTGCACGCCGACTCGTGCATCGAGCGCAGCGGCTTCAAGGCGGCGCGCTGGCAGGAGAGCACCATGCCCGCGCTGGAGGATCGCCTGGTGCGCTGCCTGAGCGAGAGCTACGCCGCGGCCACCGGCCTCCCCTTCGACGCCGACACCATCACCGACGACATGACCCTCTACCACGCCTTTCGCAAGCTGGCCGTGGCCACCCCCGCCGCGATCGTGGAAACCGGCTTTCTGGGGGGCGATTGGGAGCTCATCGGCCGCCGCCCCAACGTCGCCGCCGATGGAATCGTGGATGGGCTGGTCTGTTTTTTCACGGCTGACTCCGCGGCCCCGTAACACTAGACCAAGTTGGCGTAAATAACTCTTCAGTTTACCTGCTCCCGGCGGATCCGTGATCCGCCGGGTTCGCGCCCAACAACGCTGCCGGTTCACGGAACCGGCTTGAGCAGTGAGAGCAGTGAGTGAAGACCGATTTAGGCCGACGTGTACTAGCTCGTCACTCGGCGACTCTCAACCGCGCGCGGCTCAGGCTGATCGATGCAGCTCACATCGTCCCCGTCAATCATGACCAAAGCACCGACTCGTTACGGGTCACGCCCCAGGCTTGCGCGCCGTGATGTAAAAGGCCGACGCGATCAGGTCGGCCTGGGGGTGCCCTTCCAGCCAGGCATCGGCCAGCTTGAGCGGGCTGAGCAGCCAGGGAAAGGCGCGGCGTCCAACCTTCAACAGCGTCCGGTTGCCCAGGGAGCAGCAGAGCGCCAGATATTCGCTGGCCACCCACATCATGGCCGAGCCGGGGCCGACGGCGACCCCCCGCTCCAGCACCTGGTAGCCTGGGGTCAGTTCCGCCATGCCCACGGCGGTGAAACGGCGAAAATCGTTGGGGGAGGCGTGAAAGCCCTGGATGAAGGGCGCCTCGTGGTAGACCAGCCCCCCCGGCCGCAGCACCCGGTCGATCTCGGCCAGGGTCGCGGGCAGGTCGGGCACATGCTCCAGCACCCCCTGGGTGATGACTGCGTCCAGGCTGGCATCCTGCACTGGCAGCCGCTCGCCCACGCCCACCACATCCACATGGCTGAACGGCCTGATGTCCAGGTTGAGGACGCGCCGGCCGAAGGCGGTGCGGCCTGAGCCCAGGTTGAGAATCAGCGCGTCCGGCCCCAGATGCTCGACGAATTGGGGGATGCGCTGTCTGCTGTGCTCGGTCTTGTAGGCAAAGCCGGGCGGCGTTGTCGCGGCCAGTACACGCTGAAAGTGATTCATGATTGGGCAGGGGTTGGGCTGACGAACTCCAACAGCATGGCGGCCACCAGTCCGAAGAGCAGGCTGACCACGGCCACCAGCAACGTCAGCCGCAGGGCTGAGGAGCCGCCCGGCTCGCCCGGCAGGAAGGCCGGATCGACCACCTGCAACGAGCCGACGCTGATGGCCTGCGCCTCCTTCAGCCGCGCCTCGGCCGCCTTGCTGCGCAGGAAATCGTAGTCCGCCAGGGCGGCGTCCAGGCTGGCCTGCAGGGCGCTGTAGTCGCTGCTCAGACCGATCAACTGCGCCAGATCGCCGGCGCGCTGGTTGAGCAGGCTCTCCTGCTGCACGGCCACGGCACGCTGGCCGGCGGCCGCGATCTCCTGGGCGCGCGCCGCGCCGCGCTGCTCGGCCGCCGCCTGGCTCAGCGCCGTGACCAGGGCGAGTTGCGCCTCGCGGCTGGCCTGTTGCTCAGCCGTCAGCGTCTCGCCGTCGGCTGGCAGCGCGGCCAGAGCCTGCTGCGCCGCGGCCAGCTCGGCCTCGGTCTCAGCGGCCTGTGCTGCGTGCTGCTCGGCCAGCGTCTCCGCCAGGCTGGCCTGGACCTGTGCGGCATCGCGCGCGGTGCGGATCGCGCGCACCCCGTCCTGCACCGCGTTGATCTCGCGCGGCAGATCGCCCACGTTGTGCTCCAACTGGAACTGGAGCAGCGCATCCTGAGCCTGGCGCAGCCGCTGGCCCTGCGTGGCCAGCTCAGCGGTCACGAACTGGCCGGAGACGCTGGCGGGGCGGGCGCGAATCTCGTTGTAGTAGGCCAGCGCGTTCTCCACGTGCCGGTTGAGCACATCCATGGCCTCCTGGGGGGTGGCCGCGTCGTAGGTGACGGTGACGAAATCGCCCGCCGCGCTGGTGCTGAGGTTGCCCAGCAGTTGATTGGCGCTGAGGTCCAGGTCCAGGTCGCGGATGGTGCGCCAGGCGATCAGCGAATTCTGCAAGGTTTCGTTGAAGTTGAACTGGGTCAGCGCGATCTGCTCGCTGACGCCGCCGCTGGAGCGCCGGGTGTAGAGCGCCACCTCCTGATCATCCAGCGCCAGCGCCTGCAGTCGCAGCGATGACCGGTAGGTCGGGGGCGCGCTCAACGTCACCAGCAGGGTGACGGCCACCGCGCCGACCACCAGCCCGGCGATCAACCACCAACGCCGGCGCAGAATGGCCCAGATCGACGGGCCAGCCGGCCGGGTGGGCGCGGACTCGTTGCTTTCAGTTGCCTCGTGCATAGCTTCCTCATCTGCTGGGGAACCGGGGGAACGAAGGTTCCGGGAAGTTCCTTCGCGCGGCTCCGGGTTCCTCGACGCAGTTCTTCTAGGTCGGGCGCACCCGCCGGCGCAGGCTGACCAGGGCGCGGCTGATCTCCGGGCGCAGTTCATCATCGCGCCGCCAGGTGAGCAGGCCATAGACCAGCACCAGCACGGCGCCGCCGGCCAACAACGCGGCCACATCCCACACGCCCAGCGCCAGCAGGCCGGCGTTGACCAGATAGCCCAGCCCGCCGGCCAGCAGCGCATAGACCAACATCGGCCCCAGGATGCGGGCGTAGGTGATCATGCGTGCGTCCAGGATCTTGTCCACCAGAAAGGCCGCGATGACAAAATCGACCGCGGCCACGCCGGCCGACAACAGCGAGACGCCCACCAGGCCGCCGCGGCTGATGAACGGATAGAGCAGCAGGGCCATGGTGACCAGTCGCCAGGTTGCGATGCCGGTCAGCCATTGCGGCTTGCCGCCGGCCTGAAAAATGACGCCCATGTTGGCGGCCACCGAGCGGATCACGCCGTAGATGGCCAGGAGCTGCATCGGCGCGATGGCCGGCGCCCAGCTCTCGTTGAGCACGGCATAGACAAAATCGTGGGCAAAGACCACGGTGGCGACGCCGATGGGCATGGCCAGCGCGCCGACAAAGCGCACCTGGCGAAAGAAGGCGCTGCGCAGTCGCTCCTGATTGGCCTGCAAAAGGCTGTAGGCCGGAAATGTCACCCGGTTGACCACCCGGGTGATGTTGGTGGCCGGCGTGTTGGAGATCTTGTAGGCCAGGCCATACTGCCCCAACGCGGCCTGGCCCAGCATGCGCCCGACGAACATGTCGTCGATGTTGGTGATGCCAAAGATCAGGACCTGGCTGACGGCGATGTGCTTGCCATAGCCGAACAGATCGCGGAAAATCGAACGCACGAACTGGAAGCGGGGGCGCCAGGATGAAACGAGATAGACCAGAAGGGTCACCAGCAGCGCCGAGAGGAGCTCGCCGGCCACCAACGCCCAGACGCGCCAGCCGAGCCAGGCCAGCAGCAGCGCGGCCAGGTTGCCGATCAGGCTGGCGGTCAGCTCCGGCAGCACCTTCTTGCGAAAATCCAGCTCCTTGGTCAGCAGGGTGTAGGGCACGCGGCTGAAGCTGTTGATCACCATGGTCAGGGCCAGCACCCGCAGCACAGCCATGGTCTCCGGGCTGTGGAAGAACTTGGCCACCAACGGCGCCGCCAGGAAAGCCACCAGGTAGAGCAGCGCGCTGCTGGTCACGATGGTCCAATGGGCGGTGTTGGCCGCGGCCTCCACATCCTTCTGGCGATAGATCAACGCCGAGCTGAAGCCCAGCTCCTGAAAGAAGACCAACGACTGGATGGCCAGGTTGGCGATGGCCAGAAGGCCGAAGTACTCCGGCGTGAGCAGGCGGGCCAGCAGCAGGCTGACCAGAAAGCTCAGCCCCTGGCCGACCAGGGCCGCGCCCCCTTCCCAGAAGAGGCCGCGCGAGACGCGCGCCCGCAGGGTCATGACAGCCCCTTGCGGGCCAGCAGCACCAGATCGCGGCCAAAGAGCGTCGGCCGCAGGCGGGTCAGAGTCTCATAGCCGCGGCCAGCCAGGGCGCTGCGGCGCAGCAGGTCAGGATAGAGCCCGCGCACCCACAGGCTGGCGCTGCCGCCGACCTGCTCGATGGCCAGACCGCGGCCCGCCAGCAGCCGGCGCAGATCGGGCAGGGCAAAGAAGCGCAGGTGCAGCCAGTCGGTGGGGGTGTGCTCCACGTAGGGGAAATGGCCCCGCAACAGCCACCAGCGCACCCGCCAATGGGCCGCGTTGGGCACGCAAAGCACCAGCCGCCCGCCGGGCCGCAACACCCGCGCGCACTCGTCCAGGTAGCGCGCAAAGTCGACCCGGTGCTCGATCTGCGAGTCGCTGACCACCGCGTCGAAGCTGGCGTCGGCAAAGGGCAAGGGCTGGCGGTCCAGGTTGACCTGGGTGGCATCGACCCCACGGGCCTGGGCGCGGCGCACAGCCTCGGCTGACAGGTCAACGCCGACCACCTGCGCGCCCAGTTGGCTCATTCGCTCGGCCAGCACGCCGGGGCCGCAATCGACCTGCAGCACCCGGTCGCCCGGCTGGATGTGACGGGTCAACAGGCCCTGGCGGCGGTGATCAAAGCGGTCGCCCTGCTGCTGCCAGTAGCTATCGTAGAAGGCTTCGAAGTCCAAAAGATGTTCCCTGAAATGGATTCTTGTCAACCATTTCTTATGATCATCGGCAGATACATGGGCGGCGGGGTGAAGACGATGCCAAACGCCACCTCGATCTGCACGCCGGTCGTCACCAACACCACCCGCTGGCTGGGGGTGGTGGGGGCATAGGCGCGCGGCGTCGTTTGCGTCACCGTATAGTACCGGTCAACGGCCAGACCGGCAAATCCGAAGCTGCCATCGGCGGCCGTCTGCGTCTGCGCCACCGTCACCCCGCCCTCGGTCAGCGTCACCGCGGCGCCGGCCACCCCTGTCTCGCCGGCATCGCGCACCTGGTTGCGGTTGGCGTCATGCCACACGATCCCGCCAATGCTGCCGGCCAGCGGCGTGGGGGAGGGGGTGGCCGTGGGCGTGGCGCTGGCCGTCGGGCTGGCCGTGGGGGTGGGGGTGCGCGTCGGCGTGGCGGTCGGCGTGGGGGTGCGCGTGGGGGTCGGCGTGTGGGTCGGGGTGGGTGATGGGGTGGAGGTGGGGGTGGCCAGCGGGTAAACCAGCAGCAGCCGCGGCCGCTGCTCCACCGCGCTGTTCTCGCGGCTGGCGACGGCATACTCCACGTCGGGATCGTCGCTGCGCAGCAACACTCCCTGGTTGCTGGCCGGGTTGGCCAGCCAGCCGGCCACCGCGTCGGTCACGTCGAAGCCCCGCCGCACCGCGGTCGCGTCGAAAAGCCGGCTGTCCAGCGCGGTTCCGCTGCGGTCGCCCGGCACGCCGTTGGCCCCCGGCTGGTTCCAGGGCTGGCCGGCCGCGGCCTGCGCCCAGGTGACCTGGCCTTCCAGCCAGGCGCGGTTCATCAAAAAGGCCTCGACCTCGAAGGCATTGCTGTTGCTGCGGCTGCCGGTGTAGAGGCTGAGCGCCGCGCCGCGCAGGCCGTTGTTCAGCGCCTGCGCCGGCACGCTGCTCAAATCGAAGCGGAAGAGGCCGTTGCGCACGTTGGGCGAGCGCAGCCGCACCTGGGCCGCGCCGCCAAAGCCGCCGCTGGGAGTCCAACCGTCGATGTAGGCATCGCGCACGCCGCTGTAGCCGTTGACCCCCTCTTGCAGCGTCAGGGTAGCCACCGGGGGGGGCGTCTGGCCAGGGTAGAGGGTGACATGGTGGGCGCCGGAGCTCAGGCTGAAGCGCGCCTCGCCGGCTACCAGGTCCACCGCCTGCGCGCTGAAGGTGGCCTGATCCACCGCCATGTCCTCCACCACGGTGCGGGTCTGCGGCAGGCCCAGGCTGGCCACGTTGACCGCCACATCCAGGCCGGCGTCGTCCACCAGCTTCACCGCCAGCGCGTTGCCGGTTTCCACCGCCCCGTTGACCGTGGTCCAGCGCGGCGACGCGCCCTGCTGCGTCACGCGCACCCACCACAGGGTGGTCGAGGTGTCGGTGATGGCGTCGAAGGCCGGCGGCGGCGCGCCCAGGCTGAAGCCGGCCAGCCACTGCACGATTGCCTCCTTGCCGCCAGGCACAGGCGTCGTGTGGTTGCCGGGGAAGGTGATGTAGCTCAGCGGCGCGGCCGGGTTGGCCGCCAGCACGGCCGCGACCATGTCCTCGGAATGGTGCGGCAACACGGTGGTGTCGCCGGTGGCATGGTAGATGCGCAGCGGCGTGTGGGCCAGGTTGCGGGCGAAACTCAGCGGCGAACGGCGCTGGTACTCGAACCAGGTGGCCGTGTCAGGCGCGCCCCCCACTTCCTGGGCGATCAGCATCTGCCGCCAGGGTTCCGACTCCTCATACCAGCGCGCCAGGTCGGTGGGGCCGCGGTCGGCGACCACAGCCGCGAAGAGTCCGGGGTTCTTGGCCGCGGTCACCAGCGCGATCTGGCTGCCCATGGAGGTTCCGGTCAGATAGATGCGGTTGGGATCGACGTTGTAGCGCTGGCGCACCCACTGGATGGTGTCCAGGATGTCCTGCTGGCTGGCACGCGAGGCCAGCGGATGGTCATAGGGCGGCCGGGGATAGGCGCTGCGCTCGCCGTGCATGTCGGGCGCGGCCAGCAGCCAGCCGGCGTTCTGCGCCACCTGGCCATAGTCGCCCATGGGCGCCCAGCGGTTGTCGCCCCAGCCGTGAATGGCCACCAGCAGCGGGATGGGCTGGCCCGGCTGGTAGCTGGTGGGAACCTGCACGGCGGCCGGCTGGGTGGTGCCGTCGTAGCTGCTGGTGAAGGTGAAGTCCACCACCTGCGCCGCGACCAGGTCATCCCCCTGCAAGACCAGATGGACGTTGGTCATGCCCCACTCGTCGGGCTGGCCGTTGCCCTGCAAGGCCGAGGTCAGCCGCACCCGGTTGAGCCCCTGTCGCACCAGCGCCGGATCGATGGGCCATTCCTTGGTCGCGCCGGGGTTGGGAATGCAGTAGGTGCCATTGGTGGCCGAGCCGTCGATGATGCTCTTGCCGATGAAGGTCTCGTTCAGGTAGATGTCGTTGCGCGCGCCGACGTTGAACTCGTCCCCGACCAGCTTGGCGCTGGACACCGTGCCTGACCAGACGATGAACATGTCACCCTCGGCGTTGGGTTCGCCGTAGTTGTCCCCAACCCAAAGACAATCCGTGGCCGTGGAGGATGCGCTGCCCTGCGGAAAGGTGGCCGGGGCAAAGGAAGACGGCGTGTCCTGGCGCTGCGGCTGAGCGTGGCCCGCGCCGGCCAGCCCTAGCAACGCCAAAGCCAGCGCCGCGACCAATGCCAGGCTGGCCATGCCCCAGGGGCGGGCGCGGCCTGCGGCGCGATCAATTCGTGGCTGAGCGGATCGTGACATGGTTCGTTTCCTATGCGACAGGTGGTTGAGACAAAGGTGAATTTGTACTGCAAGGCACGCGATTCGTCAAGTCTCGCGAGACGCGCGCAGCAATTCCAAGGATGGCGACTGCCAAACGGGAGTCGAGCCTTCAGGCGGGTTGGCGCGCGCAACTGGCATCGTCCAGACCCGGCTGAAGCCTCGACTCCGCCCATAGTTGGAATCGCTGTGACGCGCCGGCGCGCCGGCGCGCCGGCCATGCTCCCCATTGTCCCCCTGCAAGATTAATCCACTATGAAAATCGCTGCGCGGTCTGATGACAGATTTGTAACGGTGCGCGGGGCGAGCCAGGGATGGGCAATCCCTGGCTGACGGCACACAGGCCCCCAGGGCGGGGCGCATGGCGCGGCTGTCAGGCCTGTTCCTCGGCGCGCCAGAGCTTGAGCACCAGCCGGAAGATGTCTGTGTCGGTGACGATCCCCACCAACTGCCGCCGGCCTGGGCCGCTCAGCGCGCGCACCACCGGCAGGCCGCCGATCTTGCGGCTCAGCATCAGCTCGACCGCATCGGCCAGGCTGGTCTCCGGCGTGACCACCAGCGGGTCGCGGCTCATGGCCTCCCAGACGGTCAGCCACTCCTCCTCGGCTTCGGGTGCGTAGGGGCTGGGCGCCTGGGCCGCCTCGACCGAGGTGGCCTCGCGCACGTCGCCCCAGCTCAGAATGCCCACCAGCTCTCCAGCTTCATCCAGCACCGGCAGACGCCGCACGCCGTGCTCCTCCATCAACGCCTGGGCTTCGACCAACGACGCCTCGGTGTCCACCGTCCAAAGCTGGGTCCGCATGATCTCGCCAACCGTGTGTTGCATGATGCGCTGCCTTTCGGGTGAGGTCGCGCGCTGCGACCGGGGAAGGGGGTCGTGGCCAGTGCTGACAGCCCCGCAGCGGGGCTGTCAGCACTGGCGCGTTCAGGGCTGCGGGCCGCGGCGGCCCAGCAGTTTCCAGCCGGCCGGCAAGAGCAGCGCGGCCGCCGCGATCTTGATCAGGTCGCCGGGGATGAAGGGGAGGACGCCGGCCGTCAACGCCGGAGCCAGCCCGCCCACGAACACCGCCAGCCAAAGCGCGCCCACGGCGTAGATCACCACGTTGCCCAGCGCCATGGCCACGGCCGTGGTGCTGACGCGCCGATCCCAGCCGCGCTCGGCCAGCAGGCCGACCAGGTAAGCGGCCAGCACGAAGCCGATCAGGTAGCCGCCGGTCGGTCCCAGCAGGCGGGCGGGGCCGACCGCGCCGCCAGGTGCAAAGACGGGCAGGCCGGCCATGCCCTCGGCGATGTAAACCAGCACGGCCAGGCTGCCGCGGCGGCTGCCCAGCAACGCGCCCACCAGCAACACGGCCATGGTCTGGCCGGTGACCGGCACCGGGCTGAAGGGCAGGGGAATGGCCACCTGCGCGCTGAGGGCGATCAACAGCGACCCGGCCAGCACCAGCGCGGCATCGTACAACAGCGCGCTGCGGCGGACGGTGGGGCGGAGTATGTCGGCGTAGACCATGGGGACCTCCTGAAACTGGGTATGTAGGTGGTAGGATGGCATTGTAACACAGGGGGAAAGAAGGGCAAAAGATGCGACCAGGCCAGCCCGAACGCGGCGCAGGGGCGGCGCGTTTGCGGGCAAGCGCGGCCAGTCGTGGTATACTGCGCCATGCGCAACACATCATATCCATGCGCCAAGCCAGCGGGCGCGCGGCCCCTCCGAACATGTTGAAACCCGATCAGCGCCTGTTCGGCATGGTCCCCCCTGCGCCCCTCCACCCATTGCCACGCTGCCACACCCACCATGACCCTACGTGACCACGCCCATGCCATGGGCATCGAACTGAACGACGCCCAGGTGGCCGCCTTTGGCCGCTTTCAGGCCGAGCTGCTGGACTGGAACCAGCGCATGAACCTGACCTCCATCACCGACCCGGCTGAGATCGAGACGAAGCACTTCCTGGACTCGCTCTCCTGCCTGCTGGCGCTGCCGCGCAGCGACGGCCGGCCGATTGCGGCCTGGCTGGCCAGCTCCCCCAAGGCCGTGGACATCGGCGCCGGCGCGGGGCTGCCGGGGCTGGCGCTGAAGATCGCCTGGCCCGGCCTGCGGCTGACGCTGCTGGAGGCCACGGGCAAGAAATGCCGCTTCATGCAGCATGTGGTGGAGACGCTGGGCCTGGCCGATGTGACGGTGGTGCAGGCCCGCGCCGAGGACTTTGGCCAACGCGCCGGCCGGCTGGCCTTCGATCTGGCGCTGGCGCGGGCAGTGGCGCGGCTGCCGGTGCTGCTGGAATATGGCCTGCCGCTGCTCAAGCCGGGCGGCTGGTTTGTGATCCAGAAGGGCCGCGCTCCGCAGGAGGAGCTGGCCAGCGCCCAGGCCGCGTTGCAAACGCTGGGCGGCCGGCTGCACCAGGTCGCGCCGGTGGACGTGCCGGGGTTGGACGCCGAACGCGCGCTGCTGATCGTCGCCAAAACCGGCAAGACGCCGGCCGCCTACCCCCGTCGCGCCGGCATCCCTGAACGCCAGCCTATTCTGACCTGATGGAGCCGGCCCCCAGCAGACCGTGGCCGGCATGGGCGATCAACACCGAGCCGATCTCGACAATCAAGACCTCTGAGCGGGGGAAGTTCAGCGCCTGAGCCAGCTCGTCAGCCAGCGCCGCGGCCTCTTCCGGCACGCGGCTGTGCGCCACGGCCAGCCGCTCCGCCGGGCCGGCCGCGCTGATGTCCTGGACCAGGCGTTTGATCGCGCCGCGCCGGCCGCGGGCCGGCCCCACCAGGCTGAGCCGTCCCTCCTCGTTGATGGTCAACACCGCGCGCACATTCAGCGCCGCGCCCAGGCGGCTCATCATCGGCATCAACGTGTCCAGCCGGCCGCCGCGCTTGACCTGGTCCAGCGACTCGAGAAAGACCCGCAGCGTCAGCCGCCGCTGATAGCTGAGGACGGCCTCCTCCACGGCCGCGCGGTCGGCGCCGGCCGCGGCCAGCTCGGCCGCTCGCAGTACCTGCAGGCCATAGCCCAGCGAGATGGAACGGCCATCGATCACGGTGATCTGGCCAGGGAACTCCTGCGCGGCCAGCAGGGCGCTGTTGTAGGTGCCGCTGTGGGCGCCGGTGAGGGTGATGCAGACCAGCTCATGGCCGGCCGCGATCAACGGGGCAAAAACCTCCAGAAAGGGACCCACCGGCGGGCCGGAGGTCTCGCAGGGCAGGCCGGCCTCGACCCGCTGCCACAGCTCGACGCGGGTCTGCGGCGAGTCGGCGACCTCACGCTCGCCAAAGCGCAACACCAGCGGCGTCAGGTGGATATCGTACTGCTCGATCAGCGGGGCCGGCAGGTCGCAGCCGGTGTCGGTGACAATTTTGACGGTCATTGGGTTTCGTTGTGACGGCGTGAAGAGGGGAGGTGGCCGCAGCGCCAGCGCGTTGCGGCCGAAGCGTAGCTGATTATAGCCAGCCCACCGCCAGGAGCCAAACCAGTCATCCCAAGACCGACGGCAGCCAACCCGGAGGCGAGGCTTTAGCCGGTTTCGCGCCAACCCGGAGTCGAGGCTTTAGCCGGGCCCGGACCAACCCGGAGTCGAGGCTTTAGCCGGGTCCGGCCCAACCCGGAGTCGAGGCTTTAGCCGGGTTCGTGCCAACCCGGAGTCGAGGCTTTAGCCGGGCCCGGGCCAACCCGGAGTCGAGGCTTTAGCCGGATTCGTGGCAACCCGGAGTCGAGCCTTTAGGCGGGCCCGGGCTGTGTCGGCCAGACCCGGCTGAAGCCTCGACTCCTGACCGTATCGACCAGACCCGGCTGAAGCCTCGACTCCGCGTCGATCTGTTGACCCGCGCGCTGCTGATCAGCCAACGCGCCCGCCGTCGGTTTCGATACGCCGCAGACGGCTACTCAACCAACGGCGGCGTTGCTGCGACGAAGATCCGAAGCCGCCGTCGGCTGATTGACAGCCTCATGGGGCTATGGTATCATCGACCGCGAGCCCCTGGAAAGTCGCCGCGGCGGCGCTTTGCCAGAGAGGACGATCTGAACAGATCGTCGCACCACCGTGAAGTTTGTGCAGGAGACCGACATGACGACTAGTGTAACCAACCCCTCCGCCTCGTTGATGGAGCAATGGCAAATGCAGGCGCTGGAGACGCGCCGGCGCGTCTGGGGCGACGTGTCCGATGAGAAGTGGAACGATTGGCGCTGGCAGCTCAGCCATCGACTCAACAGCGTCGACGAGCTGGCCCGCGTGCTGGAACTGACCGAGGACGAGGTCGAGGGCCTTTCGGCGCCTGACAAGTTTCGCGTCGATGTGACCCCCTATTTTGCCACCTTGATCGACCCCTACGACCCCAAATGCCCGGTGCGCCGCCAGGTGGTGCCGTTGGGCAGCGAGCTGCGGGCCTTCACCTCGATGATGGAGGACTCGCTGGCCGAGGATGCACACTCCCCGGTGCCGGGGCTGGTCCATCGCTATCCCGACCGGGTGCTGATGCTGGTGACCACCGAATGCGCCAGCTATTGCCGCTATTGCACCCGCAGCCGCATCGTGGGCGACCCGTCGGCCAACTTCAGCAGCCAGGAACATCAGGCGCAACTGGACTACATCCGCGCCACGCCGCAGATCCGCGATGTGCTGCTCAGCGGCGGCGATCCGCTGACCATCCCGCCGCGCCGGCTGGACAGCCTGCTGGGCGGGCTGCGCGCCATCCCCCACGTGGAGATCATCCGCATTGGCAGCCGCGTGCCGGTCTTCTTGCCGCAGCGCATCACCGATGAGTTCTGCCAGATGATCCGCCAGTACCACCCCTTCTGGATCAACATTCACGTCAACCACCCCAAGGAGATCACGCCCGAGCTGCGTGCGGCCTGTGCGCGCCTGGCTGACGCGGGCGTCCCGCTGGGCAATCAGAGCGTGCTGCTGGCCGGCGTCAACGACTCGGTGCACATCCAGCGCATGCTGGTGCACGAGCTGGTCAAGATGCGGGTGCGCCCCTACTACCTTTATCAGTGCGACCTGGTGGAGGGAGCCGGCCATTTCCGCACCAGCGTCTCCAAGGGGATCGAGATCATCGAAGGGCTGCGCGGCCACACCAGCGGCTACGCCGTGCCGACCTATGTGGTGGATGCGCCCGGCGGCGGCGGCAAGATCCCGGTGATGCCCAACTACCTGGTCAGCAGCGCGCCCGGCAAGGTGGTGCTGCGCAACTACGAGGGCTATATCACCACCTACAGCGAGCCGCTGGACTACGATCCGCTGGAGATCAAACACCTGGAGAGCCAGATCCCGCGCCGGCCTGAGGCTGGCCAGGAAGGGGTGCACGCTCTGCTGGAAGGACGGCAGATGGCCATCAGGCCGCAGGGCTTCGACAGCACCCACGCCCGCGGCGGCGCCATGCACCGTCTGCGCGAGCGCGCCGACAAATGGCAGCCCTTCATGGTCGGCGAGACGGTGGACGTCTCGCCGGGCAATGGGCCGCTGCTGGCCGAGCCGATGGGTGAGGAGCAGTAACAGCATCTGTTGCGTCACAAGGAGTGTCCATGCGCGTCGCATTGTTAGCTAACCTGAAGAAAAATGCCCCCTCCTGGCCCGGCATGTCCCCCGACCAGTGGGACGACCTGGACTCGGAAGAAACCATCGAGGCGATCGTCAAAGGACTGCAGGCCGGCGGCCACGAGGCGGAGTTCTTCGAGGCCAACCTGTCGCTGGTGGAGACGCTGCCCGCCTTCCGGCCCGATATCTGCTTCAACATCGCCGAAAGCCACTGGGGCGACAGCCGCGAGTCGCAGGTGCCGGCGCTGCTGGAGATGATGCGCATCCCCTACACCGGTTCACGGGTCATGTCGCTCTCGCTGGCGCTGGACAAGTCGATGACCAAGCGGGTGCTGGCCTTCCACAGCCTGCCCACGCCCCCCTTCCAGAACTTCGAGCGCGTCGATGAGCCGCTGGACGACGACATGACCTTTCCCATGTTCGTCAAGCCGGCGCGCGAGGGCACCGGCATGGGGGTCAGCGCCAAATCCATCGTTCACAACGAGCTGGAGCTGCGCCGCCAGATCAAGGAGATCCTGACCCGCTACCGCCAGCCGGCGCTGGTCGAGCATTACATCGACGGCCGCGAGATCACCGTAGGGGTGGTGGGCAACCTGCGCGGGCCGGTGGCGCGGCGCGTGCCAGGAGATGAGGATGCGCCCCGCATCACGGCCGGGCTGCACTTCCTGCCGCCGCTGGAGGTGGATCTGGCGCGCTACCCGGCCGAGGAGGCTGGCCTGTACACCGGGCGCGTCAAGACCGAGCTGGCCGATGACTTCTATTACCTCTGCCCGGCGCCGCTGGACGAGGAGATGTTGATCGATCTGAACTGGTATACCGCGGCCGCGTTCCGCGTCATGGGCTGCGCCGATGTGGCGCGCGTCGACTTTCGCCTCGATCGCCATGACAACGACAAGCCCTACATCCTGGAAATCAACACGCTGCCTGGCCTCAACCCGCGCATCAGCGATCTGGTGATCGAAGCGCGCGCCGAGGGGGTCAGCCACGCCGAGCTGATCAACAGCATCCTGCTGCAAGGGGCGGCCCGCTATGGCCTGCTGCCCAAGGGGATCCAGCTCAACTGGCCCGCCGCGCGGCTGCCGCTCAGCGATTGAGAGCGAAACCATGCCTGGCCAGAAGGAGACGCCCCGCTTGACGCTGACAGATGAAAGCATGGGCGGAGCTTGAAGGTTGCATGATAGCCACAAACCAACTGCAAGGAGGCAGTATGTCTGATTTTTCGTATCCCCAGGTCGATGTCGCCGACTGGAACACCGTTCAGCCGCATGTGGACACGCTGCTGGCGGCGCCGCTGACCGCGCCGGAGATCGCTGGCTGGCTGGAGCAATGGAGCCGGCTGACCGAGGTGCTGGCCGAGGCTGGCGCGCAGATCTACCGGGATGTCAGCGAAAACACGGCCGACGCGGCCGCGGAGCAGCGTTTCGAGCACTTCGTGGGCGAGACCGAGCCCAAGACGCGGCTGGCCGAGCAGGCGCTGAAGG
>JAKQCW010000170.1 GCA_029558955.1 Chloroflexota bacterium
CCGCCGGGCGTCGTCTGCGCCACCCAGCCGGTCGCGGCCTGGCCATCGACCGTGCAGCGCACCTGCCACCAGTCCAGCCCATCGGCCGCTTCAGGGCCGGCCAGCACGGTGCAGGCAGTGGCCACCGGCAGCAGGGCGATCACGTCGCCCGGTGGCTTGCCCGCATAGCCCGGGCTGCGGCGCAGGTTGGCCTCGCTGACCACATAGATGGTCTGTCCCACGGTGAAGGCGGGCGGCTTGGGCGCCACGGGCGTCTCGCTCCAACGGTAATCGTTGCGCATGGCCTCGCGCCAGCCGTCGATCACCCCCTGTTTGCCCTCGATCACCCAGCGATCGGCCGGCGGCCAGCGATAGAGCACCAGAGAACGGATCTGCTGGTTGCCCGGCTGCTTGTTCCACCAGTCGATCTCGCCGTAGGCCCGCTGCACCCAGCCGTTGTTCTGGTTCAGCCAGGCCACATCCTGGTCGGTCTCGGTGATGTACGCCGGCAGGTGACGCATGCTGGCCGGGATCGCGTTCATGAAATCGCGGTAGGCGCGGAAGTTGAACTGCCGGTTCTGGAAGGGCGGGTCCATGGTGGCGTCGGTGTAGATCTGCGCCGGATCGGGCGAATGCGTGTAGGTGTGGATGGTGACGCCGTCGCAGTTCTGTGCGCCCAGCAGCTTGAGGATGTCGGCGTGATACACCACCCAGTCGCCGCTGGGGTTGCCCTCGTATTTGGTCAGCGTGTTCCACGGAGCGGTGGCCCCCACCAGCACCTGATCGTTGGCATGGCCTGGCACGCGCTTGATCGCATCGCGGCAGAGGCGGTAGCAGCGGGCGTAGAGCTGGGGCGTGATCACCTCGCCCGGGTTCACCACAGCCATGCGCGTGGAACGGGTCTCGCCGTCCAGCGCGTTGAAACGCCAGGGCACCATCCGGGCGCGTGCGCTTTCATCGGCCTCGACGGTCGTGCGCGACCAGTCGATCTGCACGCCCGGTCGTTCCACCGGGTGGTTCATCTCGTTGCCGATGATCCAGATCTTGCAGCCGGGGCTGGCGGCCACATAGTTGGCGCAGCGTTGGGCAAACTGTTCATAGCGACCGCTGTGGGGAATGGTGCCGGCCGGCTCATAGCCGTTGTTGATGCGGCAAATGATGCCCAGCCCCTGGTTGCTCCAAGGCGTGAAGTTCTTGCCGCTGTGGTCGTTGGGTTCCGAGCCGATCGCTTCGGTGAAGACGATCCAGCCCGGCTTGCCCGCTTGGAGCATATGCTGCTCACCCCCGGGGTCGTGCATGCCGAAGATGTAGGGCGAATCGAAAAGAGGACGGGCCATGGATGATCTCCTTGAAACTGCGTAGCGCCCGGTGCAATCCGGCCAGCTCTGGGTATATCAGACTGTTGAACGCAAGACCGGTCGCAATTTACCCAGCGCCAGCCCCGAGAATGGCCTGATTTTATCACAACGCCGAAAAGTGGAAAAGTCCCCGGCGCGCGGCGCGGTTGCATGGTGGACGCTCTGTCGGTATAATTGCACCAGCACCATTCAGGCGGTTGGAGCCGTCACCAAGGAAGGACCAGGCATGTCATTTCCCCCGCTGCTGAGCCGGGCCACACTGGGCTTTGTGCGCGTGGCAGTCATCTCCCCCGAACTGCGCGTGGCCGACGTTGACTTCAACACTCGGGCCATCTGCGCCGCCCTGCGCCGCGCCGGCCAGCAGGGATGCCAGCTCGCCCTCTTCCCTGAGCTCTGCATCACCGGCTACTCCTGCGGCGACCTCTTCTACCAGGCCGCGCTGCTCCAGCAGGCCCGCGCCGCGCTGGATCCCATCGGCATGGCCGCGCAGGAGAGCGACTGCGCGGCCGTGGTTGGCCTGCCGCTGGCAGTGGATGGCCGGCTCTACAACTGCGCCGCCCTGCTGGCCGGCTGGCAGGCGGCCGGCGTCGTTCCCAAGACCTATCTGCCCAACACCAACGAGTTCTACGAGCAGCGCTGGTTCACCTCCGGCGCACAGGCCGCCGCGCAGCAGGTGCAGTTGAACGATTTCGATGGCGCCGTCCCCTTCGGCGTCGACCTGCTCTTCGAGGCGCGCCGCTTCGGCGCGCCGGATTTCCGCCTGGGCATCGAGATCTGCGAGGACCTGTGGGCGGTGCAGCCGCCCAGCGGCCAGCAGGCGCTGGCTGGCGCCGCGCTCCTGCTCAACCTTTCCGCCAGCAACGAGCTGCTGGGGAAGGTGGACTATCGCCGCGAGCTGGTGCGCCAGCAGTCGGCCCGCTGCCTGGCGGCCTACCTCTACGCCGGCGCCGGTCCGGGCGAGTCCTCCACCGACGTCGTCTGGAGCGGGCATTCGTTGATCGCCGAGAACGGCGCGCTGCTGGCCGAGACAGAGCGCTTCCAGTTCGACACCCAGATGGCCGTGGCCGATGTGGATATCCAGCGCCTGGAGCATGAGCGGCTGCGCAACAGCGCCTTTGCCGCCGCGCCGGCCGGTCGGGACTTCCGCGTCGTGGGCTTCAGTCTGGCTGACAGCATCGAGACGCCGTCGCTTGTCGAGAACCTGTCGAGTCTGACGCTGATCCGCCCACAGCTCAGCCGCACCCCCTTCGTGCCGGCCGATTTGCCGCGCCGGGCCGCCTCCTGCCGCGAGATCTTCGCCATCCAGTCCACCGGCCTGGCCCGGCGGCTGCGGCACACTGGCGCAGAGCGGGTGACCATCGGCGTCTCCGGCGGCCTGGACTCGACGCTGGCGCTGCTGGCGACGGCCCGCGCGTTCGATCTGCTGAAGCTGCCGCGCGCCGGCATCGTGGCCATCACCATGCCCGGCTTCGGCACCACCCAGCGCACCCGGGACAACGCGGTCCTGCTGGCCGAGGCGCTGGGGGTGACGCTGCGCACCATTCCGATCGACGCGGCCGTGCGCCAGCATTTTCGCGACATCGGCCACGACGAGAATTTACATAACGTTACCTACGAAAATGCCCAGGCTCGCGAGCGCACGCAGATTCTGATGGATGTGGCCAATCAGGTGGGGGGGCTGGTGGTGGGCACCGGCGACCTGTCGGAGCTGGCGCTGGGCTGGCTGACCTACAACGGCGATCAGATGAGCATGTACCACGTCAACGCGGGGGTGCCCAAGACGCTGGTGCGCTACCTGATCGAGTGGGTGGCCGACGAGGAGTGGAGCGGTCGCAGAGCCGCGGCCGTGCTGCGCGACATCGTCGCCACTCCCATCACGCCGGAGCTGCTGCCGTTGGCCGCCGATGGCGCGCTGGCGCAAAAGACCGAAGAGACCATCGGCCCCTACGAGCTGCATGATTTCTTTCTCTACCAGGTGCTGCGCTGCGGCTTTTCTCCCATCAAGGTTTTCGTGCTGGCCCGCCAGGCCTTCGCCGGCGCCTATGCCGATGAGGCGCTGCTGCACTGGCTGGAGCTCTTCTACCGGCGTTTCTTCAGCCAGCAGTTCAAGCGTTCAGCCATGCCCGACGGCCCCAAGGTCGGCTCGGTGGCCCTTTCCCCGCGCGGCGACTGGCGCATGCCCAGCGATGCCAGCGCGGCCCTCTGGCTGGAGGAGCTGGCGGAGCTGGCTGAACAATTCCAGGATGCGCAGCGTGACAGCGATACCGGCTGACACGTCTTGAGAGTTGACAAGTCGTTACCATTCAATCTGACAAGGAGGCAACCATGATGGGAAATCGCATCGCTGGCCGGCGTCGCACGCCGGCGCTGGTTCTGTTGAGCCTGCTGTTGCTGGCGGCCCTGCTGCTGCCAGCGGCCAGCCCGGCCGCGGCGTCGACCGGGCAGAGCTACGGCGTCCCGCCCTACGCCCAGGCGCTGACCAATGTCAACATCCGCAGCGGGCCAGGCACGCAGTTCCCGGTGATCGGCCGGGTTTATGCCGGCCAGATCGTGCAGGTGCTGAGCAGGAGCGCCAACGGCTGGTACCAGATCGCCTGTCAGAGCGGCGGCATGGTCACCTGCTGGATCACCGGCTCGTCCAGCTACGTCCGGCCGGTGTGGAGCCTGGAACCCTGGCCTGTCCCCTGCCCCGGCTGGCCCTCCAGTTGCACGCCGCCCACGCCGCCTCCTCCACCTCCCTGCTCTGGCTGGCCCTCCAGTTGCACGCCGCCCGTCTCCCAGGTGCAGGCGCTGCGGGTGGTGAACGTGCGCAGCGGGCCGGGCATGGGCTTCCCCGTGGTGGGACAGCTCGCGCCGTGGCAGGTGGTGCAGGTGACGGGGGTCAGCGCCGACGGCTACTGGTATCGCATCGTCTGCCCCTTCTACTGCCCCAGCGACTGTTGGGTTTCCTCCCAGAGCTGGCTGGTAAGACGGGTATAGCTCATGGCTGACAGATCCACCCGCCCGCCGGCCAGCCCGGCCCAGCCGGAGCGTCGCCTGGCCTATCGCGGCGCAGCCTGGGCCTTTGGGCTGGCGCTGGGCCTGTCGTTGGTCGCGTTGGCCGCCCTGCTGATCATGACCTGGGCCAACGGCGGCCGTTCGCCGCTGTCGGCAGACGAGGGTGAGTCGAACCTGGCGCTGATCCTCTCCACCGCCACCACCGTCGTCTCGCTGATCGGCCTGCTCTCCACCAACCTGATGGCCTGGCGCCGCGAGGCGCGCGAGGCCCGCGAGGCCGAGGTCGATCTGCAACGCCAACGGCTGGAGCTGGAAAGGCTCAGATTTGAGCTGGAGAAGGAGAGACGCAAGGAGGAAACGATCGGGAAATAACCGCGGACTGGCTCGGTCGGAGACCGGCCAGAGCGGCGGTTGGGCTGGCTCGGTCGGGAGACCGGCCAGAGCGGTGAGCGGCGCGGACTGGCTCGGTCGGAGACCGGCCAGAGCGGCGAGCGGTGGACGGGGCGTGGCTATGCCCTACGGTCGGTCCAGCAGGGTCACACCCTGGCTGCTGCGTTCGGCCATCCACCCCAGCAGGCCGTCGAAGCGCACCTGCCACCAGATCAGCCCGTCGGCCTCCTGCGGGCCGCCGGTGATCTCGCCCACCTGGCCGGCCGGCACGACAGCGATGACGTCGCCGGCCGGCTTGTTTTGATAGCCCGCGCTCTGGCGCAGGTTGACCGGTCCGGCGTTGGCGTTGCGCACTGCATCGCCCGGTGCGAAGGTCGCGCCGCCGGCCGGCGCTGGGGCCTCCACGGCCGCGGCGGAGCTCCCCTCCGGCGGCGGGGTCCACGAGGCCGCGTCGCCCAGCTCCGGCAGCCGGCCGCCGGACATCACCAGCGCCAGGCCAGCCAGGCAGGCCGTGAGCAAAAGAACGAATGTGATGGCCGCCCACAGTCCGCTGTGACCGGATCTGCGCGGCGGCGTCGATGACGGATAGGTGGTCATGCGGTGATTATAGCATGGCCAACCCCAGGAGGTGAAAGCAAGCCCATGATAATCGCGGTTCTATCGGACATCCACGACAACATCTGGAACCTGGCCGACGCGTTGGCGCAGGTGCAGGCGGCCGGCGCGCAGGAGCTCATCTTCTGCGGCGACTTCTGCGCGCCTTTTACCCTGAGCCAGATCGGCGAGGGCTTCGCCGGGCCGGTGCATGCGGTGCTGGGCAACAACGACGGCGACCCGCGCCTGCTGCAGCTCAACGCCCAGGCCGCGGGCAATGTCACCCTGTACGGCCAATATGCCGAGCTGCCCCTGGACGGCCGGCTGGTGGCGGTCAACCACTACCCGGAGATCGCCCGTCGCCTGGCCGAGTCGGGCCAGTTCGATCTGGTCTGCTACGGCCACAATCACC
>JAKQCW010000182.1 GCA_029558955.1 Chloroflexota bacterium
GATACGGTGCGAGGCGCGGAGCTGCCGGGGGATACCTTCGATTTCGCCCTGTCTGCGGCTGACTGGCAGTGGGCTGGCTGGATATGCGAGCCGCTGTGGCATGACACGCTGGCGGTCGCCGTGGCCAAGCGCTCCCACCTGCTGGCCTACCGTGAAGTGCCGTGCGAGGAAGTGCTCAAGCAGCCCTTGATCTGCTCGCAGTCCACGGCCGATGAACCATGGCGCGTGACCGTGCAGCGCGTGTTCGAAAACGCGCTGCAGGAGCGGGAGCAAACGGTGGAGACATTCGATGTGGCGATGACGCTGGTTGCTGCCGGGTACGGGATCGCCATTGCGCCTGCCGCGAGACTGGCGAGCTACCTACGCCGAGGCATCGCCGTACGGCCGCTGGCCGGCGCACCAATGATCGTGATGGCTTACCTGCTCCGCCGCAACGCTACCTTGTCGGACACCCAGGCAAGATTCGCCCGACGAGCGCGCTTGGTGTCCTGACTGATGCGCTGGCCTTCCCATTGATGCGTAACGGCCGGAACTGCACGTCTTCGGCCCTCCGGCTCTGCCGCCATACGTAGTCGCCGATCAAATTGATGTGCTCCCAGCCCAGCGGCGACAGGTATTGCAGCAACCCGTCGTCGATCCCGTTGCCGGAGTCGCGCAGCGCCTGCGTCGCAGCTCATCCTGACAACAATCTACCCTTGTTACCCTTGTCTCGAATTTCAAGGAACCTAGCGATCAAACAGCCGACTCCGATGGAGATCGCAACATCGGCGAGGTTGAACGCGGGCCAGTGCATGCCCTGCCAGTGGAAGTCGAGGAAGTCCACAACCTGACCGCGCAGCAGGCGATCCACCACGTTGCCAAGTGCCCCGCCAAGAATGAGGCTGTAGCCGACGGCTTCGAAGCGCGGCAGCGTCTGCTTCAGTTGTCGGATGAGCCAGACCGCGACGAGCAGTCCTAACGTGATGAAGAAGTAACGTTGCCAGCCACTCGCTCCGGCCAAAAAGCTGAACGCGGCGCCCGGATTGAGCACATGCACGAGGTTGAAGAACGGCGTGATCTCGACCTGTTTGCCATAGACGAACGCCCGTTCGATCGAGAGCTTGGCTGCCTGATCAGCAGCAACCGCTGCCGCAGCCACCCCGTACCACGGCAAGGCCGGCGCGAGCAGCCCCTTTGCGCGCGCCGCAGTGGCGAACGAGATCAGCCACCGCGAGAGCACGGTGCAGCCCAAGCCCAGCCCCCAGCCTGCCAGCACGTCGCCCGGGAAGTGCATACCTGCCGCCATGCGTGACCAGCCAACCAGGGCGGCATACATCAACAGGCAACCGCGACCGCGCCAGGCCAGCAGCGGCCACAACGCAGCGGCCACCAGCGCCGCGTAGGTCGCGTGCCCGCTGGGCAGGCTGTAATGCAGCTCCACAGCGCCGATGACATGCACCGCTGCGCCCAGCACCGCATGCGGGCGCGGAAAGTCGAGCCACCACTTCAAGGCCGACGCCGCCGCCAAGGCCAGCAAGAACGCGACGCCGAAGTGCAACAAACGGCTCCGCACTAGCCGAACGCGGGCCGGATCGGAAGATGCCTTTGACCATGCCCATAGGCCCAGTACGGTTAGGGAAGGTCTGAACAACTCCGCCCGATTGCGCGACAATGCCTCACCGTGATCGGGGTGAGTGCGATGCAGCTGTCGTTCGGTGATGCCGAGGGTCTGGGGAGCCGCAAGCGCACG
This sequence comes from Chloroflexota bacterium, assembly GCA_029558955.1. Taxonomy (GTDB): domain Bacteria; phylum Chloroflexota; class Anaerolineae; order JAAEKA01; family JAAEKA01; genus JAAEKA01. Next base: position 1,730 of record JAKQCW010000182.1, read on the forward strand.
CGGCGCGAGGTGTTTTTGGCGGAGATGGAGCAGGTGGTGCCGTGGCAGGCG
>JAKQCW010000184.1 GCA_029558955.1 Chloroflexota bacterium
ATCTCGTTCTCCATCTTCATGGCCTCCAGCAGCAGCACCGGCTGGCCCACCTCCACCTGGTCTCCCTGCTGCACCAGCACCCGCGTGATCAGGCCCGGGATCGGCGCCTTGATGCGGCCATCGCCGCTGACCGGCCGCACGATGGCCACTGTGCGGTCCTGCACCTCGACGCGATGCATGCCATCAGACGACTTGATCCAGCGCAGGTTGGCATCGACTGCAATCTCGTAGGGCCGGCCGTTGACGATGATCCACTCCATCTGGTCGGGCTGGGTCACCGTCGGCGCCGTCACATCCAGGGTCTCGCCGTCGCAGGTGACTGACAGGGCGCCGGCAACGCCGCTGGCGCCGGAGACATCCACCTCGAACGGCCTGCCGTCGATGAGAACATTGACTTTGATCATAGTTCACTCCTTGCTCAACCTGGCAACTGGCGGCTGGCCCGATGCCATCCCCGCAGGAACTGCGGCGGCGTCACCGACTGGCGGCCCTGCATGCGCACGGCATAGGCCACCGCCGCGGCCACGGCCAGATCGCGCGCCACCGCGTCGGACAGATTGGCCACGCTGGACAGAATGCTCCGCCGCAGAAACTCCGTGGTGTAGGCGCCGCTCAGGAAATCCGGGTCCTGCATGATGAGCTGGAAGAGCGGCAGATTGGTGTGCACACCGGTGATGACGAAATCCTGCAACGAGCGCTCCATGCGCTTCAGCGCGGCCGCCCGATCCTCGCCCCAGACCACCACCTTGGCCAGAATCGGATCGTAGCGCACCGGCACCGGACAGCCGCTGTGGCCATAGGTGTCGACGCGCACGCGCGGGCCGCCGGGCAGCCGGAAGTGCTGCAACACGCCGGGGCTGGGCAGATAGTGATTCCAGGGATCCTCGGCGTTGATGCGGCACTGAATCGCCGCGCCGCGCAGCCGCACATCCTCCTGACGCATGGACAGCCGCTTGCCCGCGGCGATTTCGATCTGCTCGCGCACCAGGTCGCGGCGGGTGACCATCTCTGTCACCGGATGCTCCACGGTGATGCGGCCCTTGATCTCGGTGAAGTAGAAGGTGCCATCCTGGTCCAGCAGGAACTCGATGGTCACCGCGTTGTTGCAGTTTAGCAACCGGGCGATCTGCACCGCCGTGTCGTGCAGCCGAGCGCGCAGCGCCTGGGTCAGGCCGGGCGCCGGCGATTCGCAGACCAGCTTTTGATTGTTGCGCTGGATGGAGCCATCCCGCTCCCCCAGGTGGATGATGTTGCCGTAGTGGTCGCCCAGGATCTGCACGTCGATGTAGCTGGCCGGCAGAATGGCGCGCTCCAGGTAGAGGCTGTCATCGCCGAAGATGAGGCGCGCCTCGCTGCCACACTGCTGCACGGTCTTGTCCAGCGCCTCCGGCTGGCGCACCAGGCGCGCGGCGCGGCCGCGGCCGCCGCTGCACGCCTTGACCACCACCGGAAAGCCCAGCGCGGCCGCCTCGGCCTGGTACAGCTCCTGCTCATGGGCCCGGAAGGGGACCGAAGAATGCTCGGTGGTGGCAAAGCCCGCGGCCTTGACCCGCTCCAGCAGCTCGATCTTCATGCGCACGGCGCGCATCACGTCGCTGGATGGGCCCACGAAGACGATGCCTGCCTCTTCGCACGCCGCCACAAACTCCCAATGCTCCGCCAAATAGCCGTAGCCGGGATGGATCGCCTCGGCGCCTGTCTGCTGGGCGATCTTGATGATCTGGGCGCCGTCCATGTAGCCCAGCTCGGAATGCAGCTCGACGCACTCGTCGGCCAGACGCACGTGGAGCGAATCGCGGTCAGCCGCCTCGTAGAGCACCACCGTCCAGATGCCCATGTCGCGGCATTCCCGCACGATCCGCACCGCAATCTCGCCGCGGTTGGCGATCAGGATTTTCTTGAACATGTTCGCAGCTCCTGTGGCCCGCTAGGCCGGCGACAGCCCGTGCTTTTTGGGCACGTGCCGCTCGCGCTTCTGCAAGGTGACCTCCAGGGCGCGGATCAACATGCGGCGGGTGTCGCGCGGCTCAATCACGTCGTCGATCAGGCCCCGGGCCGCGGCGACGTAGGGATTGTTGAACTTCTCCTCGTAGTCGGCCACCAACTCCAGCCGCTTGGCCTCCGGATCGGGCGCGCTGGAAACCTCCTTGCGGAAGAGGATGTTGACCGCGCCGGCCGCGCCCATGACCGCGATCTCGGCGTTGGGCCAGGCATAGAGCAGGTCGCCGCGCAGCCCTTTGCTGCTCATGACGCAGTAGGCGCCGCCGTAGCTCTTGCGCAGGATGACCATCAGCTTGGGCACGGTGGCCTCGCTGTAGGCGTAGATCATGCGCGCGCCGTTGCGGATGATGCCGGCGTACTCCTGCGAGGTGCCGGGCAGAAAGCCGGGCACGTCCTGCAAGGTGATGATGGGGACGTTGAAGGCGTCGCAGGTGCGAATGAAGTGGGCGGCCTTGATCGAAGCCTTGATGTCGATGCAGCCGGCCAGCACCCGCGGCTGGTTGGCCACGATGCCCACCACGTAGCCGTTCAGCCGGGCAAAGCCCACCACCATGTTCTCCGCCCACAGCGCATGCACCTCGAAGAAACGCCCGTCGTCGAAGACGCTGCTGATCACCTGGCGCACGTCGTAGGGCTTGTAGGGGTCGGTGGGCACCAGATGCTCCAGCTCCGGGCAGCGCCGGTCACGGTCGTCCAGCGGCGGCACGTAGGGGGGATCGTCCTGGTTGTTGGAGGGCAGATAGCTGAGCAGCTCCCGCACCAGGGCCAGGCATTCGTGGTCATCCTTGGAGAGGAAGTGGCTGACGCCGCTCTCACGGCTGTGGACCAGGCCGCCGCCCAGTTGCTCCTGGCTGACGTCCTCCTGCATCACGGCGCGCACCACGTCGGGGCCGGTGATGAACATGTAACTGTTCTCGGTCATGAAGACGAAATCGGTCAGCGCCGGCGAATAGACCGCGCCGCCCGCGCAGGGACCCATGATCACCGAAAGCTGCGGGATGACGCCGGAGGACTCGCAGTTGGCGTCGAAGAGCCGGGCGTAGCCTCCCAGGCTGTCCACCCCTTCCTGGATGCGCGCGCCGCCGGAATCGTTGATGGCGATGAAGGGCGCGCCGTAGGTCAGGGCCATGCGCATGGCCTTGACGATCTTGTTGGCATGCATCTCGCCCAGCGAGCCGCCCATGACGCTGGCGTCCTGCGACGCGACGAAGACATGGCGGCCATTGACCAGGCCAAAGCCGGTGACAACGCCATCGCCGTAGCGCGAGCCCTTGCCGCCCATGTAGCTCTCGAAACGCGGCAGCACCAGCGTGTCGATCTCGGTGAAGGTGCCAGGGTCGAAGAGCACATCGATGCGCTCGCGTGCGGTCAGCCGGCCCTTGCGGTGCTGGGTCTCCACGTCCTTGGCCGAGCCGTTGGCAATCTGCCGACGCTCGCGCAGCTTCTGAATATAGGTTTCCATCTCAGCGGCCAAAGTAGGGTCCTCCTGTAACATGTAGAGCAGCCAGTGTCAACACAAAGCGGCCGGCGCGCCGCCACCAGCCGCGAATCTGCCAATCAAGTGCGTCGGTCGGCGGCAGGCGGCCGGCCCGACTCAGCGCGTCCGACAACAGTTCGGGGTCGAGCAAGACGTGTACTTCGCTCCAGCCAGGCTCAACCTCGGCGTTCAGCTCCAGGCCGGTGGCCGGCAGGCAGATCACCCGCCGCGTGTCCACGGTCAGGCCTACTTGCAGCGCCTTGAGCACGGCCTCCTTGGCGCTCCAGGTGACGGTGGTCATCAGCGCCTGCTCGTCGCCCAGCGCCTGGCCGACCCAACGGATCTCGTCGGCGGCGAAGTAGGCCGCGACGAAGCTATCCGAACGCGGCGCCACACGCTCGATGTCGCCGCCAACCTGCACCAGGCCATCCGGCGGAAAGCCGGGGCTGATGCCGTAGGTCTGCCGGTCTGGCGACTTCCAGCGGCCGCCCGCGGCGTAGAGGGCGCAGAGCGCCATCTCGCTGCTGTGGCTGATGGAGAGGCTGATGGGCAGGCGCATGCCGCTGACCCGCGGCACGGGGTAGCCCAGCCGGCGCCCCGGCACAGCCACCAGCGGCGCGCCGCTGACCCAGCGGGAGCCCAGCGGCAGGTCCATGGGGGTCGCCTGGCTGTCGAAGACCACCACCGGCGCGGCGCTCTCTTCCGAGTCGCGCGCGATCACCAGGGCATCCAGCGACGGCTGTTGGCCGGTCTCCATGGCCACGTAGCGCTGCGCCAACCGCTTGGCCGCGCAGCGGCCCAGCAGCCATTCGCCGCGGCGCTTGGCCGTGGCCAACTGCGCCAGGCGTTCCCGTTCCGCCGGGCTCAACAGCCATCCAGGCGCCTCGTCGTGGATGATCTGCGGGCATTCAGCCGCGGGTTGCAGCAGCCAGTGGATCATGGGGTCACATACAGCTCAACAAGCCATCGGTCACGAAACTCTTGTGTCTTTGTCGCCTGAATAGCCGCTCGGGTCGGTTTATGCGCAGCCACCGAGCCCGCCATTTTCATCAACGGTTGTGCGCCCGGCGCACCGATGTCCGATCTGAAGTGACCGGGTGACAAGGCGAGCCGCATGAGCTGCTGCCGCCTTGTCACCCGGTCGCGCTGTCATCCAGGTCGCCCCACCGTCCGGTAGCCTTTCAGCTCCACGAACAGGTTGCCGGCCTCGTCCACCACCTGGGCGTCGAAGGTGTCGCCGTTGTCGGTGGTCTGAACGATGCCGTAGAGGCGGCGGCCGTCGGCCTCCTCCGGCTGACGGTAGGCCGTCACCGAGGCGAAGCCCAGCGGGAAGGCCATGGCGTTGTGGGTCTTGACGTGCCACAGGGCCGCGGCCTGGAAGCAGAGCTCCACCAGCCGCGGGGCCAGCAGCGATTCCACGTCGGCCGGCGCGGTGTTGGGGGGCAGGTCATGCGGCATCAGCGCCACACACTGGCCACCCTGCACGCCAGCCCGCTCGATCACCTGGTAGGCCGGGCCGTGGAAGAAGGTCTGATAGATCTCCGCGGCCGGGATGGACAGGTCAGCCTCGGCCGGCGGCTGGAAGTCCAGCGCCGGCTTCCCGGCCGGAGCTGCCGTCAGCCGCACATCCGCCGCGAAGTGTTCCTTGACCTGCACCGGCAGGCCCTCCTTGGCCGGCTTGGTGACGGAGCGCAGCACGGCGTGGGCGATCAGGTCGCCGTTGGCCGCCGGGCTGAGGGTGGCGTTCAGGTAGAGGGAGCGCGGCTCCATGCGGAAGAACTTGAACGCGCCCATCATCTGCTCGTTCTCGACCGCGGCCACCTGCCAACCGCTCTCTCCCTTGCTCTGGCCGGTCTCCGACCGAGCCAGACCCGTCAGCGCCGTGGCCAGCTCAGCCAGCGCCTCGGTAGCCATCACGCCGGGCAGCCAGGGCGTGCCCGCGTCCGGCGCATGGTCGAAGAGGAAGGGCTGCTCGTGCGGGTTCAACAGCGTCTCCACCTCGATGCCGCCGTAGAGCTTGGTCGCCTTGACCTCGCCCACCATCAGCAGGCGGGGCTGGCGCTGGGCCAGGGCCGCGTTGATCTTGGCCACGTCCGCGCCGCCGGTGGCATCGCGCTCTTCCATCCAGGCGCCCAGCCGGCCGGCCACCACGATCTCGCCGCGCGTGCCGCCGTAGGTCAGCTCGCGCCGGATGGTGGGCACGCCCGCCTCGGCCGGCAGCATGTCGATGCCCAGCGCGGCCATGATGGCCGGCACCGAGCCGCGTGAGGCCATGCCGATCTGGCCCCAGGCCGTCCAGTCGATGGCGATGCCGCGCGTCTCCGGTCGCCAGGCCCGCATGCTGCTGCTGATCTTGCAGAGCAGGTCGTTGGCCGAGGAGTAGTCGCTCTGGCCGTTGTTGCCGAAGCGCCCGGCCACCGAGCTGAAGCTCACTGTGGCGCCGATGGGCATGCCCTTGGCCGCTTTCAGCAGGCTGAAGAAGCCATCGGCCTTGACATCGAAGACCAGGGCGAACTGGTGCGGCTCCTTGTTGGGCAGGGTGCGGTCGATCAGCAGCCCGCCGGCGTGCAGCAGCACATCGATCTTGCCGTAGCGGGTGCGGATATCCTCCACCACCGCGGCCACCTTGTCGCCGTCGCGCAGGTCCAGGCTGAAGTAGTGCGCCACGCCGCCGGCTGCCTCCACCGACTCGATGGCCCGCAGCGCAGCCTCGCCGCGCTCGATGCCCATGATCTTGTCGTCGATCTGCTTGGGCGTCACCTTCTCGCCGGAGCTTCTGGCCTCGGCGATCAGCGCCTGCTTCAGGGTATCGCGGCCCTCGCGGAAGAGCTTGACGTACTTGTCATCCCGCGCCGGCGCCTGCACCAGGTCCAGCAGGTAGAAGACGCCGCCGGCCGCGCCCACCGCCAGATCGGTGGTGATGGCGCTGGTGATGCCGCCGGCCGCGCCGGTGACCACGAAGACGGTGTTGTTATCCAGCGTCATGCCGGGCTGGCCATCGCGGGCCGGCTTCTCGACCAGGGTGACGGTGTAGCGCAGGCCGTTGTGATAGCCCACCTCGACGATGCCGGGGTCGTAGAGCGTCTCGGCGATCAGGGCGTCGGCCGGCTCGGCCGTCTTGCGGCTGGCCTCGAAGTCCACCACCTTGACCACCACGCCCTTCCCGGCGTCCTCAGGCCGCAGGGCCTGTTCCATGTTGTAGGCCTTGGTGAAGCCGCTGACCGCGCCGCCCAGGGGGGCCGTCGCGCCGGCTGCGCCGTAGCCGTGCAGCCCGCCCAGCCGTGTGGCCGACACCAGGAAGGTGTTGGGGCCGGCCACCGCGTCGTAGAGCGCGCGCATGGCGGTGTAGAGGTTCTTGGCCCGCACCCGGTTGGCCTCGCGCCACTCCTCCAGGTTCATCTCCTCGATGGGCGCCTCCACGTCCAGCGCCGGCAGCCAGTAGATGCCCTGGATCGGCCCATCGGCCAGCCAGCCTTTGAGCTGGGCATCCAGCGCATCGGTGGCCACGCCCGGCTCCAGCGTCAGCGTCGTCGCGCCCAGCTTCTCCAGCCGGTTGACCAGCGACTTGCCCACGCCGCCGCGGTCCAGCATCACCACCACGCGGCTGCCGCTGCCCAGCGTCACGCCGGTGGGCTTGGTGAGTTCGATCATCGGCCGCAGGCTGGGCACAGGCGCCCGCCGCGGCATCTTGTCCGCATCCTCCAGCGTGCCGATGGTGGCGACCGGTGAACGGTGATCGGTGGCCGGTAAACGGTGATCGGTAGTCGGTTGGGATTTCACTTCCGCCGACCGTTCACCGCTCACCGTTGACGGTTCACCCGCCTTCAGATCCGGCCGCATGGTGTAGACGAAGCCGATCACGCTCTCCAGCGTCGGATAGTCGCGCAGGGCCAGGTTCTCCTGGAAGGGGATATCGTAGGCCTCGCGGATGGCCTGGAAGGTCTCGGCCTGCTTCACCGTGTCGATGCCCAGGTCGGCCTCCAGGTCCAGGTCCAGCTCCAGCATGTCCTCGGGGTAGCCGGTTTTCTCAGCCACGATGGCCAGCACCCTGGCTGCGACCGGTGAACGGTGATCGGTGGCCGGTGAACGGTGATCGGCGACCGGTGAACGGTAATCGGCAGCCGGTTGGGATTTCTCTTCCGCCGACTGTTCACCGCTCACCGTTGACGGTTCACCCGCCTTCAGGTCGGGCCGCATCTTGTGGACGAAGCCGATCACACTCTCCAGCGTCGGATAGTCGCGCAGGCTCAGCCCCTCCTGCTGCGGGATGGCGAAGGCCTCACGCACGGCCTGGAAGGTCTCGGCCTGCTTCACCGTGTCGATGCCCAGGTCGGCCTCCAGGTCCAGGTCGAGATCGAGCATGTCCTTGGGATAGCCCGTCTTGTCGGCCACGATCTCCAGCACGGTGGCTGCGACCGGTGAACGGTGATCGGTAACCGGTGAACGGTAATCGGTAGCCGGTTGGGATTTCTCTTCCGCCGGCCGTTCACCGCTCACCGTTGACGGTTCACCGACCTTCAGGTCGGGTCGCATCTTGTGGACGAAGCCGATCACGCTCTCCAGCGTCGGGTAGTCGCGCAGGCTCAGCCCCTCCTGCTGCGGGATGGCGAAGGCCTCGCGCACGGCCTGGAAGGTCTCGGCCTGCTTCACCGTGTCGATGCCCAGGTCGGCCTCCAGGTCCAGATCGAGATCCAGCATGTCCTGCGGATAGCCGGTTTTCTCAGCCACGATGCCCAGCACCTGGCTGGCGACGGCATCGACAGCCGGGCCGGAAGGCGCCGCGGGCGCGGGAGGCGGCGCGACCGGCGCAGGGGCCGGCATGACGACGGGAGCCGCCGCTACGACGACGGGCGCGGCGGGCGCCGGCGCAGGGGTCGGCGTGACGACGGGGGCCGCCGGCGGCGCCGCGGGCGTCACAGGCGCCGGAGGAGGCGGAGTCGCCGGTCGGGGCGCGGGCGCCATCGGTTCAGCGCTCACCGCTGCCCGTTCACTGCTCACCGGCTTGCCCAGCAGCTCGCGCACGGCCGGCATGGGCTGCGGATGATAGGCGGCGCCGGCGCTGCTGTCGCCAGGGGCCGCGGCGCGCACGCAGGGGCCAAGGCCGAAGCGCCACGAGCTGGGGGCGGGGGCGCGGCCGGGGCCGGTCAGCGATTTGACGCGCAGGTTGCGCTTGACCACCTCCAGCTCGGCCCGGTCGTAGCCGCTGGCGCTGTCCAGCCAGTGCTGGTAGCGCAGTTTGTCATCGATGCGGTCCAAGCCGCCGGGGATGCGCCGGGTCAGGGTCAGGGCGATCTGCGAGCCGAAGCCGGCCGCCAGATGGATGGCATAGAGCACCGGATAGCGGCCGCCGCGGCTCAGGTTGAGCACGCCCAGATCGGGGTCCACCTCCTTGAAGTTGGGCACCGGCGGAACGATGCCATACTCCAGGATCTTGACCGCGATCACATCCTCCACGCCCACGCCCATGGGATGGCCGGTGAAGCCCTTGGTGTTGGCCACCACGATATCGCTGGCTGCGTCGCCGAAGGTGTTGCGCAGGGCGATGACCTCGGCCGAGGCGCTGCCGCCGCGGGCCGGGGTGTAGGTCTCATGGGACATGAAGACGGTCTGGCTGGCCATGGCGTAGCGGTTGACGCCGAAGCGCCGCTCGGCCGCGGCCACCAGGCTTTCCATCACCTGGCTGATGTGATCCACATCCAGGCGCGAGCCGTGGAAGGCGCTGTTCATGGTCTCGCTGCTCAGCAGCTCGACGATGCCGCGCATGCCGCGCTCGCGCACCGTGTCCTCGCTCTCCACCACCAGGCCGCAGGCGCCCATGCCCAGGATGGTGCCGTGGCGGCGGCGGTCGAAGGGCAGCGCGGCCTCGTCCACCCGGTCGTCGGTGGCCGACGCGCCCAGGGCCAGGAAGCCCGCGCCCACCCATTCCATCAGATGATCGCTGGTGACGGCGTCGCCGCCCAGCACCAGCACCCGCCGGCAGCGGCCATTGCGGATCCAGTCCTCGGCCAGGGCGACGCCCTGGGCGGTGCTGGCGCAGGCCGCGTTGACGTGGGCGTTGGGGCCGCGCGCGCCGATGTACTCGGCGAACTGGCTGTGGCCCATGCTCAGGATGCGGAAGATGAAGCGGCGGTCGAAAGTGTAGGGCTCGCGCGCCATCTGCTCACGCAGGTCGCCGATGCGGCGGTTGATCTCCTGCAAGGTCTGCATGTCAGTGGTGTAGCCGCGCAGGTCCTCCAACATGGCGAGTTGCATGCGGCGGTTTTCCCACTGGTAGTAGTTGCTGAACTCCTCGGCAAAGCGGTCGCCGCCAGGGAAGGCGCTGGCAAAGATCACGCCGGTCTCATCGCGCAGCGCCTCGGGCAGCATCCAGCGGTCGGGCAGATACTTGCCGGTGGTGGTCTTGCGCCAGGTCTGCACCAGCGGAATGCCCGCCTCGCGCAGCGCGTCCAGGCCGGCGGCAAAGGCGTACTGGGTGGTGATGTCCAGCGCCTCCACCAGCTTGGCCGGCACGCCGTACTCCTCGGCCAGGTCGAATTCGCCGGAGCGGCCGGCCAGCTTGAGCACATCGGCCGGGTCGGTGATCACCTGGAAGCTGCCGGTGCCATCCTCCGACTTGACCAGCCGGGTGATGCGCTTGTCCAGGATGCGCTGGCGGAAGCGCTCAGGGATCAGGTCGATGAACTGCTCGCCGCGCAGGATGCGCAGGGCATTGTCGGGGTCCATCAGCGGCTTGTTGGGGCCAGGCAGGCCCAAGCCGGTGCCGCTGATCACCACCGAGCCCAGCGGGACATCGTTGCGGTCGGCCGGCTGCGGATGGGACGCCGGCTGTGCGTTGGCCATGGCCTGCTGCAAGACCTGCGCCAATTGGCTGAGGGCGTCGGCAGGCAGAGAAGGTTGAGACATGACAGGTTCCTTGGCGGGAGCCGGGGGTCGGTGTTCGGTGATCGGTGTTCGGTCAGGGAGCTGCGGCGCAGGGGGCGGAGGCGCAGGTGCGGTGACCACGGGTGCGGCCGGCGCAACGGCAGCCAGCACACTCTGTCCACCGTTGACCGTCGTTGAGCGTTGAGCGTCCAGCGCCTGCACGCCATAGCCGGCGGCATAGAGCCCGCACAGCGCCTGGTTGAAGCTGGCCAGCTCGCCAGTCTTGGGATGATTGGTGAAAAGGGAGACCACGTCGGGCTTGCTGCCCAGCACGTCGTCCACGAAGCCTTTGAGCGCCTTCTTGGGGCCGACCTCGACGAAGGTGCGGCACCCCTCGCGGTACATGGTCTCCAAACCCTTGACCCACTGCACCGGCGAGGCGATCTGCAGCTCCAGAATATCCTTGATTCCTTCCACCGTGGTGGGGTAGAGCTCGCCGGTGACGTTGGCCACCAGCGGCAGGGCAGGCTCGGAGATGCTCAGCCGGTCCAGCACCTTGCGCAGCGGCTTGCTGGCCGGGGCCACGATCTTGGTGTGGAAGGCGTGGCTGACGGGGATGCGCATGGCCTGGAAGCCCTTGGCCGTGAAGCGCTCGATGGCCTGCTCCACCGCCTTGCTGGCGCCGCCCACCACGCACTGGTTGTAGGAGTTGATGTTGGCCGCCACCACATAGCCGTCGATCTCGCTCAGGGTCTGCATGATCACGTCGTAGGGGGCCATGACCGCGGCCATCCAGCCGTTGTCATCCATGGAGACCTTGGTCATCTCCGCGCCGCGCGCGGCCGAGGCCTCCAGCGCGTGGGCAAAGGGCATGATGCCGGCCGCGATCAGCGCGCCGTATTCGCCCAGGGAGTGGCCCATCACCATGTCGGGCTGGAAGCCGTACTCGGCCAACAGCTTGTAGAAGGCGGTGTCCATGGTCAGCATGGCCGGCTGGGTGATGGCGGTCTGCATCAGATCGCGCTCGGCCTGCTTCATGGCGGTGGGGTCGGCGCTGTCCACGAAGATGTAGCTGGTCAGCGGCCGGCCCAGAATGGGGGTCATCACCCCATCGGCCTCGCGGAAGGTTTCGGCCACCACCGGATCCAGCGCGGCCAGCTCGCGGCCCATGTTGGTGTACTGGCTGCCCTGGCCGGGGAAGAGGAAGGCGATCTTGCCGGCCGGCGCGCCGCTGCCGCGGAAGATGCCCTGGGCGGCCAGCGCCTTCCAGGCCTGGGGATTGTCGAAGCCGGCGGCCTTGCGGGCCTTGGCCAGCTTCTCCAGCAGCTCGCCGGGGTCGCCGAAGTCGATCACCAGCCGCTCCGGCTGGCGCAGCTCGGCCGGGTCGGGCGGGGCGATGGGAGGCGCCCAGCCGCCCTCCGCCTGTCGCCAGGCCTCGTCCAGCCGGTCCTTCAGCGCGACCGGGTTGGCCGCGCCGATGGCCAGAATGCCGCGCACCGGCTTCTTGGCGCTCGAAGGGGCGGGGACGGCCAGCGGCCGCGCGCCGTCGCCCTGGCTGGCCGGCGTTTTGCTGGGGCGCGTCACCTCCACCGCCGTGAACTGCGCCGTCTCCGGCTGCAACATGCCGGGCACGTATTCCTCCAGCACCACGTGGAAGTTGGTGCCGCCGAAGCCGTAGGAGCTGACGCCGGCGCGGCGGGGCGTGCCGTTGGGGGCGTTCCACGCCTGCAGGTTGTGGCTGAGGAAGAAGGGGGAGTTGGTGAAATCGGCGTTAGGGTTGGGCTTTTCGGCGTTGAGGGTGGGGGGCAAGACCTTCTCGTGAACCGCCATGACGGCCTTGAGCAGGCCGGCCGCGCCGGCGCCGGCCTTGAGGTGGCCGATGTTGCCCTTGGCTGAACCGAGGGCGATGCTGGCGCGCGGGGCGCCGGCGAAAACCTCGGCCAGGCTCTCCAGCTCCACCACGTCGCCCACCTTGGTGCTGGTGCCATGGGCCTCCACCAGGGTGGCGGTGGCCGGGTCCAGCCCGGCATTGGCCCAGGCCCGCTGCGCGGCCAGGATCTGGCCCAGCGGGTTGGGGGCGGTGATCCCCTTGCCCTTGCCGTCGGCCGAGCCGCCCACGCCGCGGATCACGGCGTAGATCTTGTCGCCATCGCGTTCGGCGTCGGCCAGGCGCTTGAGCAGGAAGGCGGCCGAGCCTTCGCCCATGACGAAGCCATCGGCGCCGTCGCCGAAGGGGCGGCTGCCGGTGGCGCTCAGCGCGCCGATCTTGCAGAACTTGACGAAGACGCTGGCGCCCATGTTGCGGTCTACGCCGCCGGTGATCACCGCGTCCACCTGGCCGGAGGTCAGCAGCTCCACGGCCGCGTTGATGGCGGCAAAGCTGGAGGCGCAGGCGGCGTCGGTGATGAAATTGGGGCCGCGCAGGTTGAGCACGTTGGCCACCCGGCCGGAGACGATGTTGGGCAGCTCGCCCGGCATGGTGTCCTCGGTGATGGGGGGAATGACAGCGTCCAGCCGCTCGAACCACTGGCTGAGGATCGCCTCCTGCACGGCCGGCGGCAGTTGCCTGAACTCCGTGGCCGATTCCAGCGCCTTGCGGTATTCGGGGAACTGGATGCGCATGGTGGTGAGGTAGTGCAGCTCGCCGCCCATGGCGGTGCCCAGGATCACGCCGGTGCGCTCGGTGTTCAGCGGCCGTTCGGGGTAGCCATAGTCGGCCAGCGCCTCGGCCGCGATGGTCACGGCCCACTGCTGGCCCTGATCCATGGCGGCTGCGACCTTGGGGGGAATGCGGTATTTCTTCCAGTCGAACTGGAAGCCCTTGACCCAGCCGCCGATCTTGCTGTAGGTCTTGTCGGGCGCGCTGGGGTCGGGATCGTAATAGTCGGCGATGCCCCAGCGGTCGGGGGGCGTCTCGCTGATGCTGTAGCGCTTGTTTTTGATGTTCTGCCAATAGGCCGGCGCGTTGGGGGCATCAGGCAAGATCGCCCCCAGCCCTACGACGGCAATGGCTCGATGTGCTGTGTCAGTCATGGTTATTAGCCCTGTTATTCCGCCGGAAACGCCTCGTTCAACTTCTTCGCCACGAAGTCCATGTCCTCGATCAGACCGGCCTGGCTGGCGTAGATGCCGGGCAGGTTCAGCGACTGAGGCAGGTTGGGATCGCTCTGGCCGGCGCCGATGGCCCAGCGCAGCCCTTCGGCCGCGATCTTCAGCGCTGCGTCGCGGGCGTGGATGCGGGCCATGGCCTGGCGGGTGGGCACGTCCAGCGGGATTGCCTCGGTGGGATGGCTGGTGACGGTCTCGGCGAAGATGGCCGCGGTCTCGGCGTAGGCGATCAGTTCGCCCAGGCGGAAGAGGATGTGCTGGTTGCGGGTCAGCCGGTCGATGCGGCTGCGCTCCAGCACCTGGGAGAGCGCGCGCATGGCCATGGCGGCCACGCCGGCGCCGTTGTTCGGCTCCGCGCGCTGAAGCTGATCCAGCCGGGCCGCCCAGTCGTTGTAATACGCGCCCTTGGTCTTGAGGTGCAACTGCCAGCGGTCACGGGCAATGGTCCACTCCATGATCTCCGAGGTGCCTTCGTAGATGGTGGTGATCTTCACATCGCGCTTGACCTTCTCGACCATGTACTCCTTGGTGTAGCCGTAGCCGCCCAGGGCCTGGATCGAGTCTTCGGCCGCCTTGTTGCCGGCCTCGGTGGCGAGGTACTTGGCCACCGCGCCCTCGGTCTGCAGGTCCGGCTCGCCGCCGTCGATGCGGCGCGCAGTCCATTCGATGTAGGCGCGGGCCGCTTCCAGCCGCACGGCGTTGGGCACGATCAGCTTGTGGGAGTGGCCCTGCTTCTGGCTGAGCGGCGCGCCGCCCTGGATGCGTAACTGCGAATAGGGGATGGCGCGCTTCAGCGCCGACCAGCCGCCGCCCAGGCCGAAGGCCGCCACCATCAGGCGGGTGTAGCCGAAAACGGCCTGCGCCTGGGCCAGACCCTGCCCCTCCACCAGACCGACCAGGTCGCCGGCCGGCGCGTAGACATCCTCCAGGAAGAGCGCGGCCGTGTTGCTGGCGCGAATGCCGTGCTTGTCCTCCGGCTTGCCCTGCGAAAAGCCCTCCGCGCCCTTTTCGATCACGAACCAGGTGGGGCCGCCGGGGGCCAGCGCCAGAATGGTGTAGAGAGTGGCCACGCCGCCGTTGCTGATCCACTGCTTGCGGCCGGAGATCTTGTAGCCGACCACCTTGCCATCCTCTTCCACCGGGACGGCGCGGGTCTTGAGGCTGCCCAGGTCGCTGCCGGCCTGCGGCTCGGTGGCGCCGTAGGCCACCAGCAGCCCCTCCTCGGCGATGCGGCCCATCCAGCGCTCCTGCTGCTCCGGGGTGCCGCCCACGGTGATGGGGTCGCTGCCCAGGAAGGTGGCCAGGACGCCGGTGGCGATGCCCAGATCGAGGCTGGCCATCACCTCGGAGACGCGGTAGATGTCATACGCGCCGCCGCCCATGCCGCCCAGCTCTTCGGGGATGAAGAGCAGATGCAGGCCGATGTCCTGATAGAGCTCGTCCAGCACCTCCTGGGGAAACTCATCGTTGTGGTCCAGCTCCAACAGGAAATCGTTGGTCAGGCGCTTCTCAGCGTACTTGTTCAGGGTGGTCAACACCTGATTCAGCTCTTTGCGGTCCAGTCCAGCCATGGTGTAGTGCCTCCGACAGGTTTTAGAGTCTAGCCGGCGGGTGCGAGCACATGGATTGCGTAGGCTGCCGTATCGAAATCCACGTGCCCACACCCGCCGGCGGGCCAAACGTTGGTTTCGGTACGTCTCAGAAGGCTACTCAACCAACGGGTGCCCGCCGGCCGAGTAGCCACGAAGAATGCCCAAATGTCCGCGCCATTTACGCATGGCGCACTGCGTCAAATGTCCGTTTTAAGCCAAAGGCAGACGCATTTCGGTTCGTCCGTTTGGACTGGCCTACATGGTCTGCCTCTGCAACGCAAGCGACACTATTCAACTGACAGGGTCAGTATACCACCTCTTTGTGAAATTAGGTATGAGCTAGATCATAAAACAGCACAGATTGTGAACTGTTTTGATGAGTATACCCCAGAAATCCCTACGCGCAAACCCATGAAACCAGGCGCAGCGATCCAAACAGGCTGGCTGCCGAGGCGGCGTCGAGCCTTCGGGCGGGGTCAGCGCGTTCGGCGCACAACGGCCAGACCCGGCTGAAGCCTCGACTCCGGCCGTCATCGGAACCCTGCACAAGATCGACCAGACCCGGCTGAAGCCTCGACTCCGGCCGTCTTTGGAACTGCACCGCACGATGCTGAACATGCCCGGCCACGGTTCAGCCCAGCGGCGCGGGCTCACTCATAGCGCAGCGCGTCGATAGGGTTCAGCCCGGCCGCGCGCGTCGCAGGATAGATGCCGAAGAAGAGGCCCACCGCCAGCGAAAAACCGGTGGCCAGCAACACGCTCTGCGCAGTCACCACCGCGGTCAGATCGTCTTGCAGGTTGGAGATCAGCACCGCGCCGGCCCAGCCCAGGCCGATGCCGATCAGTCCGCCGATCAGCGACAGCACCATGGCCTCAATCAGGAACTGCAAGAGGATGTCGCGCCGCCGCGCGCCCACCGCCTTGCGGATGCCGATCTCGCGCGTGCGCTCGGTGACCGAGACCAGCATGATGTTCATGATGCCGATGCCCCCTACCAACAGCGAGATGGCCGCGATCGCGCCCAGAAAGAGGGTGATGACGCCGGTGATCTGCCCGAAAATGGCCACCAGATCAGCCTGGTTGATCACGGTGAAGTCATCGTCGCCGCGGAACTGGATGTTGTGGCGCTGGCGCAGCAGCTCCTCGATCTGCTGCCGCGCCTCGTCCATCTGCTCCTCCGCCACCACCTGGGTGTAGATCACCGAGAGCAGCGGCTCGCCGCGCGAGTTGCGCAGGGCTGGCGTCAACCGCTCCTGCATGGTGGTCAGCGGCACAAAGATCAGGTCGTCCTCGCTGCCGAATGCGCCGCCCCCCTTCTCCTCCATCACTCCGATCACCTCGAAGGGGATGTTGTCGATCTTGATGGTGCGGCCGATGGGGTACTCGTCGGCGCCGAAAAGCCGCTCCATGGCCCGCACCCCCAACACCGCCACCCGCGTCCGGGCGGCCACATCCTGATCGGAGATGAAGCTGCCCTCGCCCACGTAGGAGTTGCGCACATCCTGGTAGTCATTGGTGACGCCGGAGATCTGCAAGTTCAGGTTGTTACGCTGATAGGTCACGTTGGCCGCGGTGTTCACCTCCGCCGCGGCGCGGACCACCAGGGGCGCGTTGAAGGGGTCGCTGATGGCCGCGTAGTCGCTCTGAGTCAGCGATGGCTCGAAGCTGCGCATGCCCGGCGGGCCGGCGCTGCTCTCGTTGACGTTGACCGGAACCACGAACAACAGGTTGGTGCCTGCACCCTGCAACTGCTCACGGATCAGGTTCTCCACCCCCTGGCCGACGGAGAGCAGCGTGATCACCGCGCCCACGCCGATGATGATGCCCAACATGGTGAGCACCGCCCGCAGCTTGTTGGCTGACAGGCCGCGCATGGCCACACGCAAGGACTCTACAAGGTTCATATCGACGGATCCTCGCCCTGGGCGACCAGATCACGCACCCGCTTGTCGTAGGCCCGCTCGCCGGCCCGCCGCTGGTGCAAGACGGGGGCATCCTCCACGATCTGGCCATCCATCAGGCGGACGATGCGCCGCGTGTGTTCGGCGATATCAGGCTCGTGGGTCACGAAGACCACGGTGATGCCCTGGCGCTCGTTCAGATCCTGGAAGATGGCCATGATCTCGGCGCCGGACTTGGAATCCAGATTGCCCGTGGGCTCGTCGGCCAGGATGATGGCCGGATCGTTGATCAGGGCGCGGGCGATGGCCACCCGCTGCTGCTGGCCGCCGGACAGTTCGTTGGGCCGATGGTGCAGCCGTTCGCCCAGGCCGACGCGCTGCAAGGCTGCCACGGCCCGCTCGCGCCGGTTCTTGCCCCCCGCGTAGACCAGCGGCAGCTCCACGTTCTGCAAGGCGGTGGTGCGGGGCAAGAGGTTGAAGCTCTGGAAGACGAAGCCGATCTTGCGGCTGCGCACCCCAGCCAACTGATCGTCGCTCAGGCTGTTGACGTCGATCCCGTCCAGCAGATATTGTCCGCTGGTCGCCTGATCGAGGCAGCCGATGATGTTCATCAGGGTGGATTTGCCCGAGCCGGAAGGCCCCATGATGGAGACCATCTCGCCCGGCTGGACTTGCAGCGAGGCCCCGCTCAGCGCGTGCACCTCCACGTCGCCCATGCGGTAGACCTTGGTGACGTTGCGAATCTCGATGACTGGTTGCGGCGTTGCGGCGCTCATGGCTCATCCACCGAACATGCTGCTGCGCAGGCGGTCCAGGCCGGTGCCGGAGCGGATGGCCAACACGTCGCCCTGGCTCAGGCCGCTGAGCACCTCGCTGTATTGCTCGTTGCGTGCGCCCAACTGCACCTCGGTGCGGGTTGGCAGGCCATCCACCAGCTTCTCCACATAGGCCCGACCGGTGGAACGGTCGATCTGAATGCTGCGGTTGGGGATCAGGAGCACGTCGTTCAATTCCTGGGTGATGATGCTGGCCGTGGCGCTCAGCCCGCTGCGCAGCGCGGCGTCGGTCTCATCGATCACCACCGTCACATCGTAGGAAACGGTGCCGCCGGAGCTGGTGGGCGTGGCCGCGATGGAGGAAATGTGGCCGGTCAGTTGGGCGTCCGGCGCGGAGTCCAGCGTCACACGCACCATCTGCCCCTGGCTCAGCTTGCCGATGTCGATCTCATCCACGCCGATGTTGATATGGAAGCCTGAGAGGTCGGTGATCACTGCGGCCGGCTGGGCCGCGCTGGGCAGCTCCCCCACGGCCACGTTCAGCGCCGTCACGATGCCGTCGCTGGGGCTGACCAGCTCGCTGTTTCTGCGCGTCAACTGCGCCTGCTCCACCGACAACTGCCCCTGGGTCACCTGAGCCTCGGCGATGGTCAGGTCGCTGGCGCTGGGCCCGGCGTGCAGCTTGGCCAGGTTCGCCTCGGCCTGGGCCAGCGAGGCCTGAGCCTGGGCCACGGCCGCCTTGGCCTGGGCGATCTGGGCCCGACCGGAGGCCAACTGGGCAGCCGTGGCCGGCGCGGTGCTGATGCGGTAGTTGGCGGCCGCGGTCTCGTAGTCGATGGTGGCCTGCTGCAACTGCAAGGCCTGCGGCATCATGCCGACGTTGGGCTGCCCCGCGATCTGGTCGTAGGCCGCCTGAGCCTGGTCGCGCACCACACGGGCGCGCTCCAGGCTGGCCGCGGCGGCCTGCTTCTGATCCTCTGTCGCGCCGGTCTGCAAGGCGGTGTAAGCCGCCTCGGCGCTGGCCAGCGCGGCCTGGGCGCTTTCGACCGAAGCCTCGGCGCTGGCGACTGCGGTCTGGGCCGCGGCCAGATCGACCTCCTCCGGGGGGGTCTTGAGACGTTCCAACTGCGCTTGGCTGATGATCAGGGCGGTCTCGGCCTGCGCCAACGCCAGGTCCAGATCTTCGGTCTCCAGCCGGGCCAGCACCTGGCCCGCCGTCACCTGGTCCCCCTTGGCCACCAGCACCTCGCCGACGCGGCCGGCGCCGCGGAAGATCAAGGCGCGTTGGCCCTCAGGCTCGATGGCGCCGGTGGCGCTGACGGTGGAGATCAACGCGCCGCGCTCCACCGTCAGCGTCTCGTAGTCGGGCGCCGGCGCCTCCTTGGCCTGGCCGGTGAAACGGTAGAGCAGAAGGCTGCCTGCCACCACCAGGGCAATGATCGCAACAATTGTCAACGGTCGTCGCATGTTCGTTCTCGTTTCGTGGGCTACAGGCCAAAGGAGAGCCGGGCGGCCAAGAGGCTGGGCGCGACGCGCACCGCCAGATAGACCATGGCGTAGACGATGGTCAGAGCCCAGGCGCCGCCGCGCGGCCGCGCCGCCTTGATCAGCGCATAGATCAGCGCCAGATGCCACAGCCAGAAGAGATCCACCTGGCCGGCCAGCAGCCAGAGTAGGTTGCCGGCGTCGGCCACCAGGTCGCCGGTGGAGAAGAAGTAGCTCAGGCCGGGGTTGACCCGCACCGCGCCGGTGGCCAGCACCCAACCGGCATCCACCAGGGAGCGCAGCGCGAAAGGCAGCCAGGTCCAGCTCACGGCCGCAACCAACGGGGCGTATTTGAGCTCCCCGCCGCCGATCGCCAGGCCGATGAACAGCAGACCTGCTGCGAACAGCCAGCCGACCACCAGCCCCAGCGCGCCGGTGACAAAGGTCGTGGCGGCCAGGAACTGCGGGCTGGAGAAGCGGGCCATCTGCTGGCGCATCTGCTCCTGCTGGGCCGCGGTCATGGTCTGCATCTGGTCGCCCAACGCCTGCATCGCGGCGGCCTGCTGCTGGGCGGCCTGCCGGCTCAGCTCCTCGGCGCTGACCATCAGCAACAGCGCTGTGGCAGCCAGACAGAGCAGCCCGGGCAGCAGCCACTTCCAGCGGGGATGGGCCAGCACGTAGGCCAGGGCGGCGCGCGGCCGGTCGATGATCCCGATCAGAAGTGCTGAGCTACGCATGGGTTTGCCTGTGGTATCCTCCATAGCAGTTATTCCTTTGGTCAGTCAACTGGACAGCCAATGTTCCATACGTCACACGAAAAGTCAAGTCCTGCATAATGCCCGTCATGACCTGCACGGCGCTTTGTCGAAAGTTGCACAATCATAGCAAACGTGATATTATGCGCGTTGGTTACTTCACAAGTCCCGGACAAGCCGGTGGACTGAATAACTCGCAAAACAAGGAGGCAGACCACAATGGGTGACAGACAGGTTCCGGACATCGTCGTTGGCCGGTTGCCCATCTACCTGAGAGCGCTTACCTTTCTCAAGGCGGACAACCGCGAGATCACGTCGTCGCAAGAACTTGGCGACCGCCTTGGTATCAGCTCTGCACAGATCCGCAAAGACCTATCGCATTTCGGCGAGTTTGGCAAGCAGGGCACCGGCTACGAAATTCGCTATCTGGAGGACAATCTCCGGGAGATCCTGCATGTCGATCGCATGTGGGACGTGGTGCTGGTCGGCGCGGGCGACCTGGGCAATGCCTTGGCCAGCTACAAAGGCTTTGCCGACCGCGGCTTCCGCGTCGCGGCCGTTTTCGACGCTGCCCCGGAAAAGGTCGGCCAAAAACTGCCGGGCGGGCTGGTGATCGAAGACGTGAACACCCTGGAAACGCGCGTGCGTGAGGCTGGCTGGAAGATCGGCATCATCGCGGTGCCGGCCGACGCGGCCCAGAAGGTGGCCAGCACACTGATCGGCGCCGGCGTCGTTGCGCTGCTCAACTATGCGCCCATCTCGCTGATCGCGCCCTCCACCGTGCGCGTGGAGCAGATCGATCCCACCGTTCACCTGCAACACCTGACCTATTATCTGGGTTGACGATCCCGCCACCCCTGGCGGTGTTCCAGACAAATCAGCCCTGAGGTGTGTACCTCAGGGCTGATTTGTCTGCCCGGCCGCCGGCCCCGTGAAGTGGCATGGTTGCGGGTGGGCTGAGGCCAAATTCGTGGCAAATCGGCCCAAAGTATGATGCTCGTCATGTACCAACCGCCCAGAATAAGGTATAATGGGCTCACAGACAGACGCTCAACGTCTGAACGCGGCCCATCGCCACAGGCTGATCACACCGCCCAGACGCGTTGCTTTCAAGGATAACCCACATGTTGATTGGCAAGATCATGACCCCCGAGGTCATCAGCGTCGCCCCCACCAGCTCCATCGGTGCAGCCATCGAGTTGATGCGCCAACATGGCATTCGCCGCCTGCCCGTGGTCGAAGATGAGCGGCTGGTGGGCATCGTCACCGATCGCGACCTGCGCCAGGCGACCAACTCGCCGCTGGTGTTGCGCGAGCGTTGGTACAGCGAGTTCCTGCTGGAGGCGATCAAGGTCAGGTCATGCATGACGCCCGACCCGATCACTGTAACGCCAGCTACCCCGGTGGCGCAGGCGGCGCAGGCCTTGCGCAGCCACAAGATCGGCGGCCTGCCGGTGGTGGATGTGGCGCAGGCTGACCGGCTGGTTGGCATGGTCACCATCACCGATATGCTGGACTGCCTGATAAAACTGTTGACCCTGACAGAAGAGAACGACCCGGCGCGCTGATACGTCGAAGTCTGGCGCGCCAACCTGTTCCGTAACAATCGATGCGGCCATGGCGGCCGCAATACCACAATGGATGTGGAGGTAAGCAATGGCACGAGGCACTATTGTCGTCGACACCAACCGGTGCAAAGGGTGTGAGCTCTGCACCACCGTCTGTCCCCAGCAGGTGCTGGAGATGGCCAATTCCTACAACACACGCGGCTATCGGCCGGTGCTGTTGGTTGACCCAGAGGGGAAATGCACCGGCTGCACGATCTGTGCAGTCATCTGCCCCGACGCTGTGTTGACCGTCTACCGCCTGCCTGCGATCGCCAAGGCGCAGCGTGCGCCGGCGGCCATGGCTCTGGCGGCCTAGGGGAGGAAACTCATCATGGCAAAAGAACTTTGGAAAGGGAACGAGGCCATCGCTGAGGCCGCGCTGCGCGCCGGCGTGGAGGCCTATTTCGGCTATCCCATCACCCCGCAGACGGAACTTCTGGAATACATGGCGCGGGAGATGCCCAAATATCCGGGGCGCGTCTTCCTGCAGGCCGAAAGCGAGCTGGCCGCGGTCAACATGGTCTACGGCGCAGCCTGCGGCGGCGTGCGCACCATGAGCTCCTCCTCCAGCCCGGGCATCAGCCTGATGAGCGAGGGGCTGAGCTACATCGCCGGCACCGAGCTGCCGGCCGTGCTGGTGGACATCATGCGCGGCGGGCCGGGCCTGGGCAACATCCAGCCCAGCCAAAGCGACTATTTCCAGATGACCAAATCGCTGGGCCACGGCGACTACCACGCCCTGGTGCTGGCCCCCTCCACCGTGCAGGAAGCGGTGGATCTGACCTACGAATCGTTCGAGCTGGCCGAGAAATACCGCACCGTGGTGGTGATCCTGGCCGACGGCGCCATCGGTCAGATGATGGAGCCGGTGGAGCTGCCCCCCTGGCGCGAGACGTTGACCGAGGCGCAACGTCCCGATTGGGCGCTGCGCGGGGCCAAGGGCCGCCCACACCGCACCCTGACCTCCTTGAACCTGACGCCGGAAGGGCTGGAGCAGACCAATCTGCGCCTGCAGGCCCGTCTGGCCACGGTGCAGCGCAACGAGGTGCGCTGGGAAGAGGAGATGACCGAGGACGCCGAGCTGTTGCTGGTGGCCTTTGGCACGATGGGGCGCATCTGCAAGACGGCGCTGCGGGCGGCGCGGCGCAAGGGGCAAAAGGTCGGCCTGTTGCGACCCATCAGCCTCTGGCCCTTCCCCGAACAGCGACTGTACGAGCTGGCCGGCAAGACGCAGCACATCCTGGTGGTGGAGATGAACGCCGGCCAGATGTTGCTGGATGTGCAGGCGGCCGTGCAGGGCCGCGCGCCCATCGATTTCTACGGCCGGATGGGCGGCATGATTCCACTGCCCGACGAGATCAACGAGCAGATCGACCGCTTGATGGCGCCGCCCATCAGCCAGCCTGAGCTCAATCAGTCGGGCAACGGCTATCACCGCCACGCGGCCGCGGCCGCGGTGGCCAGCCGCGCCTGAAGGTGATGGAGGAGACAAGCAATGACTTCTATTGAATTGGCTGGGTACGATGTGGTATACCGACGACCTGAGGCGCTGGTCAACACGACCACGCATTATTGCCCCGGCTGCACCCACGGCCTGATCCACCGGCTGATCGCCGAGGTGATCGACGAGCTGGGGATCGGCGACCGCAGCATCCTGGTGGCGCCGGTGGGCTGCGCAGTCTTCGCCTACAACTATTTCAACGTCGACGGCTGCGAGGCCCCTCATGGCCGCGCCCCGGCCATGGCCACCGGCCTGAAGCGCAGCCAGCCCGACAAGATCGTCTTCACCTACCAGGGCGACGGCGACCTGGCCGCCATCGGCACCAATGAGATCATCCACGCGGCCGGCCGCGGCGAGAATCTGACCGTGATCTTCGTCAACAACGCCACCTACGGCATGACCGGCGGCCAGATGGCCCCCACGACCCTGTCCGGCCAGGTAACCACCTCCAGCCCCTATGGCCGCGATGTGGAGCTGGTCGGCGCGCCGATGCGGGTATCGGAGCTGATCAGCACCATCCCCGGCGCGACCTACGTGGTGCGGCGCTCGGTGCACAACGTGGCCAACATCAACAAGACCAAGGCGGCCATCAAGACCGCGTTTCAGGTGCAGATGCAGGGGCTGGGGCTGAGCCTGGTCGAGGTGCTCTCCACCTGCCCCACCAACTGGCACATGACCCCGGCCAACGCGCTGCAATGGATCGAAGACGCGATGATCCCGGTCTTTCCCCTGGGCGACTACCGCATTGCTGACGCGGTGGTACCCCTGACGAAAAGGACGCGCGGCGGCCAGTGAGCGGCGAAGGACGCCAGGATGCGACGATGCAAGGATGATGGGTGTACCGCAGCTTGACGCCGACACCCTGCACCTCCTCGCCCACCACTGAACCCGTGAAACTCAGGAGCATCTCATGCACGAAGAAATCATCATCTCCGGCTTTGGCGGCCAGGGCGCGCTGTTTGCGGGCCAATTGCTGGCCTATGCCGGCATGGATAGCGGCAAACACGTCACCTGGATTCCCTCCTATGGCCCAGAAATGCGCGGCGGCACCGCCCATTGCACGGTGGTCATCTCCGACGAGCCCATCGGCTCCCCCATGGTGCGCAACCCGTCGGCCGTGATTGCGCTCAACCTGCCGTCGCTGGACAAATACGAGGGGCTGGTCAAGCCAGGCGGCGTGCTGGTCTACAACAGTTCACTGATCGAGCGCACCGTTGCGCGCGACGACATCCGTGTGACGCCAGCGCCGGCCAATGCCATCTCCATGGAGGAGACCGCGCCCCTGCTGGAGGGCAAGCCGGGCGACGCGCGGCTGGCCAACGTGGTGATGCTGGGCGCGCTGGTGCAGGCCACCGGCATGCTCCCGCTGGAGGCCATCGAAGCCGCGCTGGCCGCGCACCTGCCGCAGCGCCATCGACGCTGGCTGGGGCCCAACGGCCACGCCCTGCGCCGCGGCGCCAGCATCGCCGAAGCGGTCGCGCTCTAGTTCATCAAGGAGACAATGTTATGGCAACTCCGTGGCACAACCGCTACGCGCTGCGCACCGAAGGTATGGGCAGCTCAGTTATCCGCGAGCTGCTGAAGCTGACCGAACAGCCCGATGTGATCTCCTTTGCCGGCGGGCTGCCCGCGCCAGAGATGTTCCCGGTGGCGGAGTTCAAACAGGCAGCGGACAAGGTGCTGACCGAGTTCGGCGCCAGGGCGCTGCAATACGGCGCGACCGAGGGCTATCTGCCGCTGCGCAGCTTGATCGTGCAGCAGATGGCCCGCTATGGCATCCAGGCCAAAGAGGACAACGTGTTGCTGACCAGCGGCTCGCAACAGGCGCTGGACATGATCGGCCGGCTGTTGATCAACCCGGGCGACAAGGTGTTGACCGAGCGCCCCACCTACCTGGGCGCGCTGCAGGCATGGTCGGCCTACCAGGCGCGCTATGTCACCGTGCCGGTGGACCAGGATGGGCTGCGCACCGAGCTGCTGGAGGAGGCGCTGCGCTCCGGGCCCAAATTCATGTACATCCTGCCCAACTTCCAGAACCCGGGCGGCGTGACCCTGTCGCTGGAGCGGCGCATGAAGCTGGTGCAGATGGCCGATCACTACGGCATCCCCCTGGTCGAGGATGACCCCTACGGCCAGTTGCGCTATTCG
The DNA here is from genome assembly GCA_029558955.1 of Chloroflexota bacterium. Classification (GTDB taxonomy): domain Bacteria; phylum Chloroflexota; class Anaerolineae; order JAAEKA01; family JAAEKA01; genus JAAEKA01. The sequence goes on from JAKQCW010000184.1 coordinate 25,213, forward strand.
GGCGACCACCTGCCGCCGCTGGTGGTGCTGGACTGCGATCATCTGGAGAGCCGGGCGTGTGAGGCGCATGGCTACTTCGAAGGCAACGTAATCTACACCAGCACCTTCAGCAAGACGCTGGCGCCTGGTCTGCGCCTGGGCTGGATCGTGGCGCCGGTGGATGTGATCAAGCGCTGCGTGCAGGCCAAGCAGGGCATGGACCTGCACACCAGCAGCTTCGTCCAGATGGTGGCCTACGAGGTGGCCAAGGATGGCTTCCTGGAACAGCACGTGCGCCGCATTCGCCAGGTCTATTCGCACCGGCGCGATGTGATGCTGGCCGCGCTGGAGCGCCATTTCCCGGCCGAGGTGCAGTGGACGCGGCCGGACGGCGGGCTCTTCCTCTGGGCCTGGCTGCCCGAGGGAATGGATGCGGCCGAGCTGCTCAAGATCGCGGTGGACACCCAGCGCGTCGCCTTCGTGCCCGGCCACGCCTTCTATCCTGACGGCCAGGGCAAGAACACCATGCGCCTGAACTTCTCCAACGCCTCGCCGGAGATGATCGAAGAGGGCATCCGCCGGCTGGGCCTGGTGCTCAAGGGGCAGATGGCGGGCGTGCGCCGGGCCGAGCAGGTCATCGAACGCGTCTTGGCGTGACGAGTATTGCGTAATCGGAGAGCTCTTCGGTGATGCGGAATCGGTTCTGATTATGCGTAACGAGTAACGAGTATTGCGTAATCGGAGAGATCTTTGGTGATGCGGAATCGGTTCTGGTTATGCGTAACGAGTAACGAGTATTGCGTAATCGGAGAGACCTTCGGTGATGCGGAATCGGTTCTGATTATGCGTAACGAGTAACGAGTATTGCGTAATCGGAGAGCTCTTCGGTGATGCGTAACGAGTAACGAGTATTGCGTAATCGGAGAGCTCTTCGGTGATGCGTAACGAGTAACGAGTATTGCGTAATCGGAGAGACCTTCGGTGATGCGGAATCGGTTCTGATCATGCGTAACGAGTAACGAGTATTGCGTAATCGGAGAGACCTTTGACATTGCGGAGATCGGTTCCGGTTACTCGTTACGCATTACTCGTTACGCATTACTCGTTACGCATTACTCGTTACGCATTACTCGTTACGCCACAACCCCTTCTGCCGGGAGAAACCGCTCGCTATGCCAACAGCCACCCTGTACCCCCTGCTCTTCCGCCCCGTGCTCAAAGATTACCTTTGGGGCGGGCGCAACCTGGCGACGAAGCTGGGGCGCGCGCTGCCGGCCGAGGGGGTCATCGCCGAAAGCTGGGAGATCGCCGGCCACGAGGACGGCACAGCGACGGTGGAGAATGGCGTCTACGCCGGCTGGCCGCTGACCCAGGTTCACGCCGCGCTGGGCATCGACCTGATCGGGACCCACAACGCCTGGGCGCAGGCGCGCGGCAAGTTCCCCCTGCTGATCAAGCTGCTGGACGCGGCCGCGCCGCTGTCGGTGCAGGTCCACCCCGACGACGCCTACGCTCAGGCGCATGAGGGCAACGAGCTGGGCAAGACCGAGATGTGGGTGGTGCTGCACGCCGAGCCGGGCGCCGAGCTGATCGTGGGCGTGGCCGCGGGCACGACGCCGGAGGCCTTTCGCCAGGCCATCGCGCAGAACCGGCTGGAGCCTTTCCTGCACCGCCTGCCGGTGCGGGCCGGCGATCACGTCTGCGTGCCGGCCGGCACGCTGCACGCCATCCTGGGCGGCCTGCTGATCGCCGAGATCCAGCAGAACTCCAACACCACCTACCGGGTCTACGACTGGGGCCGGGTCGGCGCGGACGGCAAGGGACGCCCCCTGCACGTGGATCAGGCGCTGGCTGTGATCGACTTCAGCCGCGTCGAGCCGCGGATCGTTCCCCCCACACTGTTGGTCGAGGAGGCGGGCCTGCGCCGCGAGCTGCTCTGCCGCAACCGTTACTTCACCACCGAGCGGGTCACACTGGCCGCGGGGAGCCAGTTCCGCGGCGCCTGCACCGGCGAGAGCCTGGAGATCTGGGGTGCGATCGAAGGAGAGGCGACGGTTAACGAACTGACGCTGGCCGCGGTGCGCTTCTGCCTGCTGCCGGCCGCGCTGGGCGAGTTCACAGTCACAGCAAAGACAGAGACAACGCTGTTGCGGACCTATGTAGAACAGGCCGGCGGGAACTGAAAACCAGCGGGGGAAACGAATCAATCAGTCGGGAGCAAGAACCGGCCCACCAGCGACTCCAAATTCGGGGGTGGAGTCGAGGCTTCAGACGGGTCTGGCCCATGCGACTCAAACGCGCCGACTCGCCTAAAGGTTCGACTCCGTGTCCCAGGTCTGCCAGAACCGGCATGGCTGGAGGTGAAAAATTGCCTATTGACATCCTGCAAAAAACCGTGTACAATACAAATTAATACTCATAGTCTTATTTACGACATATTTGTTTAATATTAGACTTGTTGTATAAATTCAGTTCGCCTCCCTATTGCTCCCTCATCGAACCACTTACCCCACGGCCCTGTCCCATGACCACACGCATCTACGCCAACCACCGCGAAAACCAAAGAGAATGGATCCTTGAGGTCGCCGAGAATCTGTTCATTCAGCAAGGCATCGAGAAGGTCACCATTGCCGACATCGCCAAGGCGGCGCGATTGACGCGCGCCACGCTCTACCGCTATTTCGCCACCAAGGAACAGATGGCCGAAGAGATCTTCAAAATCGTTATCCGCGGCTGGTGGGAGCGCGACGAGCGCGCGGTGTGGGGGCTGACCGGAACCGGCTACCAACAGGTGGAACAGTTTGTGACCACGCACTTCGACCACCTGCTCAACAACAGCCGCGAGGCCCGCTTTGTGGCCGAGTTCAACTATCTGTACGCCAAGGAATGGTCGGTTGCGACCGTGCGACAACTCTTGACCGAAAACCTGGAGGAGGAGCGGCAACTCCTGCTGAACTCCATTCGTCAGGGCCAGCAGGATGGCTCCATACGCACCGACATCGACCCCGAATTGCTCCTGGCGGCCATCTTCAACTTCAACTCCGGCATGCTGAGCCGTCTGGGCGAGATGGGCGACAAGATCGAAGACGAGTATGGCCTGAGCATGCACGCGATCTTCTCGCAGATCTGCCGGATGTTTCTCGATGGCCTCAAAGCCCACCCTGGCCGGGCAGGAGGATGAGTTCGACGAAGAAAGCCACCTGACCATCCACGCAACACGTACGCCAACCCCCGCTCACTGAACGCATCCCTGAAGGAGATCACCATGTTGTCGAGAAAATTCCATCTGGTCTTCGCGCTTGTGCTGGTCGTTTCCGTTCTGCTGTCGGCTTGCGGCGGATCGACCGATGCCCCCACCCAGGCTGCCTCCACCGAGGCCGCGCCCACCCAGGCTGCCTCCACCGAGGCCGCCCAGACACAAACTGACGCCACTCAAGCTCCAGTCCAGGCCGCCAACCCCGACGCCGTGCTGACCATGGGCGAGCAGAATCTGCCCACGTTCACGCGCAATTTCAACCCCTTCGTCTCCGCCTCGCTGCCGGGCACCCTCAACGTCATCCACGAGCCGCTGATGATCTACAGCAGCGCCTCAGGCGAGCTGACGCCCTGGCTGGCCACCGGCTACGAATGGAGCGACGACCTGACCACGCTCACCTTCACCCTGCGCGATGACGTGCTCTGGTCAGACGGGGAACCGTTCACCGCCTCCGACGTGGCCTTCACCTACAACTTGCTGAAGACAGCGCCAGGAGTCAACAGCACGGTGCTGCCCGCGCTGGTCGGCGGCACGGCCTATGTGGACAGCATCACGGCTGTTGACGACGCCACCGTCGAGTTCAAATTCAACCGGCCCTACACGCCTGGCCTATACGAGTTGATCGCACAGAACATCGTGCCCGAACACATCTGGAAGGATGTGACCGATGTGGTTGCCTTCACCAATGACAACCCCGTAGGCACTGGCCCCTTCACCCAGATCACATCCTTCGCCAGCCAGGCCTACGAGTTGGGCAAGAACCCGAACTACTGGCAGCCCGGCAAGCCGGCCTTCAAGGGCATCGTCTGGAAGGCCTTCGCCGACGCCAACGCCATGTCACTGGCCATGGCCGACGGCGCGATCGATTGGTCCAACCTGGCCATCGGCGATCCGCAGCGCAACTTCGTGGATCGGGATCCGGCCAACCGCTACTTCATCTTGGAGGAAGGCCCCAACATGGGCATCCTGGCCATGATGACCGAGCACGAGCCCTTCGACGATCCCAATGTCCGCAAGGCGATCAGCATGGCTATCAACCGGGACCAGGTCTCCCTGATCGGCGAAGCCGGCGTCGTGTCGCCGGCCGACGTCACCGGTCTGACCGAGTTCTACCAGTCGTGGAAGGTGGACGATCCCGCTGCGCTGAGTGATTGGGCCACCTACAACGTGGACAAAGCCAACGAACTGCTGGACGCGGCCGGCCTGACGCGCGGCGCTGACGGCATCCGCGTGGCCAACGGCCAGCCGATGAAGTACTCCGTCATGGTATTGCCGGCTCCAAACTGGATGGCCGACATGCAGATTGTCGCCGAGAACCTGAAGGAAGTCGGCATCGAGCTCGCCGTTCAGCCCAACCCGAACTTCCCCGAATGGCAACAGACCCAGAAGACCGGCGCCTTCGACATGATCTTCGGCATCATCGATGGCAACGCCACGCCCTATCGCTTCTACCGCCAAACCATGTCCAGCGACCTACTGGCGCCCGAAGGCACGCCTGCTGAGGGCAACTACACCCGCTACGCCGGCGGCAAGGCCGACGAACTGTTGAGCCGGTTTGCATCCAGCGTCGATCCGGCTGAGCAGAAGCAGATTGCCTTTGAGCTGCAGACGCTCTTCGCCGAGGAGGTTCCCGCGGTGCCGCTGACGCCGCTGGGCGGCATGGGCCTGATCAACACGACCCATTTCACCGGGTTCCCGACCGCGGATAACTACTATGCCTCTGCCCAGCCCAACCCATCCTTCTTCGCCGACATCCTGTTGGTGCTGAACCAATTGGCGCCGAAATAAGTTGCTGCCGGCAAAGGGCCGTCCAAACCATGTGCTTGGACGGCCCTTTTGCTAAACTGAACCGTTGGCGACAACCGCACCCAGCGCCCACTGCCAGCCACGATCTCGCAACAAGGAGCACCACCATGCGTTTCATCCTGCGCCGTCTGGGCTTCTATCTGATAGCGTTCTTCGTAGCGCTGACCATCAACTTCTTCCTGCCCCGCCTGATCCCTGGCGACCCGGCGACAGCCATCATTGGGCGGCCTGGCGTCTCCTTGACGCCGGAACAGCTCAACGCAGTGCGGACAGCGCTGGGACTGAGCGATGCGCCGTTGTTCCAGCAATACCTGAACTATCTCGGCCAGTTGACGCGCGGCGACCTGGGCATCTCGTACACCCGCTTCCCCGCCTCGGTGATCTCGGTGATTCGCACAGGCTTCATCTGGACCCTGCTGTTGGTCCTGACCTCGCTCATCATCAGCTTCACCCTTGGCCATCTGCTGGGCATTTACAGCGCCTGGCGCCGCGGGGCCTTTCTGGCCAAAGCCCTGCCGCCTGGCATGATCCTGTTCGGCGCCTTTCCCGCCTTCTTCATTGCCATCAGCGCCGTCTATTATCTGGGCTATCAGCTCAAATGGTTCCCGACCATGCACGCCTACGATGTGGCGTTGACGCCGGGCTTGAACCTGCCCTTCCTGCTCAGCGTGGGGAAGCACATGACGCTGCCAGTGCTGGTGCTGGTGCTCACCACCATGGGCGGCTGGGCGTTGGGCATGCGCAACGTGATGGTCTCGGTGCTGGGCGAGGACTACATCACCCTGGCCGAGGCCAAAGGGCTGTCCTCGCGGCGGGTCATGTATCGCTACGCGGCCCGCAACGCCATGCTGCCCAGCATCACCTCTTTCGGCATCGTCCTGGGTGCATCTATCAGCGGCCTGCTGTTGATCGAGCAGGTCTTCTCCTATCCGGGATTAGGCTTCCTGATGGTCAACGCGGTCCGGAACAGCGATTACCCCCTGATGCAGGGGCTGTTCCTGCTGATCACTGTCTTCGTGTTGGTTGCCAACTTCGCTGTCGACATCCTGTACACCCGCCTGGATCCGCGCGTGCGGGCCGAATAGGAGACTCCAGATGACCACCGCTACTCAACCTTCGCTGGCCTCGAAACCAAAAAAGCGCGGCGGCCTGCTGCGCCAGGTCATGGGCAACCGCATGGCCCTCTTCGGCGTTGGCCTGCTGCTCTTCTTCCTGCTGATCGCTTTACTGGCGCCGATCATCGCCCCCGGCTCGCCCGACAAATTCGCCGGCCCGCCCAACCAACCCCCGTCGTCTGAGTTTCTCCTGGGCACGACACACCTGGGCAAGGACGTGTTCAAGCAGACGGTGTGGGGCGCGCGCAGCTCGCTGTTGGTCGGCTTTGGCACAGCTTTCTTCACCACCCTGATCGCCATCGTTGTTGGCATGAGCGCCGCCTACTTCCGCGGCCTGACCGACGACTTGCTCACCCTGGTGATGAACCTCTTCCTGGTCATTCCTGGCCTGCCGCTGCTGATTATCCTGTCGGGCTACCTGCGCCCCGCCACCAGCACAGTGATCTTCGTGCTGACGCTGACCGGCTGGGCCTTTGCCGCCCGCATCGTGCGCTCCCAGACGCTGATGCTGCGTGAAAAGGATTTCGTGGCCGCGGCCAAGGTCAGCGGCGACAGCAATTCCCGCATCATCTTTCGCGAGATCCTGCCCAACATGACCTCCATCATCGTGGGTCTCGCCATCAGCGGCGTGGCCTATGGCATCAGCGCGGCCACAGCGCTGAGTTTTCTCGGCCTGACCGATATCAGCGAAGTCACCTGGGGCACCAATCTGTACTGGGCGCAAAACGGCAATGCGCTGCTTTCCGGCGCCTGGTGGACGTTCGTCCCCTCGGGCATTGCTGTGGCCCTGGTCATCTTTGCACTGTCGCTGATCAACTACGCCATGGACGAAGTCACCAACCCTCGCCTGCGTGCGGAAAAGGATCTAAAGGATGTCTTCAAACAACAATCCGCGCAAACTGTCCGAGCCACGCCCGTCATCCGGCGCGCCCACTGAGCCTCTGCTGAACATCCGCGACCTGTACGTTGAATACCTCACCCCGCGCGGCGCAGTCGGGGCGGTCGATGGCGTCTCCTTCGCCATCGCGCCAGGCGAGGTATTCGGCCTGGCCGGCGAGTCCGGCTGCGGCAAGTCGACGATTGCTCACTCGATCCTGCGCGTGCTGCGTCCGCCAGCGGTGATCACCGGCGGCGAGATCCTCTTCAAGGGCCAGGACGTGCTGGACATGGACTCGGCCGCCTTGCAGGCCTTCCGCTGGCGTGACGTCTCCATGGTCTTCCAGAGCGCCCTGAACGCCCTGAACCCGGTGATGCGCATCAAGGACCAGATCGCCGACGTGATCGTGCGCCACGAGCAGATCTCGAAGGAGGCGGCTTACGAACGGGCGGCCGATCTGCTGGAGACGGTCGGCATCGAACGCAGCCGGCTGGACTCCTATCCGCGCGAGCTGTCCGGCGGCATGCGTCAGCGCGTGGTGATTGCCATTGCCCTGGCCCTGCGGCCGCCGCTGATGATCATGGACGAGCCGACGACGGCGCTGGATGTGGTGGTGCAGAAGGACATCCTGCAGCAGATCGAACATCTCAAGCAGGAGATGGGCTTTTCCATCCTCTTCATCACCCACGACCTGTCGCTGATGGTCGAATTCTCGGATCGCATCGGCATCATGTACGCCGGCAAGCTGGTCGAGCTGGCCCCCGCCAAGGAAATCCTCGACCAACCGCTCAACCCGTATACCCAGGGGCTGCTGGGATCCTTCCCGCCCCTGGTCGGCGAGAAGATACGGCTGACCGGCATCCCAGGCTCCCCGCCCGACCTGGCCGCTCCGCCAGCCGGCTGCCGCTTCCATCCCCGCTGTCCGCTGGCCGAGGCGCGCTGCCGTGACCTTGAGCCAGCGCTGCGCCAGGTGCGCCCGGCCCATTGGGTGGCCTGCCACCTGGTCGAAGGAGTCCACGAATGATCACGCAAGCCGCAAACCAACCGCTGCTCGACGTGCGCGGGCTGACCAAGCATTTCCCCGTGGGTGGGCTCATGCGTCGCCGTCACGTCCACGCCCTGAACCAGGCGTCCTTCACGCTGGATCGCGGCCAGGTGGTGGCATTGGTCGGCGAGTCCGGCTCTGGCAAGTCCACCACGGCCCGCCTGCTCACCCGGCTGATGCCGCCCACGGCTGGCGAGATCATCTTCGACGGCCAGGATATCCTCAAGACCGAACCGCGCAAGGCGTCGGCAGCCTATCGCCGCCAGGTGCAGATGATCTTCCAGGACCCCTTCGGCTCGCTCAACCCGGTGCACACCATCGGTCACCATCTGGAACGGCCGCTCCACATCCATCGCGCAGAAGCGGGCAACATCCGGGAGCAGGTTCTGGAGCTGCTGGCGACCGTGGGCCTCAACCCGCCGGCCGACTTCGCCGATCGCTATCCCTACGAGCTTTCAGGTGGGCAGCGGCAGCGCGTGTCCATCGCCCGCGCCCTGGCCGTCAACCCGCGCATCATCCTGGCCGACGAGCCGATCTCGATGCTGGATGTCTCGATTCGCATGGGCGTGCTCAACCTGATCGAAAGGCTCAAGGAAGAGCGCGGCATCGGCTTTCTCTACATCACCCATGACCTGGCCAGCGCGCGCTACATCGGCGACCGCACCATCGTGATGTATGCCGGGCACATGGTGGAAAGCGCCGAGAGCGCCGAGCTGATGCAGGCGCCGGCCCATCCCTACACCCAACTGTTGCTGTCGGCCGTGCCAAACCCACAGGCCGGCTTTGCCCAGCGCACCGTGCAAGCGCGCGGCGAAGTGCCGTCGCTGGTCGATCCGCCGCCTGGCTGTCCCTTTGCCGCGCGCTGCCCCAAGGTAATGGACATCTGCCGCCAGGCTATGCCCGCCCGCACCGCCGTCTCCGCTGGCCATTGGGTGCATTGCCACCTCTATCAGGATGCACCCGCAGGAGAAACCCATGACCGCTCACCCATCGCCGTCCATTGACCTCAGCCTGCGCATCGAACACCTGCGTGAGACCATGGGCGTCGGCATGAGCCGCCCGCGCCTGTCGTGGCAAATCGAGACCAGCGCCCCGAACTGGCACCAGGCCGCCTACGCCATCGAATGCCTCAGCGCCGATGGCCAGGTGCTGGGCGAGACCGGCCGCGTCGAGTCCGGTCAATCGCTGCTGGCGGCGTGGCCGTTCGAGCCGTTGCGCTCTCGCCAACGGGTCAATCTGCGGGTGCGCGTCTGGGGGCAGGACGGCAGCGCATCGGACTGGAGCGCCCCCCTGCCGCTGGAAGCGGGCTTGCTGGAGGCTGCCGATTGGAGCGCTCGTTTCATCTCCCCCGCCTGGGAGGAGGAGACGGCCCGCTCGAACCCGGCCCCCTACCTGCGCCGTGAGTTCGACGTGCGCCCTGGCGTGCAGACCGCCCGGCTGTACATCACCGCCCTCGGCCTGTACGAGGCGCAGATCAACGGCGTCGTGGTCGGCGACCATGTGCTGGCGCCCGGCTGGACGGCCTACGACCAACGCCTGTGCGTCCAAACCTTCGACGTGACGGCGATGCTCCAGCCAGGCCGCAACGCGATGGGAGCGATCCTGGGCGACGGCTGGTTTCGCGGGCGCATCGGCTTCGAGGGCGGCCGGCGCAACATCTGGGGCGACCGGCTGGCGCTGCTGGCGCAGCTCGAGATCCAATACGCTGACGGCTCCACCGACTGCGTCATCACGGAGGAATCGACGGCGTGGCGCGCCGCCGCCGGGCCGCTGCTGCTGAACAGCCTCTACGACGGCGAGACTTACGACGCCCGGCTGGAGCAGGCTGGCTGGTCATCGCCCGATTTCGACGCCAACGGCTGGAGCGCGGTGCAGGAGCTGCCCCGGGACCTGGCCACCTTAACTGCGCCGGTCGGCCCGCCCATGCGCCGCACCGAACGGCTCAAACCGGCGTCGATCTGGCAGTCCCCTTCCGGCCGCACGCTGCTCGACTTCGGCCAGAACCTGGTGGGCTGGCTGGCGATCACGGTGCAGGGCCCAGCCGGTCAAACCGTGACCCTACGCCACGCCGAGGTGCTGGAAGATGGCGAGCTGTGTACCCGTCCGTTGCGCCTGGCCGAGGCCACCGACCGCTACACCCTGGCTGGCGCCGGCGTCGAGACCTGGGAACCTCGCTTCACCTTTCATGGCTTCCGCTATGCCGAGGTCGATGGCTGGCCTGGCGACCTGACGCCCGACGCCATCCAGGCCGTGGCGATTCACTCCGACATGGAGCGCACGGGCTGGTTCGAGTGCTCCGACCCGCTGCTCAACCGGCTGCACGAAAATGTGGTCTGGGGCATGCGCGGCAATTTCGTCGGCGTCCCCACCGACTGCCCGCAGCGCGATGAGCGCCTGGGCTGGACCGGCGACCTGCAGATCTTTTCCCCCACCGCCAGTTACCTTTACGACGTCAGCGGTTTTCTTCAGTCATGGCTGACCGATCTGGCCATCGAGCAGCGCAAAAGCGGCGGCATCGTGCCTCAGGTCGTGCCCAACGCCCTGGGCGAGGCGATGGGCGCGGCGGCCTGGGCCGATGCCGCAACCATCGTGCCCTGGGTGCTGTACCAACGCTTCGGCGACGCCGGCATCCTGGCCGATCAGTTCGAAAGCATGGCTGCCTGGGTGGATCACGTCGCTGCCGTGGCGGGTGAGCAGCGCCTTTGGACGCGCGGCTTCCAGTTCGGCGACTGGCTCGATCCGACAGCGCCGCCCGACAAACCCTGGCAGGCGCGCACCGACAAGCGCATTGTCGCCAGCGCCTACTTCGCACGCTCGGCCGAGATCGTCGGCCGCGCCGCTGAGGTGCTGGGGCGCGACGCGGAAGCGCGGCGCTACCTGGCCCTGGCCGCGGAAGCACGCGCGGCCTTTGCCCACGAATACGTCACGCCGGCCGGCCGTTTGATCGGCGACGCCGAGACAGCCTACGCGCTGGCGCTGATCTTCGATCTGTTGCCGGCGGCTGAGCAACGCCAACGCGCCGGCGCGCGCCTGGCTGAACTGGTGATGGAGGGTGGGTATCACATCCGCACCGGTTTCGTGGGCACGCCGCTGCTCTGCGACGCGCTCTGCCAGACCGGCCATCTCAAGGCCGCGTATCGCCTGCTCATGCAGCAGGAATGCCCCTCCTGGCTCTATTCCGTCACCCTGGGCGCGACCACCGTTTGGGAGCGCTGGGACAGTCTGCTGCCTGACGGCTCGGTCAACCCCGGCGAGATGACCTCCTTCAACCACTACGCGCTGGGCGCGGTGGCCGACTGGATACACCGCGTCGTCGGTGGATTGGCGCCCGCTGAGCCTGGCTACCGTTGTATCGAGATTCGTCCCCAGCCCGGCGGCGGCCTGACCCATGCCCGCGCCCGCCATTGCACCCCCTACGGGTTGGCCGAATCCAGCTGGCGGATCGAAGGCGAACAGCTCGAGCTGGCCGTCGTCGTGCCGCCCAACACAACGGCGCGCGTGACGCTGCCCGGCAGCGCCGACGCCCCGATCGAGGTCGGCTCAGGCTCCTGGCGCTGGCGCGTTCCCTGCCAGGACCCGACTGACGGCCAGCGCTACACGCTCGATAACCTGGTGGGCGAAATCATGGCCGACAAAGCCGCGCGCGCGGCCGTTGTGACGACGTTTGCCGAGAAGAACGTTCCTGGCTTTCTGCTGGGCATTCTGGAAGGCGAAAAGACGCTGCCGTTCAGCCAGGTGCTCGCCATGTTCCCCGGCTCCGGCGATCTGCCCGCCGCACTTGCCCATGCACTGGCGAACCTCTGAACCGACATCCGACACAAGGAAACTATCCGATGATCACACGCACTATCCCGCTTTACGAAGACCGACAAGATGTGACCCTCACCGCCTACATCCTGGCCGATTCAGCCGAACTGCTGAACGGCCGGAAACGGCCGGCGGTGCTGATCTGTCCCGGCGGCGCCTATCTGAGCTGCTCCGACCGGGAGGGCGAGCCGGTGGCGCTGCGCTTTGCCGCGATGGGCTATCATGCCTTCGTGCTGCGCTATTCCACCTACTATCGCGGCAAGCCGGCGCAATTCCCGCCCCCGGCGAATCTGGAGGTTAACCCGAATTCCGTCCATCCGGGGCCGATCCGGGACATTGGCAAGGCATTTCTCACCATTCACGCCCATGCCGATGAATGGCTGTTGGACACGGACAGGATCGCCATCTGCGGCTTCTCGGCCGGCGCACACAACTGCGCCAATTATGCGGTCCACTGGCACAGCCCGGTGATCTGTGAGTTCTTTGGCGCAGCGCCGGCTATGTTCAAGCCCGCGGCCGTTGTGCTGGGCTACGGCATCAGCAACTATCATCTGATGTTCGGCGAAACCACCGACCCGCTGGCCCAGTCCCTGGCAGACGCGGCCCGCGTCGCCTTTCTGGGGACGAAGACTCCGACGAAGGAACTGCTGGACGCGGTCAGCCCTGCACTGCACGTCAGCGAAAACACACCGCCGACCTTCCTGTGGGCGACTGCGGCCGATCAGTTGGTGCCGGTGGAGAACACCACCCGCATGGCCAACGCGCTGGCGCAGGCTGGCATCCCCTTCGAGGCGCACATTTTCGAGCGGGGCCCCCATGGCCTGAGCCTGGCCGACCAAGCATCGGCAGGTTCGTTGTTCGAGATCGATGCCGACGCCGCGCAGTGGATTGGTCTGGCCGACGCCTGGCTCAAGAAACATTTGGCTCTGACGCTGCCAGAAAGGCCGGCCTGGCAGATGGCTCTGCTTGCCCAATGACGCGGGCAGGGCGCAAGCGGCGAATGGGCATGTCACCTGTCTGAAAGCACGCGGCGCCTTTTCCCAAAAGGAAGGAGACGTCCTTTGAAACACTATACCTTCCCGAGCAACTTCCTCTGGGGCGCGGCCACCGCAGCGCACCAGGTCGAGGGCAACAACTCCAACAGCGATCTGTGGCTGCTGGAGCATCTGCCTAACACGGTCTTTGCCGAGCCATCCGGCGACGCCTGCGATCACTATCACCGCTACCCGGCTGACATCGCGCTGCTGGCCTCGCTGGGCCTCAACGCCTACCGCTTCTCGCTCGAATGGGCGCGTATCGAGCCGGAAGAGGGCGAGTTCTCCTATGCCATGCTGGAGCATTACCGCCGCATGCTGGCCACGTGTCACGAAAATGGCCTCGCGCCGGCGGTGACCTTCCACCACTTCGCCTCGCCGCGCTGGCTGATCCGTCGCGGCGGCTGGCTGGACGAAAAGACGCCTGACCGCTTCGCCCGCTACTGTGAACGTGTGACCAAGCATCTGGGCGACCTGATCCGCGTCGGCGGCACACTGAACGAGGCGAACATCGCCCGGGTGCTGTCCGCGGTGCTGCCATTCGACGTGCAGGGCGGGCCGTGGTGGGGCGAGGCCGCTCAGGCTTTCGGCGTGCCGGCCGACCGCTTGGGCCTCTACCAGTTCGTCTCCAACGAGCGGGCGCGCACCATCATCCTGGCTGCCCATCGCCGTGGAGCCGAGGCGATCAAGGCCGCGGGCGGAAGTTTCCCCGTCGGGCTGACCCTGGCCATGTTGGATGTGCAGGCTGGCGCGGGCGGTGAAGAGCACGCGGCGGAATATCAGCGCAACCTGAACGACATCTACCTGGAGCAATTGCGTGGCGACGATTTCGTGGGCGTGCAAACCTACTCCCGCCTGGTGGTTGGGCATGAGGGCGTGCTGCGGCCCGGCGATGGCGTGGAGCAGAATCAGATGGGCGAGGAATTCTACCCAGAGGCGCTGGGCGGCACCATCCGCCGCGCTGCTCAGGTGGCCGGCGTCCCCATCATCGTGACCGAGAACGGCCTGGCCAGCGAGGACGACACCCGCCGCCTGGAATACCTGCAACGCGCGCTGCGCTGTGTCGTAGACAGCCTGGAGGCCGGCATCGACGTGCGCGGCTACTTCTGCTGGTCGGCCATGGACAACTTCGAGTGGGTCAGCGGCTACACCCCCAAGTTCGGCCTGATCGCCGTGGATCGCGCCACCCAGCAGCGCACGGTCAAACCAAGCGGCTACTGGCTGGGGTCGGTGGCCCGCGCCAATCGCCTGACTTTCGACTGAGGCCCTCAGGAAACACCTCATGACCATTCACGCAGTCATCTTCGACCTGGACGGCGTCATCGTCTCCACCGACGAATATCACTACCAGGCCTGGCAGCAGATTGCCGATGAAGAAGGCATTTCTTTCGACCGGCGGATCAACGAGCGTCTGCGCGGCGTCAGCCGGATGGAGAGCCTGGAGATCATCCTGCGGCAGGCGCCGCGTTCCTACAGCGAGACTGAAAAGCTCGGGCTGGCGCACCGCAAGAACGAATACTATCGTCAGTTGCTGAACAGACTGACTCCTGGCGACATCCTGCCAGGCGTCATGGCAATGCTGGCGGCGATCAAGAGGCGGCAGGTTAAGACGGCCATCGGTTCTTCCAGCAGAAACACCCCCACAATCCTCGAGAAGATCGGGCTGGCGGACGCGTTCGATGCCATCGCCGACGGCAATCAGATCGCGCGCAGCAAGCCTGATCCGGAGGTCTTTTTGCTGGCTGCCGACAAACTGGGCATCTCCCCTGAAAACTGCGCTGTCGTCGAGGACGCAGAGGCCGGCATCGAGGCGGCTCTGCGGGCGGGGATGCGCGCTGTCGGTGTGGGATCGGCCGCGCATTGCCCTCAAGCGCACATCCGGGCCAGCGCTATTGCCGACCTGGATGTGGACGAGCTGCTGGCCTAGACCTGCACATTCGCAACGGACTACCGTGCATTCATCGCACCCCTGGAGCCCTTATGGTTGACCTGAAAGCAAAACCCTTCTACCTCACCGACGACGATATCGCCTGGGTGCAGACGACTCTGGCTGGCATGACCGAAGACGAGAAAATCGGCCAGTTGTTCTGTCTCGTGGCCTATGGCAGCGACGAGGGCTATCTGAAGCACCTGGCGCTGGACGTGAAACCTGGCGGCCTGATGTGCCGGGCCATGCCGGCGCAGGAGGTGGTCGAGACGACGCGGGTGCTGCAAGAAAACTCGCGCATCCCCATGCTGATCGCGGCCAACTTCGAGAAAGGCGGCGACGGCATTGCGTTCGAGGGCACGACGCTGGGGTCGCCCATGCAGGTGGCGGCCACGGACGACGACTCGATGGCCTACCGCCTGGGCGTGGTCTGCGGGCGGGAAGGGGCCGCTGTCGGCGCGAACTGGGCCTTCGCCCCCATCGTCGATATCGACCTCAACTGGCGCAATCCCATCACCAACACGCGCACCTTCGGCGCCGACCCGGAGCGCGTCCGCCGTATGGGCGTGCAGTACGTGCGCGGCGTCCAGGAGCAAGGCATGGCCGCGGCCGTCAAGCACTTCCCCGGCGACGGCGTGGACGAGCGCGACCAACACCTGGTGACCAGCGTCAACAGCCTGTCATGCGACCAGTGGGACGCCACTTTCGGATCGGTGTATCAGGCCTGCATCGACGCGGGCGCGTTGACCATCATGGCGGGACACATCATGCAGCCGGCCTGGTCACGCCGGCTGAACCCGGCCCTTGCCGACAAAGACCTCCTGCCTGCTTCGCTCTCCCCTGAATTGATCATGGGACTGCTCAGGGAACGGCTAGGTTTCAACGGGCTGGTGGTGACCGACGCCACTGCCATGGCCGGCATGGCGATCCCCATGCCGCGCGCCCAGGCCGTGCCGCAGGCCATCGCCGCCGGCTGCGACATGTTCCTGTTCACCCGCAACCTGGACGAGGACTTCGCCTACATGAAACAGGGCGTCGCGGACGGGGTGATCAGCGCGGCGCGCCTGGACGAGGCGCTGACCCGCATTCTGGGCCTGAAGGCGGCGCTGAGGCTGCATCGAAAGCAAGCCGAAGGCAGTCTGACGCCCTCCCTCGACCGGGCATTGCAGACGCTGGGCAACGCCGAACACCAGGCTTGGGCGGCTGAATGCGCAGATCGGTCGGTGACGCTGGTCAAGAACAACGACGCCATCCTGCCGATCTCACCCGACCGGCAGAAGCGGGTGCTGTTCTATGACCTGCGCGGCAGCGAAAGCTTCTTCGACGGCGGCAAGACGCCGCCCCACGAGATCTTCATGCACCTGCTGGCGCAGGAGGGTTTCCAGGTCCAGCGTTTCGATCCCAGCCGCGGCCTGGAGGGGCTGATGCAACCCTCCACGGCGGTCACAGAGCAGTACGACCTCATCATCTACCTGGCCAGTCTGGCCACCAAGAGCAACCAGACCGTGGTGCGCATCGAGTGGGCCATGCCCATGGGCGCCAACGCGCCGATCTACATGACCTCCGTGCCGACCCTCTTCATCTCGGTTGAGAATCCCTACCACCTGATCGATGTGCCCCGGGTGCAAACCTACATCAACACCTACAGCGCCAGCGAAACCACCCTGAAAGCCCTGGTCGACAAGCTGCTCGGCCGTTCATCCTTCCAGGGAATCAGCCCGGTGGATGCCTTCTGCGGTCTGTGGGACACGCGGCTTTAGAAGATCTTGCGGTCAAGGCCGCCCCAGCTTCAGTCCAGCGTCAACCAGGTTTTCTGGACCAGGCGCCCGGCACTTGCAATCAGGCGCCGGGCGCCTGATTGCTTTCTTTGGCTGCTGCCCAAATTCATCCTTGACAAGGACTCGGGGAAGTGTTAGACTAAGCAAAGTGGTCTAGACCGATCTATACCAGCTCAGGAGAGGCAATGACGCCGCTGCAACGCGAAGCCCCCAACCCGCTCTATATGCAGGTCAAAGAAGCGCTGCTGGAAGAACTCCACTCCGGCCGTTACCGTCCCCACGACCGCTTGCCCTCCGAGCGGGAACTCACCCAGCAGTTCGATGTCAGCCGCATGACCGTTCGCCAGGCGCTGTTGGATCTGGCGCGCGACGGCGTCATCTACGCCCGCGTGGGCAAAGGCACCTTCGTCGCCGCGCCGAAGTTCGACCAGCAACTGCGCACCCTCACCAGCTTCAGCCAGGAAGTGCGCAGCCGCGGAGGCCAGTCCGCCAGCCGGGTTCTGGAGGCGCGCGAGATGGCAGCCTCGGCGGAGGTGGCCGCCGCCTTGCAGGTGGCTGTCGGCTCGCCCGTGTGGATGCTTTCCCGCCTGCGCATGGCCGACGGCGTGCCCATGGCCATCGAGACCACCAACCTGCCCCTGGCGCTCTGTCCCGGCCTCTTGCAGCACGACTTCAGCGTCGAATCCCTCTACCAGGTATTGCGCAGCGACTACGACATCCAGCCCGCCCAGGCCGATCAGGTCATCGAGGCCGCCCTGGCCGCGCCGCGCGAGGCCGAGCTGCTGGAGCTGACCCTGCCCGCGGCCGTCCTGCGCATGCAACGACTGACCCGCGACAGCCTGGGCCAGCCCATCGAGTACGTCCACTCCACCTACCGCAGCGACCGCTACAAGTTTCGCTCGCTGCTGACCGTTGCCGCCCCCTCGCTGATGACAGGAAACGCCAGAAACGGCCCATGAACGTCAAAACCGGTCTTCAGATTCTGTTGCAAGAGAAGCTGCACCTGGTGCAGAACCGGCGCGTCGGGCTGGCGACGCAGCCCGCGGCCGTGCTGCCCGATCTGACCTCCTGCGTCGATGCTTTGCTGCGCGCCGGCGTTCGTCTGACCGCCCTGTTTGGCCCGGAACATGGCTTCGGCGGGGCCGCGGCCGACGGCCTGGCCGTGGCCGACGCGCTGGACCCCCGCACCGGCCTGCCGGTCTTCAGTCTCTACGGCCCCGTCAAGGAGCCGACAGCCGCCATGCTGGCCGATGTGGACCTCCTGGTCTTCGACATGCAGGATGTCGGCGTGCGCTTCTACACCTATCTCAGCACGCTTTTCCACCTGCTGCGCGGCGCAGCCCGGGCTGGCTGTCCCGTCATCCTGCTGGACCGACCCAACCCCATCGACGGCCTGACCCTGGAAGGGCCGCTGGTGCAGCCGGGCTACGAATCCTTCATCGGCGTGGCGCCGATCCCCATCCGCCACGCCATGACCCTGGGCGAGCTGGCCCGCGCCTTCTGCGCCGAGCACGCCATCGACGTCGAGCTGACGGTGGTGGCCATGCAGGGCTGGCGGCGTGAGCAGTGGTTCGACGAGACGGGGCTGCCGTGGGCGCCCACCTCGCCGGCCATGCCCCACCTCAGCACTGCGACCGTCTATCCCGGCCAGTGCTTCCTCGAGGGCTGCAACCTGAGCGAGGGCCGCGGCACGGCCTTGCCCTTCGAGGTCTGCGGCGCGCCCTGGCTGGATGGCTACCGGCTGGCGCGGGCGTTGAACGGCCTGGAGCTGCCCGGCGTGCGCTTCCGCCCGGTTTACTTCGAGCCTTCGGCCAGCAAGCAGGCCGGCCGGCTCTGCCAGGGGGTCCAACTGCACGTCACCGACCGGCGACGGCTGCGCGCGGTGGAGACCGGCTTGGCCGTCATCGAACACTGCCGCGCCCAGGCCCCCGACCAGTTCCACTTCCTGCCCACCAGTTGGGAAGGCCACCCCCCGCATTTCGACCTGCTGGCCGGCGGCCCGACGTTGCGCGAGGGCCTGAGCGCCGGCCAATCCGCGGCGGCGCTGGCAGCGGATTGGGCCGCGGAGCTGGCCAGCTTCGCCGAGATGCGCCAACGGTATCTGCTCTATGGCTGAGCACGTCACGATTCGCCCCTACCGCGGCGCCGACGAGGCCGCGCTGCTGGCGCTGTGGAACGCAACGCTGATCCACGACCGCATCGACGCGGCGCGCTTTCGCTGCCAGGTGCTGCTGGACGCCAACTTCGACCCGGCGGGCCTGCTGCTGGCCGAGGTCGGGGGCCGGTTGGCCGGCTTCCTGCTCTCCATCGCCCGCCAGGTTCCGCAGTTCCGGCAAGGGCTGGAGCCGGAGCTGGCGTGGATCACAGCCTTTGGCGTGGACAGCCAGCGGCGCCGGCAGGGCGTCGGCCGGCGCCTGTTCGATGCCGCGCTGGAGCGATTCGCTGGCCAGGGCCGGCGCCGCGTGTTGATCTCGCCCTACACGCCCAACTATTTCACGCCGGGCGTCGACGTCGATGCCTACCCGGCCGCGCTGGCCTTTCTGCAAGGCAGCGGCTGGCAGGTGATTTCGCAGCCGATTTCGATGCAGGCCGACCTGACCGGCTTTCAGGTTCCGGCTGAGGTAGCTGCACTGGAAGCGGCGCTGGCGCAGCAAGGGATCGTCGTCCGGCCGGTGCAGGCGGCCGACCTGCCGGCCCTGATGCCGTTCATCGTCCAGCATTTCGGCTGGGACTGGTTCCGCTTCGCCCAGGACTACCTACTGCAATGCTTCGGCCCCGGCTCCGACGAGATCTGCTTTCTGGTCGCGACGCGTGGCCAGGAGATCGTGGGCTATTGCCAGCAGCGGCGCGAGCGCTTCGGCCCCTTCGGCGTCGACCCGGCCCAGCGCGGCCAGGGCATCGGCCGGCTGCTCCTTTTTCGCTGCCTGGACGCCATGCTGGCCAAGGGCTTCCACTGCGCCTGGTTCCTGTGGACCGGCAGCAACGCCGCCCGCGTCTATCGCCAGGCCGGCTTCCGCCAGGTGCGCCAGTTCGCCATCCTGGAGCGCACCATCGCCTGAGTTCCTCCGAGCTCATCGCTCGGGCCGGTCTCCGACCGTGCCCGCCGCCGCCCACCGCTCGGGCCGGTCTCCGACCGAGCCCGCCCAGAAGCCTTATGTCAAACCCAACCCCTCCCCCCGGCCACCTGATGGTCATCGGCGCCCACGCCGGCGACGCCGAAAACATGGCCGGCGCGGTCGTGCTGAAGCACACGCGCGCCGGCCACCGCGCCACCATCGTCCACATGACCCTGGGCGAGGCGGGCCACCCGACGCTGCCGCCGGCGGTCTACGCCCAACAGCGCCAGCAGGAGGTGCAGGAATCGGCGCGTCTGATGGGCGCGGCCGCGGTCTGGCTGCCCTATCAGGACGGCGACCTGCCTGTCGATCAGGCCGTCAAGCTGGCAGTGTGCGACCTGATCCGCCAACACCGGCCCACCACCATCCTGACCCACTGGAAGGGCAGCATCCACAAGGATCACGTCGCGACCCACGACATCGTGCGCGAGGCCATCTTCTACGCCGTCCTGCCCTCGGTGCAGCGCGCCTGGCCAGCCCACCCTGTGCGCCAAATCTACTTCCCGGAGAACTGGGAGGACATGGACGGCTGGCGGGCAGACATCTTCCTCGACGTCAGCGCGGTCTGGGAGGATTACCTGGCCGTGCTGCGCAGCCACGCGCTGATGCGCGGCGGCGTGTCCACCTTCCGCTACCTGGACTACTACGACGCCCTGGGCACCGTGCGCGGCTGTTTGGGCGGCTTCGCCAAGGCGACGGCCCTCATGTTGCCGCCCGGCGGCTGGGTGCGGCGGCTGGATTATCTGCCCGGGTTGGAGCCGGTCGCCGCATGACGCGGTCGATTTTGGCCCGCCGGCGGGTGCGAACACGTTGATTTCGATACGGCGGCCTACTCAATCAACGTGTTCGCACCCGCTGGCTGAACAGTTACCCGACCTGTCTCTACCCATGTGAAAGGAGGCCTATTGCACGAAGACCGAAGGTGCGGCTGCGCCGCACAGAAGCACTGTCAACCGATGTCCGTTCAACCGTTTTCACGATCGCCACAGGAGGAGATCAAACGATGAAACGCCTTTCTGTCCTGCTGAGCCTTGTGCTCATCGCCAGCTTTCTGGTAAGCGCCTGCGCCGCGCCGGCCGCGCCGGCCCCAACTCAGGCCCCGGCCGCCGAAGCTCCCGCCGCCGAAGCGCCAGCCACTGAGGCCCCAGCCGCCGAAGCGCCCGCCACCGAGGCGCCGGCCGCGCCAGCCGAGCAGACCTCCATCATCTTCTACCAGCGCGGCTACGTCGAAGGGGGCACCGACGCCGGTTCCATCAACACCGACGCCGCCGTGGCCAAGTTCGAGGCCGACAACCCCGACATCGACGTGCAGATCGTCGGCATTCCCTGGACCGCGGAAGGGGACACCAAGCTGGAGGCCGCGCTGGCAGCCGGCACCGACATCAACGTCTTCCGCGTCACCAGCCCCAACCTGCCGCGCTACGCCAAGCAGGGCATTCTCTCCGAGATCACGCCCTATCTGAGCGACGAGGCCAAAAGCGACTTCTACGAGAGCGCCTTCCAGGTGGCCACCGTGGACGGCAAGGTGTGGGCCTGGCCGCTGTGGGTCACCGCCATCTCGCTCTTCGTCAACACCGATATCCTGGCCGAGCGCGGCGTGGAACCGCCCACCATGGATGATCCGTGGACCTGGGACGAGTTCGTCGAGGCCGCCAAGCAGCTCACCTTCACCCGCGATGACGGCACGCAGGTCTACGGCTTCTCCTCCTCCTCCAAGTGGGGCGCGGTGGAGTACTACCCGCTGATGTACATCGACGGCGGGCGGATCCTCAGCGCCGACGGCACGCAGTTCGTGCAGAACCAACCGGAAGGGGTGTCGGCGCTGGACAAGCTGGCCAGCCTGGCGCTGGAGCACAAGGTGACGCCGCCTGACTTCGGCACCGTCGATCAGGCCGGCGTGCGCGCCCAGTTCAAGGATCGCCAGACCGTCGCCATGCTGATGAGCACCCCCGGCTTCATCCCTGACCTGGAAGGCTCCAGCTTCCCCTTCCAGGTGGTTCCGCCGCCCATGGGCGACGCCGGCACCCTGGTGACCAACGGCGCCTTCGGCCTGTTCGCGGTGGTGGATGTGGAGGACGACGCCAAGGAAGCGGCCGCGCACAAGCTGGCCGACTACCTGACCGGCAGCCAGGTGGCCGTCGACGTCGAGGGCTGGCAGTTGGCCCCCGGCCTGCGCCGCAGCAACACCAGCTATGCCACCACACCCAACCGCGAGGTGGTCGCCAAGCTGGTGGAGTTCGGCGTCTACGAGGCGCCTGTGGCCACGTCGGCCGAGCTGGGCCAGCAGTACGGCGCGGCCCTGCAGGCCATCATCCTGGGCGCGGAGACGGCTCAGGAGGCGCTGGACGCCATCGCGCCGGCCTATCAGGCTGAGCTGGACGCGCTGAGCCAGTAAGCACTCGCGGCTGGCTCGGTCGGAGACCGGCCAGAGCAGCGAAGTGGCTCGGTCAGAGACCGGCCAGAGCAGCGAAGTGGCTCGGTCAGAGACCGGCCAGAGAGCGAAGTGGCTCGGTCAGAGACCAGCCAGAGCAGCGAAGCGGCTCGGTCGGAGACCGGCCAGAGCAGCGAAGCGGCTCGGTCGGAGACCGGCCAGAGCGGCGAAGTGGCTCGGTCGGAGACCGGCCAGAGCGTCGAAGCGGCTCGGTCGGAGACCGGCCAGAGCAGCGAAGTGGCTCGGTCGGAGACCGGCCAGAGCGGCGAAGTGGCTCGGTCGGAGACCGGCCAGAGCGTCAGACAGTCAGGCGCCCGGCGGCTGGACATCGTGGTCCAGCGCCGGGCGCCGATGCCCGCCAGCCGGGATGCAACGACTGTCCCTCACAACCCTGCGCAACTCAGAGAAAACTCCCATCCTCACACACTCCGGGTTACGCATCACGCATTACGCATCACGCATTACACCGCGTTTCACCCCCGCCGAACCAAGGAGCATCCCATGAGTGCAACCACCCTACCCCTCGGCACGCGCATCGCCAAGGCCTGGCATCGCCACAAGTGGAGCTACTTTTTCATCGCGCCCAGCATGATCCTCTTCGGCATCTTCATCGGCTACCCGGTGCTGCGGGCGGTGGTGATGGCTTTCCAGAAGGTGACTCTGCGCGGCAGCACCTGGATCGGACTGCAAAACTTTCGCGACGTGTTCGCCAGCCAGCTCTTCATCGACTCCATGTGGCACACCTTCATCTACGCCTTCTTCGTCGTCGCCGCCTGGATCACCAGCTCGCTGATCGTGGCCGCGCTGCTGCAGCCGCTGGCCAACCGCTTTCAGTCGCTCTTCCGCGGCGCCTTCTATCTGCCCTACGTCATCAGCATCATCGTCATTTCCCTGGTCTGGATCTGGATCTTCGAGCCTGACTACGGCTTCTTCAACTTCCTGCTGCGCTCGCTGGGCCTGCCGCGGGTGCTCTGGCTGCAAAACCCCGACATGGCCCTCTGGAGCATCATCATCAGCACCGTGCTGGTGGTGCCGGGCACCGGCGTGGTGCTCTACTCCGCCTCCATCGGCTCCATCCCGCGTGAGCTCTACGAGGCGGCCGAGGTCGAGGGGGCCAACGGCATCCAGAAATGGATGCGCATCACCGTCCCCCTGCTCAAGCCCACCACCCTCTACCTGATGGTCATCTACACCATCGCCGGCTTCCAGATCTTCGAACGGGTCTACATCATGACCGGCGGCGGCCCCATCAACCGCACCACCACCATCGTGCAGTTGATCTACATGACCGCCTTCAGCGATTTCAACTTCGGTCGGGCCAGCGCGCAGGCGCTGATCCTCTTTGCCATCATCGCCATCTTCTCATTTTTCCAGTTCAAGGTCCTCAGCACCGACGTGGAGTATTGATCATGAGCGAAACCACTGGCGCTGACGTGAAAAGGCCGGCCCGCTGGTCACGGCGCAGACTGCGGCGGCGATTGCCCAACATTCTGATCCTGCTGCTGCTGACCCTGGTAGCCATCGTCAGCCTCTTTCCCCTCTACTGGCTCTTCGCCACCGCGCTCACGCCGGCCTCGGCCACGATCAAGCTGCCGCCGGAGCTGATCCCCAGCGAGCCGACCCTGGAGAATTTCCGCAACATCATCAAGCTCAGCGGTCAGGGCAAGCTCAAGCTTCCGGGGCAGGTCATCGCCATGCCGCGCATGTTGCTCTGGTTCGTCAACACCCTGGCGCTGGCGCTGATCAGCACCGGCATCCATGTCCTCTTCGACACCATGGCCGGCTATGCTTTCGCCAAGCGCAAGTTTCCCGGCTCCAACCTCTTCTTCTGGATGATCCTGGCCGCGCTGATGATCCCCGGCCAGGTGACGCTGGTTCCCCTCTACCTGATGATCTCCGAGTTCAAGCTGGTGGACACCTTCCTGGGCGTGCTGATGCCGGGGCTGGCCGACGTGATCGGCATCTTCCTGCTCAAGCAGTACATCCAGACGCTGCCCAGCGAGCTGGAGGAGGCCGCGCGCATCGACGGCGCCTCGGAATGGCAGGCGTTCACCCGCATCATCATCCCGCTGGCCGCGCCGGCCATGGCGGTGACGGCCATCTTCGCCTTCCAGCGCTACTGGAACGCCTTCCTCTGGCCGTTGGTGATCCTGCAGTCGCCCGACAAATTCACCTTGCAGGTCGGCCTCTCCTACATCTACAACAGCGAGTTCGGCACCAACTACGGCCTGCTGATGTCGGGCGCGGCGCTGGCATCCATCCCCATGATCCTCTTCTTCTTCGCCTTCCAGCGCTACTTCATGCAGGGCCTGCGCGTCGGCGCGGTGAAAGGGTGACGCGGCCATGTCCACCACCTCGCCCCGCGACCCGGCCCAGGCGCTGGCCGCCATGTCGTTGGAACAGAAGGCCGGCCAGGTGCTGTGCGCCGGCTTCCACGGCGTCGAGCTGACGCCTCCCCTGCGCGCGGCGCTGGAAGCGCTGCATCTGGGCGGCCTGGTTGTCTTCGAGCGCAACGTCGCCTCGCGGCCGGGGCTGGCGCGCCTGTGCGCCGCCATTCAGGATCACGCCCGCGCGCATGGCCAGCCCGGCCTGCTGATGGCCATCGACCAGGAGGGGGGCCGGGTGACCCGCCTGCGCGCGGCCAAAGGCTTCAGCGAATTTCCCAGCCCGCTGGAAGTGGCCGGCGCGGGCGGGCCGGAGGCTGTCCGCCAGGTGGCCGCGGCAATGGCCGCCGAGCTGCTGGATGTGGGGATCAACATGAACCTGGCGCCGGTGCTGGACACCTGCGGCCACAACCCCGCCAACCCGGTGATCAACAGCCGCTCCTTCGGCAGCGATCCGGACCTGGTCGCGGCCTGCGGCGTGGCCATGATCGAGGGGCTGCAAGGCGCGGGCATCATGGCGGTGGGCAAGCATTTCCCCGGCCACGGCGACACCACCGTCGATTCCCACATCGCGCTGCCGCTGGTGGCCCATGACCGGGCGCGGCTGGAGGGGGTGGAGTTCGTCCCCTTCCGCGCCGCCATGGCCGCGGGCGTGACCGGGATCATGTCGGCCCACGTCCATTTTCCCGCGCTGGAGCCGCGCCTGCCGGCCACCCTCTCCCGCCGCGTGATGACCGGGCTGCTGCGCCAGGAGCTGGGCTTCACCGGCCTGGCGCTGACCGACTCGCTGGAGATGGGCGCGCTGGCCACCAGCGGCTATCCGGCGCCGCTGGCGGCTGCCCACGCCCTGGCCGCCGGCGCCGACCTGCTGCTCTTCAACACCGATTACGACGTGCTGCACGAGGCCCACGCCGCGCTTCTCGGCTGGGTCGCCGATGGGCGGATCGGGCAGGCGCGCCTGGACGAGGCCGTGCTGCGCATCCTGAGCGCCAAAGCGCGCTACGGCCTCCTCTAGCTGCCGTCCCATGCGCCTCCAGCCCTTCGATCCCCGCCAGCCGCGCCACCTCGAGGCCGCGGCCGCGACCTGGAACCAGGCCTGCGGTCCAGAGCTGGCCATTTCCAGCCACTTCGTCCGGTTCAACAGCCAGCCGGCCACCGGCAGCAGGCAGGCTGGCCGGCTGGCCTTGGTGGACGACGCGGTGGCCGGCTTCATCCTGGCCAGCGCGCTGCCCGACGATGTCGCCACATCCCCGCCGGAGGTGGGCTGGATCGACGCCCTGGCCGTGGCCCCGGCATGGCAGCGGAGCGGCGTTGGTTCCGCACTGCTGGGCTGGGCTGAGGGCTGGCTGGCTGAACAGGGCTGCACCGCGGCCCGGCTGGGCGGCAGTCTGCGCCCCTTTGCGCCCGGACTGCCGGCCGCGCTGGCCAGCGCGGCCTTCTTTCAGGCCAGAGGCTACCGCCCGCGGGCCAGCGAGGGCACGGTCTGGGACCTGGCCCGCGACCTGGCCGCGTATGCCAGCCCGGCGCAGGTCGCGTCCCCCTCGGCCGGGCTGCCGGTGCGCCTTGCAATCGGGCGCTCAGCCGACGCGGCCCCCTTGCTGGCCTTCTTGCAGCGGGAATTCCCCGGCCGCTGGCGCTTCGAGTTCGAGGAGTTTCGGCGCATGGGCGGCAAGCTGTCGGAATTCTGCCTGCTTTGGCGGCGCGCGGCGGGGCGAGCGGCCCGCGTCGAGGGCTTCTGCCGCATCCGCCGGCGCTGGCGCTATGCCGTCGATCCGCTCGACCGCTATTTCATGCAAGGCCTGCCGCGGCCGTGGGGCCAGCTTGGCCCCATCGGCGTCGGCGCCGGCAGCCGCGGGCTGGGCCTGGGCGCGGCGTTGCTGGATTTCGGCCTGCGCCGCCTGCAAGCCTGCGGCGTGCGCGGCTGCGTCATCGACTGGACCACGGCGCTGGATTTCTACGCCCCGTTTGGCTTCCAGCCCCGGCGCGAGTATCGCGTGCTGGTGAAGCAGCTAACGCCGCAGGACTGACAGTGCTGGTCTCGCCCAGATCATCGTCCCGCGCGGTGAGCTTCTCGTGCCGTCGATCAGCACTGTCAGTCCTTGGCCTTATTCCCACAGAAGGAACGCCCCCATGAACGCAGACGCCCGAACGTTGCCCGTCACCGAGACGCGTAACCCGGCCACGGTGAACATCGACACGGTTTCGACGCTGGAGATGGTGCACCTGATCAACGCCGAGGACAGCAAGGTTCCGGCGATCGTGGCGCTGGAGATGGATCACATCGCGGCCGCCATCGACGCCATCGCCGCGCGCATGGCGCAGGGCGGGCGGCTGATCTACATCGGCGCCGGCACCTCGGGACGCCTGGCCGTGCTGGACGCGTCGGAGTGCCCGCCGACCTTCGGCGCTTCGCCTGAGCAGGTGATGGCGCTGATCGCCGGCGGCGAGCGCGCCATCCGCTATTCGGTGGAGGGCGCCGAGGATGACCACGCCGCCGGCGGCCGCGATCTGGCGGCGCAGGGGGCCGCGGCGCTGGACAGCGTGGTCGGCGTCGCCGCCAGCGGCCGCACCCCCTACGTCCTGGGCGGCATGGCCGAGGCCAGGCGGCGCGGCGCACTGGTGATCAGCCTGGCCTGCCACCATCCATCGCCCATGGCCGACCTGGCCGACATCTGGATCGCCCCGGTGACCGGGCCGGAGGCGCTGACCGGCTCGACGCGGCTCAAGGCTGGCACGGCCCAGAAGCTGGTGCTCAACATGCTCTCCACCGGCGTCATGATTCGCCTGGGCAAGACCTTCGGCAACCTGATGGTGGACTTGCAGACCAGCAATGCCAAGCTGCGCGACCGGGCGCGGCGCATCGTGGCGCAGGCCTGCAACCTTGCGCCAGACGCCGCCGCGGACGCGCTGGCCGCCTGCGACTACGAGGTCAAGACCGCCATCGTGATGCAACTGGGCAATCTGTCGCCCGTCGAGGCGCGCCAGCGCCTGCAGCGCGCTGGCGGCGTGGTGCGCACCGCGCTGGAGCTGACGTGAAAGGGCTCAGTCCTGATGCTCAGAGGAACTCAGGGGAGCTCGAAGGAACTCGTGGACAGTTGACATGAAGAAACCCCGTTACCTGATGGGCATCGACGGCGGCGGCAGCAAGACCGTGGCGCTGGCGGCGGACGAGACCGGCCGCGTGCTGGGCCGGGGCGCGGCCGGCGCGTCCAATTTCCAGGTTGTCGGTCGCCAGGCGGCGCAGACCGCCATTCTGACCGCCATGGCCGCGGCCGCGGCCGAAGCGGGCATCGCGCCCCAGCCGGCCTTGAGCGCGCTCTGCCTCGGCCTCTCCGGCGTCGATCGCCCCGGGGAACGGGCCGTGTTTCAGCAGTGGGCGGCGGAGCTGCATCCGGCGTGCCCACACGTGCTGATCGCCAACGACGCCGAGCTGGTGCTGGCGGCAGGCACGCCGGCCGGCTGGGGGCTGGCGCTGATCTGCGGCACCGGCGCCATCGTCTATGGGCGCAGCCCGGCCGGCCGGCTGGCCCGCGCCGACGGCTGGGGCCACCTGCTGGGCGACGAGGGCAGCGGCTACGCCATCGGCCTGGCGGCTCTGCGCGCGGTCATGCGCGCCTACGACGGCCGCGGCCCGACCACGGCGCTCAGCGAGGCGCTGCTGGCCCGCTGGGCGCTGGCGACCGTTCCCGACCTGGTGGCGCGCGTCTATCGGGAGCTGTCGGGCAAGCATGAGATCGCCGCGCTGGCCCGCACGGTGGACGCAACGGCCGCGGCCGGCGACCCCGTGGCGCAGCAGATCCTGGCCGACGCGGGGCGGGAGCTGGCGCAGAGCGCGCAGGCCGTGGTGCAGCGCCTGGAGCTGACCGGTCAGATTCCCTGCGCGCTGGCCGGCGGCGTGGCCGTGGGCAGCCGGCTGGTGCGGGATGAATTTCTTGCCGCGGCTGAGAGTCTGGGCCTGACGCTGGCGCCCGTCGCCCCGGTGGACGAGCCGGCGCTGGGCGCGATTGCCCTGGCCCGGTCGGCGACGCAGGGGCAAGCAACGGCCAGCGCGATGGTGTGAGTGCGGCTGAGCTGGCTCGGTCGGAGACCGGCCAGAGCGACCGGAGTCGAGGCTTTAGTCAGGAGTCGAGGCTTTAGCCGGATTCTGTGCGAGACCCGGCTGAAGCCTCGACTCCATACTGTTGAAAGGTTTGCGCCGGCGTGAGCTGGCTCGGTCGGGGACCGGCCAGAGCGACCGGAGTCGAGGCTTTAGTCAGGAGTCGAGGCTTCAGCCGGATTCTGTGCGAGACCCGGCTGAAGCCTCGACTCCATACTGTTGAAAGGTTTGCGCCGGCGTGAGCTGGCTCGGTCGGAGACCGGCCAGAGCGATGGTTCGAGTGCGACCAGAGCGATGGTGAAGACCGGCCAGAGCGGAAGGCTGGCGGCCATGTGTGCGATGGATTTAGGAGCAATCACCTCATGAAGAACCGGTGGCGCAGCGTCATCTTCATCGACCTGGACAACACGCTTTTGCACGGGCCTTTTGAGTCCGCCGTTTTTCCGGTCGCCTTTCGTGAGCTTGCAGCGAAGTCCGGGCTGGACGAGGCTGAGATACGCCGGCGCGTTCTGGAGGAAAACCTGCGCCGCCAGCAAACGCCGGGCATCGCCGCCGTCCAGGCCATGGACTGGGGCGACATTCTGCAAACGGTGGCCCAAGACCTCGGCGCAGAGCTGGAGGCCGACGTGCAAGGGATTGTCAACACCCACGCCGCCCCTCCCTACGCGGTTCTGCTGGACGACGCCGGCGCGGTCCTCCGCCGGCTGGCGCGGGAAGATCGCGCCCTGGTAGTGGCAACCAACGGGCTGAGAAAGTACCAGGGACCGGTGCTGGACGCCCTGGGCCTGACCCCGCTGTTCACGGAGATTCTGACCCCTGACAGCCACAACGCGCTGAAGCAGGCTGTGGCCTTCTACGGCGACTGGCCGCGCAAGACGCAGGTGCAGATCTCGGTGGGGGACCGCTACGACGACGACGTGAGCGCCCCGAAATCCTTCGGCTTCAGGTCTATCTGGAAGCCAG
This sequence comes from Chloroflexota bacterium, assembly GCA_029558955.1. Taxonomy (GTDB): domain Bacteria; phylum Chloroflexota; class Anaerolineae; order JAAEKA01; family JAAEKA01; genus JAAEKA01. The sequence goes on from JAKQCW010000184.1 coordinate 54,827, forward strand.
GCGTGCCCCTGGGGCCAGCGTCAACCCTGGCGCCGCGCCTTCGGCCCGACGCCTTCCAGTATCAGGCCGGTCAAACCATCCGCCCCGACGCCATCATCGCCTCCCTGGCCGAGCTGGCCGCCGTCATCGAACAGCTCGAGCAGCAAGGCTGATACCGATCAACATCGAGGCTTCCACCGGGTCACCGGGCAGGAGTCGAGGCTTCAGCCGGTCGGAGTCAAGGCTTCAGCCGGTCGGGGTCGAGGCTTCAGCCGGATCATGCGACTCGAGCGCGCCGCCCCGCCTAAAGGCTCGACTCCGGGCTGTCAACCGCCATAGCTGAAACCACTGCACCCCGCCAATCTGCCTCCGATCCCCTCCGATCTGCGTCCATCCGCGTTCATCCGCGTCCCGCCCAAAAATTCCCAGCACGCGCGGAGTCGAGGCTTCAGCCGGGTCATGCGACTCGAGCGCGCCGACCCGCCTAAAGGCTCGACTCCGGGCTGACAACCGTCATAGCCGAAACCACTGCACCCCGCCAATCTGCCTCCGATCCCCTCCGATCTGCGTCCATCCGCGTTCATCCGCGTCCCGCCCAAAGATTCCCATCACGCGCGGAGGCGAGGCTTCAGCCGGCTAAAGCCTCGCCTCCTACGCCCCAGCCAACTGCCGCCGGGCGGCGCTACAATCTTACGGCCCCGCGGCATCCTCCACCACCGGCGCGGCGGCGAAGTGCGCGGCCAGGACCACACTGTCGGCCACCCAGGCTGGGCCATCGGCCGTCTGCACCTGCCACCAGGTGCGATCGACGTTGCTGCCCAGCAGCGGCAGGCTCTCGCCCGGCTGCATCTGGCCGACGATGGCGTAGTCCGTGCCCGGCCCGCTGCGCAGGTTGGCCAGGCCGCTGCCGGTGTAGACCGCCGGCTCCGGGGCTGCGGCCAGGTCGATGGGTTGCTTCAGCCAGCGGTCGAAGAAGGCCACCGACTGGCTCATGGCCGCACTGAAGTTGCCAGAGATGTTGTGGTTGTCGCCGGGGTAGGTGACCAGCTCGATGGGCATGCCCGCCTCCAGCCCCTGCTGGTAGAGGATGCGCGAGAACTCCACCGGCACGCTCTCATCGCCCTCGGTGTGGTGAAGCTGGATCGGCCCCGACAGGTCCTCCAGGGAGTAGTTGGGAGAGAGGGAGCGCCAGAACTCAGGGTTTTCCTCCGGCGAGCCGAACTGGCTGGTCAGGCTGTTGCGCCAGCGGCCGCGGCCGCTGGTCGCGTTGGGATCGGGTGTGGGCGCGGGCCGGTTGCCGCGTCGCCAGCCGGTCAGCAGGTCCTCATACGCGCCCACCACGCCGCCCCAGATCACCCCCGCCTTGATGTCGGGATCGGTCACCATGGCGCGTAGAGTGATCCAGCCGCCCATGCTGTGGCCCCACATGCCGACGCGCTCTGGGTCGGCGTCGGGGTAGCGCTTGAGCGCGCCGGCCGCGTTGAGCACGTCGATCACGTAGTCGGGCGAACCGTAGGCGCCGGACGGCGCCCCTTCGGACTGGTCGTGGCCGCGATAGTCGGGGCGGAAGACGATGTAGCCGCTGCTGGCGAAGCCATCCACATAGGCCACATAGCGCTCGGTGGTGCGGTACTGCGCGGGCGGGATGTAGCCGTGGTTGAAGATGATCACCGGCCAGCCGCTCTCCGGCTTCGCGCCGCGCGGCACGGTCAGCAGGCCATACTGCTTCAGCCCCTCGGAATAGTAGGAGGCGTAGTAGCGGTCATAGTTCGAGCCGGGCGCCAGGGTTTCCTCGATCACCAGCTCGCTGCCGGAATAGTCCTGCTGGCGCAGATACTCGATGCTCAGCGGGTGGATCGGCGTCGGGGTCGAGGTCGGCGTCGTGGTTGCGGTCGCGGTCGCCGTGGGCGGGAGGGTTGGCGCCTCCGTGGGCGCAGGCGTGACCGTCGGCGCGGCCATTGGCGTGGCTGCAGGCAGGTCGGACTGCTCCGCCACGACCGCTGCCGTCGGCTGCACCGGCGCCGGTTGAGCGTCGTCCGCCTGGCCGCAGGCAGCCAGCGTCAACAGCAAGAGAAGCAACACCGCCAAAAGAGCCGCTTTCCTGGCTTCAGATCGAGTGGATACAGACAATTGTTTCGTCATGGTGCAAAGAGAATCCTCATACATATCACAGTCCAGATCTCGCAACAGTCGGAGTCGAGGCTTCAGCCGGTCGGAGTCGAGGCTTCAGCCGGTTCGGAGTCGAGGCTTTAGCCGGTCGGCCCATGTGATCAAGCGCGCCGACCCGCCTATAGGCTCGACTCCGGCATCCAAAACCGCTACCCCCCATCATCTCCAATCCGCCTCCGCTCCGCGTTCATCCGCGTCCAATCCAAAGGCCAACGAGGCGCGGTCCTGGCATCCTACCGACCCACCGCCGCGTCAGGCTACGGTCGCGCGCCCAGCGTCAGGGGGAAGGTCAATTCCTCGCCGTTGCGCAGCACAGTCAACTCGATGGTCTGACCAGGCGTGGAGTAGAACACCAGATAGCTATTCAGCTCGTCGAAGTTGCGCACCGGGTTGCCATCGACTGCGATCACCAGATCGCCGCCGCGGCCGGTGTTAGGATCGGCCGCCCGCAGGCCCGCCTGATCGGCCGGGCTGCCGCTGGTCATGCTCAGAATATAGGCGCCCTGGCTCTGGGAGAGGCCAAAACTGGCCTGATCGCTCAGGCTGAGCTCGCTGGCAAAGCTGAGGCCCATATAGGAGTAGACGTGTTTGCCCTGCTCGATCAAGTCGGGCACGATGCGATGCACCGCAACCACCGGGATGGAGAAGCCCACGCCGGAATTGACGCCGGTGATGCTGGCGATGGCCGAATTGATCCCCACCACCTCGCCGGCCAGGTTGAGCAGCGGGCCGCCGGAGTTGCCAGGGTTGATGGGCGCGTCAGTCTGGATCACGCCCGGCAGTGAGTAGCTGAAGCTGGAGCCCTGAGTGCGCTGCGAGCGCAGGCTGCGCCCCAGCCCGCTGACAATGCCCACCGACATGGAGCCTTGTTCGCCGAAGGGGTTGCCGATGGCCACCACGAACTCGCCTACCTGCAAACTATCTGGCTCAGCCAGCGGCAGCGGCTCGACGCCCTCAGGCAACGCCGCAACCTGGAGCACCGCCAGGTCGCTGTCGGCATCTGCGCCGACCAGCCGGGCGGACAGGCGGTCGCCGTTGGAGAAAACCACCTCAACGCCGCGCGCGCCGCTGATCACGTGGTTGTTGGTGACGATGTGGCCGGCTGCGTCATAGACAAAGCCGCTGCCGCCGCCGGTGGAGGTGACGATGTAGACCACCGATGGGTTGGCCTGCTGATAGAGCGCCACCAGCGTTGATTGCAGGTCGCTTTCGCCTGCGTCGCTGGCCGCGGCTGGCTGGCTGACGACCGTGCGTTGCTCCAACTGCGCCAGGCGATTGGTGATGGCCTCATCGACCAGTTGGGTCAGCGCTGCCGCGTCCATGGAGGGCAGCGTCTCCGCCAGCACTGCATCGATCGTCGCGCGCAGCGCCTGGGGATCGATCTCGCCCGAGGACGCGGGCAGTTGCACCTGCACGCGCGCGGTGACCGCATCGGCCAGCGCGTCCAGGTCCACGGTCGGGGCCGGCGCGGCTGCCTGAGGGGGCGTCTGGAGGCCAAAGCAGGCCGAAGAGGCAAGGATTACCAGCAACAGAATCGATAGGGTCGCAAACAGTCTGACATTCGTATTCATCTGCTTCATACTCTGGTCCTTTCATCAGCTCAGAAGTTCACGCATCATGAGACGCCTCGCCGCGTGCCGCCGGCAGCGCCACGGTGAAGGTCGTGCCCTGTCCGAGCACGCTCTGCACCTCGATCGTTCCACCTTGCGCCTCGACCAACGACTTGGCGATGGCCAAGCCCAGGCCAGACTCGCCGGTGTCGGGCCGCGAAGGGTCCGCCCGGTAGAAACGCCGGAAGACATGCGGCGTGTGCTCCGGATCGATGCCCTGCCCGGTGTCGCTGACGCGCAGCAACACGCGATGGTCCACGGCCTCGCCGGAGAGGGTAATCACCCCGCCGTCAGGTGTGTAACGCAGGGCATTGCTGACCAGGTTTGCCAGCACCTGCGCCAGCCGCTCGCGGTCGGCCTCCACCCAAGGCAGGTCAGGCGCAATCTGCACCTCCAGGCGGATGCCACGCTGCGCGGCCAGCTCGGCGTTGGCGGCCGCGACCCGTTCCAGGCTCTCGGCCGGCGCCAGCATGACCCGGTTGAGGGCCAGCTCGCCGGCGTCGGCCAGCGACAGCGTGCGCAGGTCGTCGACCAGGTGGCTGAGCAGGCGCGCTTCGCCGTACATCGCATCGTAGATGGCCGGCTTGCCATGCAGCTTGCCATCGGACAGCGCCTCGGTGTAGCCCAGGATGATGCTCAGCGGCGTGCGCAGCTCATGGGCGATGTCGGCGGTCATCTGGCGTCGCAGGTGGTTGGAGGTGGCCAGGTCGGCGCTCATGCGGTTGAACGAAACGGCCAGCTCGCCGATCTCGTCCTGGGTGCGCACCGGCACCTGAAGGCCCAGCTCGCCGCTGGCCACCCGTTGGGTCGCCTCAGTGAGTTCCCCGATCGGTTGCGAGATGGCGCGCGCCAACAAAACGCCCAGCACCAGCGCGATCACCGCGGCGCCCAAGGCGCCAAAGACGATGGCCCGGTTGACCTTGGCTATGAAGGCAACCTCCGGCGAACGCGGATCGCGCCGCGGGACATCGCCAGGCAGATCAAACAGCACCGCGCCAACAACCTGGCCATCGACCTCCACTGGCAGCGAAACGCGTATGTCAGCCTTACCGATCTGCTGGCCGACCTGAAAATTGCGACTGCCCAACACCACAGTCCGGTCGTTGTCGATCAACGCCACCGGCGCGCGCACAAAGGCCGGTTGCCCCTGGCCATCGTCCAAGCGCAGATTGATGGCCGACAGACCCTCCCAACTGCCGTGCTCCTGATAGAAGTTGGCCAACTTGTCCACCAGTTCTTGCTGGTTGCGGTCGGAGATGAACTGGTTGAACTCGCGCTGCGTGCGCAGACCGACGAAGACCGCCACCAGCAGCGCGCCGATCAAGCCCACGAAGAGAAAGGCCAGGGTAAGTTTGAGGACCAGGGAACGCATAGCGGTTTCGATCACGCTTCAGCGGCAAACCGGTAGCCCACGCCGTAGACCGTCTCGACGTAGCGCGGCTTGCTGGGGTCAGGCTCGATCTTGGTGCGCAGGTTGCGGATGTGGACGTCGATGGTGCGCTCGTAGCCGTCATAGGCGCCGCCTTGCAGGCGGTCCAACAGCTCGGCGCGGGTGAAGACGCGGCCGGGCGTGGTCAGGAAAACCGCCAACAGGTCGAACTCAGAGGGGGTCAGATCCACCGAGCGCTGATCGACTGTCACCTGACGGCGGCGGCGATCCAGGGCAACGTCGCCCGCCCGCAGCAAGGCGACGTCGGCCTGGTCACGATCCATTCGGCGCAACACTGCCCGCACACGGGCGACCAGCTCGCGCATGCTGAAGGGCTTGGTGACGAAATCATCGGCGCCCAGCTCCAGGCCCAGCACCTTGTCGCCCTCCTCCAGCTTGGCGGTCAGGATGATGATGGGCGTGTCGGCCTCACGGCGATAGGTGCGCAGGAAGTCGTAGCCGCCCATGTTCGGCATCATCAGGTCCAGGATGATCAGATCGGGCTTTTCATGGCGGGCGACGTAGAGCGCCTCCTGGCCGTCGGCGGCCAATACCACGCGAAAGCCTTCCTCGTCCAGGTAGGACTTGACCATCACGCGCAGTTCTTTTTTGTCGTCAACTACCAGAATCGTCTTGCTCATGGTTTTGTGTGCCCTAATGACGCCTCTGCCTGATCAAAATTAGCCGCTCGGGCCGGTCTCCTGACCGAGCCCGCCATTTTCATCAACGATTGCACGCCCAGCGCATGGATGTCTGTCACCCTGAGGCCCGGCGAAGGGTCTCGCCGTGGCCTCAGGGGAGGGCTTCGGCGCCGCCGCCCGCAAGACGCCTCTGCCCTGTCACCCTGAGGCCCGGCGAAGGGTCTCGGCTACTGCGCCTCTGCCACGAATTCAAGCTCCAGCGTCACATCGTCAGCCACCGTGTCCACCGAAGGCGAATCAGGAATGCTCAGGCCGAAATCGCGGTAGGGGAAGGTCGTGGTGGCCAGCCCCTCGATGCGCGTCTCGCTGACCGGCGTCACCGTCACATCGAAAGTCACCGGCTTCGTCACATCGCGGATCGTCAGGTCGCCCACGATCTGGAAGGTGAA
>JAKQCW010000201.1 GCA_029558955.1 Chloroflexota bacterium
GCCAGCCAGAACAACCCCGGCGCCTGGGTCTACGTCTACGCGTCGTCGGGGTAGTCCAGAACCGCCGGCGGGCCAAACGTTGGTTTCGATACGCCTCAGAAGGCTACTCAACCAACGTTTGGCCCGCCGGCTGAGCAGTTACGTCAGGGGGAAAAACAGTACTTCCCAATATGGCACGGAGTCGAGGCGTTAGCCGGGTCTGGCCGACGCGAGTCGGGCGCACTGACCCGCCTGAAGGCTCGCCTCCGGCATGGCAGCCATCATATCTGGAATTGCTGGGAGAAGTAGCGCTCAATGCGCGGTTTTGGTTCGCTTCTCCAGGTAGCGCACCAGCAGCGCCAGGCCGATGGTCATCACCAGGTAGAGATAGCCCACCACGTTGTAGGTCTCGAAAAACTTGAAGGTGCTGGCCGCATAGACCTTGCCCTGATAGGTGATGTCGGCCACCCCCATGACCGACACCAGCGACGAGTCTTTGAGCATGGCGATGAAGTCGTTGCCCAAGGGGGGCAGCACACGGCGAATGGCCTGCGGCAGGACGACATGGCGCATGGCCTGCCATGCGCTCATGCCCAGCGAGCGGGCGGCCTCGGTCTGGCCGCGCTCGATGGATTGGATGCCTGCGCGGAAGACCTCAGCCAGAAAGGCGCTGTAGCCGATGGTCAGGGCGATGATCACCCGCATGGTGAAGTCGATCTGGCGCACCCCCATGCCGGCCATGCTTTCCCCCAGGCCGGGCAGGACGCCCAGGTTGCGCAGCGTCATGCCCAGCCAGTTGATCGCGCTGACGATGGCCGGCGCGCCGGCGAAGACCACGTAGTAGAGCAGGACCAGCATCGGCACGCCGCGGATGATCTCCACGTAGAAGGAGGAGGCCTCGTACACCAGCCGGTGGGAAGAGACCCGCGCCAGCCCCACGAGCAGTCCCAGGACGATGGCCAGCGCGAAGGAGATCAGCGTCACCTTGATGGTCACCCACACGCCCGTCAACAAGGCTTGAAAGATCACCTCGTAGTCAGGATCGGTGAGCAGCACCCAGAGAAAGACCAGGGCCAGGATGATCGCGGCCACCAGCCAGAGCGGGGTGCGCGCCCAGACGCTGCCCACGCGCGGCGAGCGCGGCGGGTTTGGAATGTTGGGGAGGGTATCGGTGCTGTGCATGATCTCTTCTCCTGGGGAACTCACAGGCAGACCCTTCGGAGGTCGGGCATCCGAAGGGTCTGCGGCAACGAAAGAGGCCACATGGCGGGCGCCGGATGCGCCGGCGCCCGCCTTACCGGGCTACTTGGCGCCGTAGAGGTAGAACCACTTGCGGTTCAGATGATCGAAGAAGCCATCCTCCACCATGGTGGCGATGGCCGCGTCGAAGGAGGCTGTCAAATCGCTGCCGGGGGTGAAGATGAAGCCGAAGTCCTCGCTGGCCAAGGGGTTGCCGATGGTCATCAGCTTGTCAGGGTTGGCGTTGATATAGCCGGTGCTGGAGGCCTGGTCCATCAACACCATGTCCACGTCGCCGTTGAGCAGCGCCTGCACCGCCGCGCCAAAGGTGTCGAAGAGCTTGATGCGCGGGTTGCTCTCGTCGCCGTCCAGCACCTCGTAGACCGCGGTGTAGAAGTTGGTGGTGCCGGCCTGCGAGCCGATCAGCAGCTCCGGATCGGCCGCGAACTCCTCGGCGTTGGTGAAACGACCCTCATCCGCCCGCACCAGCATGAACTGCTCCGAGCGCAGGTAGGGAGCGGAGAAATCGACCTGCTGCTTACGCTCGTCGGTGATGGTGATGCCGTCCATGCCCACGTCGAACTGTCCCTCGCGCACGGCCGAGATCATGGTGTCCCAAGCGGCCACCTCCCAGTTGACCTGGCAGTTCAGCCGCCGGCAGATTTCGTTCACCGCGTCATATTCCCAGCCGACCGCCTGGCCGGTCTTGGGATCGACGAAGTTCAGCGGGGTGTAGGCGTTCTCGGTCACCGCGTTGATCACACGGCCGCCCAGGTCGGGCAGGCGGTCGTACATGTCCTCGCCCACCGGGTCGGTGATGAAGAACCACTTGAGGTTGAGGTGGCCCAGCGTGCCGTCTTCCCTCATGCTGATGACGGCCGCGTTGAAGGGCACGGTCAGGTCGCTGCCGGGGGTGAAGATGAAGCCGAAGTCCTCGCTGCCCAGCGGCTCGCCGACGGTCATCAGCTTGTCGGGGTTGGCGCCGATGTAGCCCCGGGAGGAGGCGGCGTCGGTCAGCACCATGTCCACGTCGCCGTTGAGCAGCGCCTGCACCGCTGCGCCAAAGGTGTCGAAGAGCTTGATGCGCGGGTTGCTCTCGTCGCCGTCCAGCACCTCGTAGACCGCGGTGTAGAAGTTGGTGGTGCCGGCCTGCGAGCCGATCAGCAGCTCCGGCTCGGCCGCGAACTCCTGGGCGTTGGTGAAACGATCCTCGCCCGCCCGCACCAGCATGAACTGCTCCGAGCGCATGTAGGGTTCAGAGAAATCGACCTGCTGCCTGCGCTCGTCGGTAATGGTGATGCCATCCATGCCCACGTCGAACTGTCCCTCGCGCACGGCCGCGATCATGGTGTCCCAGGCGGTCACATTCCAGTTGACCTGGCAGTTCAGCCGCCGGCAGATTTCGTTCACCGCGTCATATTCCCAGCCGACCGCCTGGCCGGTCTTGGGATCGACGAAGTTCAGCGGGGTGTAGGCATTCTCGGTCACCGCGTCGATCACGCGGCCCTCCAGGTCGGGCAAGGCCTGCTGCGAGACCACGAAGTAGTGGGGGGAAGTCGCAGCCGGCGCGGCGGCTGGCGCAGCGGCTTCTGGCGCGGCGGCGGTCTCGCCGCCGGCCGGCGCTTCGGTTGCTCCGGCCGGGGCCGGCGCGGGCGCAGCCGTCGGCGCAGCGGTGCAGGCTGCGGCCAGACTGGCCAGAATCAGCAGGGCAAGGACAAGCAATCGTAGTCGCATTGGAGTTCTCCTCATCAGAAAGATGGTGGGCCTGTCTGGGCGGAACAGCGCGCCGGGGCGGCCCGTGACCCCTTAGCTGGCCGGCTCTGGCAGGGCCGGCGGCGGGCTGGCATCGGCCGGTGCAGTCTGCTCGGATTCCTCTTCGTCATCGCCGCGCAGCCAATCCCAGCCCTTGAGCAGCGCGCCCACCTGGACCACGGCCAGCCAGAAGGCGAAGAAGGTGAAGACGATGGGGACGATGGTGACGATGGTCGGAATGAAGGCCTCGATGGCGCGGATCGCGGCCTGATAGCGGCCCACCAGCCCCTTGTATGCGACGATCACCTGCTCGGCGTCGGCCAGGGCGGTCTGGATTTGCTCCATGGCGCCGCCCAGTTGGCCCAGGCTGTCGGCCAGGGCTGGCAGCGTCTCGCTGGTGGCGGCCAGATCGCTGCCCAGGCTGCCCAACGATTCGGGCAGGGCCTCCAGACTGCTGCCGATGTCGGTCAGCGAAGCGCCCAGCGGCTGGCTGGGATCGTAGCTGATGCCGAAGAGCGGGATCTGGGAGAGGGTCGCCAGCACGCCGTCGATCACCTGGGCGCTCTGTGCGGCGGCCTCCAGCGTATTCTGGGTGCTCTTCAAGGTTGACGGCAACCCATCCTCCAAGAAGGTGGAGAGGGAGCCCAACGTAGGGCCGGATGTGGCCACAGTGTCGGACAGCGTCTCGAAGGTGTCCTGGGCCGAGGCGATGCTGTCGCCGGCCGCCTGCAGCGATCCTTCGACAGCCGCAAACGCGCCGGTGGTGGTCCCCAAGGTTTCATCCAGCAGCCGCAGGCCAGCCGAGGCGGTCTGGGCCATGGGCTTGCGGAAATTCCACACGGCGACCGTCGACACCACGCTGAACAACAGGCTGACCACAGCCACAACAACCAAAACAGCGCCGATGATTCGTTTGAACATGAGGGAACGAGGCTCCTTGCGGGGATGAAGGTGGGAAAAGTGATGCGTGATGCGTAATGCGTAATGCGTAATGCGTGATGCGTGATGCGTGTGCGGGATGGGTGGTGGGTGATGCGTAATGCGTAATGCGTAATGCGTGTGATGCGTGATGCGTGTGCGGGATGGGTGGTGGGTGGTGGGTGGTGCGTGATGCGTGATGCGTAATGCGTGATGCGTAATGCGTGATGCGTGTGATACGTGATGCGTGTGTGGGATGGGTGGTGGGTGATGCGTGATGCGTAATGCGTGATGCGTAATGCGTGTGATACGTGATGCGTGTGCGTGATGCGTGATGCGTAATGCGTAATGCGTGATGCGTAATGCGTAATGCGTAATGCGTAATGCGTGTGATGCGTGATGCGTGTGATGCGTGTGTGGGATGGGTGGTGGTGGTGGGTGATGAGCGTAATGCGTGATGGGTGTGCGTGATGCGTAACTCGAAACTGGAGACCGATGCGCTTGCAGCCAACGTTCCGGGTTACGCATTACGCATTACGCATTACGCACCCCGGGTTACGCATTACGCATTACGAGTTACGCATCATAGCACTTTCGTCATGCTCAAGGGCGGCTGCAACGTCTGGTTGGCTGCGGCGATGGCCTGCTCGGAGCCGAGGACGACCACCGCGCCCTGCTGCGCCACCTGCTCCAACAGATCGGCCAGGGCGCGCACGTCGGCCACGGTGGTGGCCAGGACCTGGTCGCGCAGGCGCTGGCGGATGGCATCGCTGTCGCGGTTGAGGGTGCGCAGCAGGGAGGTGTAGCCCTTGGCGTCGGGCAGTTGATAGCTGTCCATCTGACCGATGAGGCCGATGATGATCTTCTCCACGTCGGCCTGGCTGAGGGCTACCGTGCGCAGGTAGTGGGCCGCCGCGTCGTAGGTTTGCAGGGTGCCCAGCAGGTTCGGATCGCGATAGGAAAGATAGGCCAGCATGCCGGAGAGGGTGTCGAAGGTGCAGAAACCGCCGTAAGCGCCCCCCTGCACCCGCACCCGGTCCCACAGCCAGGTGTTGTCCAGGAACTTGACCGCGGCCAGGGTCGAGCCGTGCAACTGATAGCCCAGCCGGTAGAGGTTGGCGCCCTTGCCCACGTAGTTGACCTGGGCCGGCAGGGTCAGCCCCTCAGGCTCGGCCGCGGCGGTCGGCTGCCAATCGGCCATGGCCGGCGCGCCGGCCGGCAAAGCGGCCAGAAACGCGGCCAACTGCGGCTGGAAGCGGTCGAAGCTGGCCTGATCCACCGTCACGTTGCACACCATGCCGGCCCGGCCGATCAACGCCGCGCGCACCGCTTCCAGGTCAGCCAGCACGCCGGGCCAGTCCTGTTCCAGCCGCTGGATCAAGCGACGCAGGAAGAAGAGGTAGTCCACGCCCCCCATCTGCTCCGCGGCCCAGTCGGCGGTGGAAAAGCGGGCGCGCAGGCGGCGGTGGACCACGCCATGCCCGCCGGGAATCAGCCCGGCCTCCATGCCGGCCTTTTCCTCCAGCACGATCTGGCGCAGCCGCTCCTGATTGTCCAGCCGCGCCGTCAGCAGCACATCGGCCAGAATGTCCAGCAAGGCCTGGCCCTGGCTCAGCGTGGCCTTGCCGCGCAGGATCAGATGGGTGGTGGCGTCGCCGTCGCGGGTGGTGGCCAGGTGCGCCGTGCGATAGATGCCGCCCGTCTCGCGGCCGATGCGCTGCGACAGCTTGACGTAGTCCTGCGTCTCTGTGCCCATGCTCAACAACAGGCGGCCAAACAGCTCGCCGTAGGGCAACAGGCGCTGCGGCAGGCTGCGCAGGTCGAAGCCCAGGTCCAGGTAGAGGATGCCGTTGGTGAACAGGTCATGGGTCAGCAGGCGCACGCCGGCCAGCTCACTCTCCACCAGGGGGATGCGCCGGATCTCAGGCTCCAGGTCGTCCAGGGTCAGGGTCGGGATGGTGGCCAGCGCCTCGGGGGTGTCGGGCGTCTCCTGCAAGTGGCTGAGGCGCTGCATGGTCTCCTGCACAGCCTGCACATCGGCCGCGCTCATGGCCGCGCGCGCAGCCGCCAGCCGGCCGCGCTCAGCCGCCTCGGCCCGTTCGCGCGCCATGGCATCGGGCTGCAACAGCACCACCGCGCGGTGCGGATTATCCAGCAGATAGCGCTGGATCAGTCGCTCGAAAAAGCGGGCATCGTCGGCCGTCGCCTGATTGAGCCGTTTCAGCGGCGCCTCATAGGCCAGCTCGGCCAGCGGGTCGCCGCCATGCAGCCAGCCGCCCAACGCCGCCAGCATATACATCAACCCACGCGGGAAGCTGCCGGTGTTGGCCTCGCGCAGACGGAACTCCAGCGTGTTCAGCGAGGCGGCGATCATGTCGCGGTCGATGCCATCCCGAACCAGCCCGGCCAGCGTCTCCAGGATGAGCTGCTCGACCTGGCCGCTCTTCTCGGCGGCGATGTTCTTCAGGCCGGCGCTGAACATGGCCTGGCGATAGCTGGCGTCGTAGCCGCCGCCGATCACCCCTTCGCCCAACCCCGAATCGAGCAGCGCCTTGCGCAGCGGCGAGGCCTGGGTGCTGATCAAGATGTGCGACAGCACATCCAGCGCCAGGGTGGTCTCCAGGTCGGTCACCTCGTTCATCAGCCAGTTGACGGTCAGATAGCTGCGCCGGGCCGGCGCAGCGCCGTCATCGTCGTCCGCCGCGCCGGCGTCGTAGCCATAGACGAAACGCCGTGTGGCGTCGAAGGCTGGCTGCAAGGCCACCAGCGGGACCGGCTCGCCGGGCGGGAATTGGCACAGGTAGGCATCCACCATGCGCAGCCGCTCAGCGGAATGATCGTCGCCGTAGAAATAGATGTAGCTGTTGGCGGGGTGATAGTGGCGCTGGTAGAAACGCTGGAACTGCTCGTAGGTCAGGTCGGGGATCACCGCTGGATCGCCGCCGGAATCCAGGCCATAGACGGTGTCCGGGAAGAGGGTCTGCTGGCTGTAGCGGCCGATCAACGCATCGGGCGAGGAGTAGACCCCCTTCATCTCATTGAAGACCACCCCTTTATAGGTCAGGGGCGCGTCGGGACCCTCGATCTCGTAATGCCAGCCCTGGGTTTGCAGCGTCTCCCGCGTGATGAAAGGCTTGAAGACCGCGTCCAGATAGACCCCGATCAGATTGTAGAAGTCAGCCAGGTTCTGGCTGGCCACAGGATAGACGGTCTTGTCGGGCCAGGTAAAGGCGTTGAGAAAGGTGTTGAGCGAGCCTTTGCGCAGCTCCTTGAACGGCTCCTTGACCGGGTAGGTGTGCGAACCGCACAGCACCGAGTGCTCCAGGATGTGGGGCAGGCCGGTGGAATCCTCGGGCGGGGTGGCAAAGGCCACGCCGAAGACCTTGTTTTCGTCGTCGTTTTCCAGCGACAGCAGCCGTGCGCCGGTCTGGACATGGCGGTAAAGCCTGGCCAGGGTGTTGATTTCAGCAATAGGCTGTTCTCGAACCAGTTCGAAGCCGTGGACAGTCATAGAGGCTATGCTCCTCGTCGATGATCTCAAGCGCGGATTGTACCGCGTTTCGGAGCATACCCCAAACTCAGTATCGGGAACAACTGAAACGGCCCGGCGCTTCCGTAAAATGCCTCACCCCGCGGCCGACGCCTGGCCTGCCGCTTCTTGCGCCAACAGCGCCTGCTTGCGCTCGATGCCCCAGCGATAGCCGCCCAGACCACCATCCTCGCGCACGACGCGGTGGCAGGGCACCACCAGCGCCACCGGGTTGGCCGCGCAGGCGCTGGCCACGGCGCGCACGGCCGTCGGCTGGCCGATGGCCTGCGCCACCTGGCTGTACGAGCGGGTGTTGCCGTAGGGAATCGCTTGCAGCGCCTGCCAGACGCGGCGCTGAAAGGCCGTGGCGCGCACATCCAGCGGCAGATCGAGGTGTGGCTGCGCGCCGGCCAAATAGTCCTGGAGGGTCGCGACCGAGGAGGCCAGGCGGTCGCCATCGCGCTCCAGCCGTGCGGCCGGGAATTCGCCGATCAGCGTGGCCGCCAACTCCTCCTCCGAATCGCCCAGCCGAACCGCGCACAGGCCGTGGGCGGTGGCCGCCACCAGGAGCTTGCCCAAGGGGCAGGGCACGACGGTGTAGACGATGGCGGCGGCCTCAGTTGCACCGCGGCCCTGGGCGCCGCCGCTGGGCAGAGAGTCAACCTGATGAATGACATCGGTCATAGTGCATTTCTCCTGACGATGTGACACACAAGACCCCGCAAGTCACCGCCTCCCATGCACGTCAAACAGCAGCTTATCAAGCAGGCGGTGACTTCCGAAATCTCCATCAACATGGCGATCACAGTATAGCACAGCGCTGCGCTCAAATTTGCATTTGGGACATCCATGCGCTGGATGCACAACCATCAATGAAAATGGCGGGCTCGGTGGCTGCGCACAGACCGGCCCGAGCGGTAATTTTTGAGTCAGATGCCTGACTCTCGAATACGGCAACTGTTGGATTTAGTCATCTGTGGTATACTGCATGACCAGCGTCAACAAGTCGACGCACCCGGCGAGGACCGCCTTATGAACAGCCGTATGCCCCAGTCTCACCCCATTTCTCACCTTTAACCAACGCTGCACAGTCATTAAGGAAAGAACGGACGGCATGGTCCCTGATCAATTTGAGAACGCTGAAGAGAGAGCGTGTTATCCGATCCCCGTTAACCGCGACCTGTTCAACACCTCCTGTCTCCTACCCTACGGTCTCACCGCAGATCATTTGTGCCATGCGATGACTGATTTCGGGGATTTCCTGGGCTTCGTCAATCGACAGTTACGTAGCAAGCAATTCCCCCGACTGGAGGCATTTCTGATGCCAGCCGGTTTCAGCAGCCTGGTTGGCGAGTTCATGTCCATCACCATACCGAAATATTGCATCGGACAAACTTAGCTGCGAATCCTCGGTCGCCAGTTGTGCTAATTTAGGAATGGCCATGCGAGCCATATCGTAATAGTTCTCCAAACGTTCGACGCCTATACAGGCATAACCAAGAGCTTCCGCCGCTGCAACAGTCGAGCCAGATCCCGCGAAGGGATCGATCACCACGCCTTCACCCAACGGCAATGACGCATAGACCAGTCGTCTCAGAAGCGATTGCGGTTTGAGGCTGGGATGATTCGCGATCTGTCGCTCTCGTTGCGGCGTGCGCTCGCTTTCGATGACATCCTCGAACGGGTTGCCATCTGGCCTGCGGCGCAATCCCCCGGTCTGGAACTCACGCAAACAGTCGGCCACCGTCATGCCCGAGGGCAAAGGTTTGCGGAACAAGCCCCACGGCTCAAAGCGACTGCGCGGCATGCTGCACACATCAACAAACTCCTGCTCGGCGTTTTTCGGACGGTCGCCGCCGCGCAAGGTCTGGACAAGTCTGATCACCTGCCCCCGAAACTCGAAGCCAGAATCCGAAATCGCCGTGAACACAGTCTGCGCGAGAAAACCGTTAGATGCAACGAAAACGTGTCCGCCCGGGCGCAGCACGCGCAGCGCCAGAGTTGCCCAGTCGGAGAAGTACCTCTGCAGACGCTGGCGTTCGTCGGAGTTCAATGCAGTGAACCGGGGAAGCGGTGCGCGCGTGTGCCCATCGAAGGCAGGCGGGATGCGCCAGACACCGCCGTTGCCATTGGCGCGCTTTTCAAGCTGGTCGACGTCGTATTCTTTCACACCGTAAGGTGGATCGGTTACAATGGCATGTGCGCTGTCGGCCGGTATGCGCCGCAACCACTCAAAACAGTCTGCGTGAATGACCACTGTGCTCTTGAACGGCGTGAATCCATAGTCCAGCGTGTAAATCTGTTGAAGCTGTTGGACGTTCATGCGGGCATTCCCTATTCGGAAAGAATCTTGCCAAGATCGTAGCTGGGACTTAACTCCCGAATCACGCTGCCGAACTTGCTGCGCTCACCCTCGCTGGCGGCGAGCAGCCGATTGAAGTCTTCCAGACTCAGCAAGATGGCTTGGGATGAGCTGTGTCGCTGAATCACGTAACGCGTGCTGTTGTGCACCACATCATCAAGAATGCGCCCGAAGTTGTTTTGGATTTCGGTTGAGCGAATTGTTTTGGTCGGCATGTGATCTTCCGATTTGACAAGATTAGCTAATATAGCGAAATTGTAAAGCACAACACACTACTTGTCAACTGCCACAGCGCTGTCAACGCATCATGTTTTCTCCCCTGGTCATAACGCTGATCATCCTCGTCGTCGCAGCGGTGCTGCTGCTGAGCGACCGCGTGCGCGCCGATCTGGTGGCGCTGCTGGTGGTGGTGGCGCTGGGTGTGACCGGCGTGCTGACCCCACGCGATGCCTTCTCCGGCTTCAGCAGCGCGGCCGCGGTGATCATGGCCGCGATCTTCGTGCTGGTGGCCGGCCTGCAGGTCACCGGGGTCACCGGACAGGCCGGCGCGCTTCTGCTGCGCCTGGCCGGCAACGACGAGCGCCGGCTGCTGGTGACGGTGATGGTCATCGGCGCGCTGCTCTCTCTGGTGATGAACAATATCGCGTCCGCAGCCATCCTGCTGCCGGCCGTCGCTGGCCTGGCCAGCCGCACCAAGGTGCGCCTTTCGCGCCTGCTGATGCCGCTGGCCTTTGCCACCATCCTGGGCGGCATGGCCACGCTCTTCACCACCAACAATATCATCGTCAGCGGCATCCTGCGCAACCAGGGGCTGTCCGGCTTCGGCCTGCTGGATTTCCTGCCGCTGGGCGGACCGATCGCGCTGGCCGGCATCGTCTTCGTGGCCTTGATCGGCTTTCGCCTGCTGCCCACCCACACCGGCATGGATGGCCAGGCCGCGGGCAGGGCGAGCCACCCCGACCTGGTGAACGTCTACCGGCTGGGTGAGCGCCTCTTCCGCGCCTTGGTGCCGGCCGGCTCCGCGCTGATCGGCCGGCCCATCGCGTCCAGCCCGCTGCGCGACAGCTTCGGCGTGACCGTGATCGCGCTGGAACGCAGCGGCGAGCTGATCCCGGTGACTTCCCCTCAAACCGAGATCGAACAGGGAGATGTGATCGTGTTGGCGGGGGATGTCGATGACTTCCGGCGGCGCGATGTGGAGCCGCTGCTGGAGATTCTCCCTGCCCGGCAGTGGAGCGAGGGCGACCTGGAGACGGGCGAAGTGGTGGTGGTGGAGGCCGTGCTGGCGCCGCGCTCCGGGCTGCTGGGCCAGACCCTGCGCGCCAGCCGCTTTCGCGATAAATACGGCATGGCCGTGTTGAGCATCTGGCGTGAGGGCCGGCCGATCCGCGTTCGTCTGGGAGATCTGCCGCTGGAGTTCGGCGATGCGCTGCTGTTGCAAGGGCCACGCGAGCGGGTGGCGCTGTTGGAGACCGAGACCGACCTGATCGTGCTCTCCCACGAGGCTGAGCGCGGCCCGGCGCCGAAGCCAGACAAGAACAAGCTGGCCATCGGCATCATGGCGCTGACCCTGCTGCTGGCCACCGTCAACTCGGCGCGCATCGGCGAGATCATGCTGGCCGGCGCGCTGCTGATGGTGGCGGCGCGGGTGCTCACCATGGATCAGGTCTACAGCGCCATCGAGTGGCGCACCATCTTCCTGGTGGCTGGTCTGCTGCCGTTGGGCGTGGCCATGGCCGAAAGCGGCGCCGCCGCGCTGCTGGCCGAACGCCTGGTGACCTGGCTCAGCCCGCTGGGGCCGGTCGCGCTGCTGGCCGGGCTGGTGCTGCTGGCAATCGGCCTGACCCAAGTGATCAACGGCGCGGCCGTGGTCAGCGTGATCACCCCGGTGGCCATCCAGGCCGCGCAGCAGACCGGGCTGGACCCGCGCGCCCTGGCCATGGGGGTGGCGCTGGCCTGCTCCATGGCCTTCATGACGCCGCTGGGGCACGCGGTCAACATCCTGGTGATGGGTCCAGCCGGCTACCGCTTCGGCGATTTCCTGCGCCTCGGGCTGCCGCTGACCGTCGTCGTCTTCGTCATGTTGATGATCCTGCTGCCCTTGCTTTGGCCTTTGGCGACGTCATAGCGAGTCTCATCAGCCAGGTCATGCCCGTCGCAGAGCCAGGCGCGACGACACACTTGACCCAGCGCGCAGTTCTCGTTATACTGTTCACAAAGGCCAGCCGTGAAGGCCAGACGTTCACCTCCCAGGCCGATTTCGCCGCCCCCCAGAGTTCAGCAGGAGCAGATCGCCATGAAGACCCCTGTCATCGTCGCCGGCGTCGGCATGACGCCCTTCGTCAAGCCGGGAACCGAACAGCCCTACACCGTCATGGGCGCCAACGCCGTGCGCATGGCGTTGGAGGATGCCGGATTGGGCTATGAGCAGATCCAGCAGGCCTACACGGGCTATGTCTACGGCGACAGCACGGCCGGCCAGGCTGTGCTCTACGCCGTGGGCATGACCGGCATCCCCGTGATCAACGTCAACAACAACTGTTCCACCGGCTCCACGGCGCTTTACCTGGCCCGCCAGGCGGTGGAGCATGGCGTCGCCGACTGCGTGCTGGCCCTGGGCTTCGAGCAGATGGCGCGCGGGGCCATCGACAGCGTCTTCCAGGACCGGCCCGCGCCGCTGGACAGGTTTCTGGCGCGGACCGATGAGCTGCAAGGGACCTCGGAGCTGCCCATGGCTATCCGCCTGTTCGGCGGCGCGGGCGCCGAGTACCAGGAGCGTTACGACACACGCAGCGAGACCTTCGCGGCCATCGTGGTCAAGGCCCGTCGCCACGCTCAGTTCAACGAGCGCTCGATCTTCCGCAAGCTGCTCACCGTCGAGGAGGTGCTGGCCTCGCCGCGCTTCACCGGCCCGTTGACGCGCCTGCAGTGCTGTCCACCCACCTGCGGCGCGGCCGCGGCCGTGGTTTGTTCTCCCGATTTTGCCCGCCGGCATGGGCTGAACAGCACCGTGGCCATCGTCGGCCAGGCCATGACCACCGATTTCCGTTCCACCTTCGACGAGCGCAACCGTATGAAGGTCGTCGGCTACGACATGACCGCGGCCGCGGCGCGGCAGGTCTACGAGCAGACCGGCATCGGGCCAGAGGAGGTGGATGTGGTGGAGCTGCACGACTGCTTCACCACCAACGAGCTGCTCTCCTACGAGGCGCTGGGGCTGACGCCGGAGGGCACGGCTGAGCGCTTCGTCTGGGAGGGGGACAACACCTACGGCGGCCGCGTGGTTACCAACCCGTCGGGCGGACTGTTGGCCAAGGGCCATCCCCTGGGGGCGACCGGCCTGGCCCAGTGCGCCGAGCTGACCTGGCAACTGCGCGGCCAGGCGGGCGTGCGGCAGGTCGAAGGCGCGCACATCGCCTTGCAGCACAACATCGGCCTGGGCGGCGCGTGCGTGGTGACCATGTATCAGCGTACTGTGTAACAACGGCGGGCTCGGTCGGAGACCGGCCCGAGCGGTATGGGCTCGGTCGGAGACCGGCCTGAGCGGTATGGGCTCGGTCGGAGACCGGCCCGAGCGGTATGGGCTCGGTCGGAGACCGGCCTGAGCGGTGTGGGCTCGGTCGGAGACCGGCCTGAGCGGTGTGGGCTCGGTCGGAGACCGGCCTGAGCGGTGTGGGCTCGGTCGG
>JAKQCW010000202.1 GCA_029558955.1 Chloroflexota bacterium
CGCGCCGCCGGCGTTGGAGAAGCAGGCGCCGTCCACCAGACGACCGGCGAAGAAGGGGTGGTCGGTGTCGATGCCGGTGTCGAGAATGACCACGGTCTGGCCCAGGCCCTCGACGCCGCTGGCCCAAACCGCCGGCAGGCCGATGGCCTGGGTGCTGCTGGCCAGGGTGGGCGCGGCCGGCAGGTCCTCCTGCACGCTGGCCACCTGGGGCAGGCTGGCCAGCCGCACCAGCGCGGCCGCGTCGACGCGCACGGCCAGGTAGGGGAGGGTGGTGAAAGTGGCGGCCACCTGGACGTTGCTGTCCTTCAGGCTGGCCAGCACCGCGTCGCTGGCCGCGACGATGGCCGCGCGCTGGGCCAGCGCCTCCTGCGGGCTGGCTGCGCCCTCGGCGATGAAGGGCTGCGGCAGCGCCAGTTCAGCCAGCACCAGCAAGCTGCCGGCGCTGTGGGCGCGGGCCAGCAGGCGGTCCAGACTCATATCCGCGGCTTCCGAAGCCACAGCGCCCCCGTCGAACTCGTTGCCAGGCTGTGGGTCAGCCCCCACCGGTGCGGCCAGGGCCGCGCCCGGCCCTAAGAGTTGAAATCCCAAACACAGTGCTGCCAGAACGACCAGGAGTTGTTGGGTGCGATGTAGATTTTTCATGTGGACGACTCCTCTGACGATTCGGTTGGGATCACAGTCTGTACGATGCGCGACCCACCCAGCGCGCCAGGCGACCTGTGCGCGATCATGCTTCGCTATTCATACAAGGGCAATGCGATCTCAACGACAACTATAGCGGCGAGAAGCCCCCACTGTCAATAGGAAATTGGTACTAGTGGCTATGCGTCAGGTCGTGCATGGCTCTGTCCCCCAGGTAAAAGCACCGCCTGAGCGCGCCCAAAAAAGAAGCGCCGGACGCGAGTGATCGCGTCCGGCGCGGCAGGTGAAAAGCCGGGGTGGCGGGCTCAGCGGGCCTGGGCCCTCCGGCGCGCGGCCAGCGCGACCGAGACGGTCGCCGCCAACAGCACTGACCAGAGCGGCAGGCCAGGCGCGGCCGCCGGCGCTGCGCCGGCCTCCAATCCGGCCAGGGTGATGGCCGTCGGCGTCTGGAAGGTCGCGCTGACCGGGCCGTGCAGCGTCGTCGCACCGTTCAGGTCCACATCCTCCAGCCAGTACCAATAGGTCTGACCAGCGACCAGATCGAGCCGATCCTCCCAAGTATAGACGAATCCCATCGGGTTGCCCTGCGACTGCGAGGGAATCAGGGAGGAGTTGAGCTGGCGGTCTGGGGCGGCCGGGGAGACGCCGCGGTAGAGATTGAAGCCGCGGTTGTTCAGCTCGCTGACCGTCTCCCAGCTCACCAGCACGGCCTCGCCCTGCTGCGTCGCCTCGAAGCTGGCCAGGGTCACCGCCAGCGGCCCCGCGCCGCTGTAGATGGCGAAGGCGTC
>JAKQCW010000203.1 GCA_029558955.1 Chloroflexota bacterium
GCGCGTCTCATCGTCGTCAGGCAGAAAAAGCAGCGCCAGCCCCTCGCGTTGCCGGAAATGCTCCAGCGCCACAGTCCGTCCGCTGCTGGCCGGCAGGCGAAACATCACCTCGGCCGGCCCGCTGTTCAGGTCAGGAAACGACACCCAGGTCATCGCTGCACCTCCATCAGTCAATCGATCATTTTCCCCGCCAGTGTACCCAACTTTCCCGCATCCGCAAGCGCTCCGATCGACGCCCAGCGAGGGGCTGAACACATTGCCCCTCCCCCGCATCTGTGCTATAATCCCCCCTGCTGTGGAGCTCTCCGCGTTCCTCCCGGCCCCTCCCGCCCCCGTCGGACATCCCAAGAAAGGCCCTCCCATGATCCAACCTGACCGCCTGGTTCAAACCTTCCTCGATTTGGTTCGCATCGACAGCCCCAGCAATTTCGAAGCTGAGATCGGACAGCATCTGCAAGCGCGCCTGGAGGCGTTGGGCCTGGAGACCGAGATGGACGCCGTGGGCAACCTGGTGGGTCGCACCCCCGCCGGCCAGGGCAGCGGCGACTGGCTGCTGCTCAGCGCGCACATGGACACCGTCGGCACAGACCGCGGCATCAAACCGATGATCCGCGATGGCGTGATCACCAGCGACGGCACGACGATTCTGGGCGCGGACGACAAGTCAGGGGTGGCGGCAGTGCTGGAGGTGCTGACTGTGCTGCGGGAACAGGGGCTGCCCCACCCGCCGCTAGAGGTGGCGATCACCGTGGGCGAGGAGTTGGGGCTGTACGGCGCCCGCAACCTGGACACCAGCCGGCTGCGCGCCCGCCACGGCATCGTGCTGGACTCGGGCGGCCCCATCGGCCACATGGTGATCAGCGCGCCCTCGCAGGACAACATCCGCCTGATCGTGCATGGCGTCAGCGCGCACGCCGGCGCCGAACCGGAGAAGGGCATCAACGCCATTCGTGTGGCGGCCGAGGGCATCGCGGCCATGCCGTTGGGACGCATCGACGCCGAGACCACCTGCAACGTGGGCATCATCGAGGGGGGCACGGCGCGCAATATCGTCCCCGACCGGGTCACCGTCATCGGCGAGGCGCGCAGCCGCGACAACGCCAAGCTGGAGCCGCTGACCGCCCGCATCGTCCAGGCCTTCCAGGACGCGGCCGACCGCCACGGGGCCCGGCTGGAGGCCATCGTCGCCCGCACCTACACCACCTATCGCCTGGCCGAGAGCGAGCCGATTGTGCAGACCCTGGCCGGCGAGGCCCGCCGGCTGGGCCACGAGGTTCAACTGCGCGGCAGCGGCGGCGGCACCGATGGCAACATCTACACCGCAGCCGGCATCCCCTGCATCGTCATCAGCACCGGCATGGCCGAGGTGCACACGCCCAACGAGCACATCGCCATTGCGGACATGGTCGCCAGCACGGAACTGCTGTTGGCGGCTGTGGGTAGGCTGGCGGTAACTCGTAATGCGTAATGCGAGATGCGTAACCCGGATGTGTGTTTATGTGATTTTGTGTAACTATGTATCAACTGCCGGGTGCGAGCACGTTGGTTGAGTAGGCCGCCGTATCGAAACCAACGTGCTCGCACCCGACGGCAGGCCAAACGTGGGTTTCGACACTGGCACCTGCGCTGCGCTTCGGCGCAAGTGCAGGTGTACGCCGCAGACGGCTACTCAACCCACGTTTGGCCGCCGCCTGTCGTGCTATTTGGCCCACGGAGTCGAGCCTTCAGGCGGCCGCTGCGCTGAACTCACGTCTGCCAGACCCGGCTAAAGCCTCGACTCCCGCGAAGCGTCACACCTCATACTCAAAAACCCTTCCCATCACACACACTTCCGGGTTACGAGTTACGAGTTACGAGTTACGAGTTACTCATCACCCCACGAGGCTCACCCATGGAACAACTGCTCGGCCTGCAAACCTGGGGCATTGATCTGATCCTGGCCATCCAGGCGTTCAGCAGCGGCGCGCTGGATACTTTCTTCAAGACCATCACCTGGCTGGGCAACCGCGAGGCCTATCTGGTGATCCTGACCCTGCTCTACTGGTGCATCAACCGCAGTTGGGGCGCCCGGCTGCTGGTGTTGACCATGCTCTCCTCCTGGTTCAACGAGGCGCTGAAATCGCTGCTCGACCTGCCCCGCCCCGACCCAACCAAGGTGCGCCAACTGGTCAGCGAGTCCAGCTTCGGCTTTCCCAGCAACCACGCCCAAACCGGCGCGGTGATCGTTTGGGGCTATCTGGCAGCCAAGGTGCGGCGCCCCTGGTTCACAGCCCTGGCCGTGGTCGTGATCTTCCTGGTCGGGCTGTCACGCCTCTACCTGGGCATCCATTTCCCGCAGGACGTCTTCAGCGGCTGGATCCTCGGCATCGTGATTCTGCTGCTCTGGCTGCGCTTCGAGGATCGCCTGGCAGCCTGGTGGCATAGCCTGTCCGCCCAGCGGCAGGCGCTGGTGGCCATCGCCGGCCCGCTGGTCCTGATGTTCCTGACGCCGGCCGACTCGGCCAGCCGCTACCCCAACGAAACCGGCGCCACCCTGGCCGGCATCCTGATCGGCGCGGGCCTGGGCACGATCCTCGAGGCGCGCACCGTTCAGTTTCGCGTCGACGGCTCGCTGGGCCGGCGGGCGCTGCGCTATCTGGTGGGCATTGTGCTGGTCGGGGCGCTCTACTTCGGCGGCTCGGCGCTGCCCGATCTTCATCCCTGGGGCCTGGACATCGTCGTGCGCCTGCTGCGCTACGGGCTGGTCGGCCTGACCGCGGTCTGGCTGGCGCCGTGGATATTTGTCAAGCTGCGGCTGGCGGAGAGCGATCTGCAAGGCTGAGAGAAACTCAGAGGCGCGCAAAAGAACTCGCCGCTGCTCAGGCGCCGGGCGTTTTCACTGGGCTATCTGCCTGGCATGACCAGGCAATAGCCGTCGCTCCAGCAGAAGCAAACGCCCGGCGCCGATCAAAGAAAGCAAAAAGGACCTGAAATGACTGAAAGCTTACGCATCATCCCCCTGGGCGGCCTGGGGGAAATCGGCAAAAACATGACTTTGTTCGAGTATGGCCGCGATATTCTGATCGTCGACGCCGGGCTGATGTTTCCGGCCAACGACATGCTGGGCGTAGACCTGGTGCTGCCCGACTGGGGCTATCTGCGGGACAAGGCCGAACGCATCGCCGGCATCGTCATCACCCACGGCCACGAGGATCACATCGGCGCGCTACCCTATCTGATCCGCGACCTCAACCTGAACACGCCGATCTTCGGCACGCGCATGGTGCAGGGCCTGGTGGAGGGCAAGCTCAAGGAGGCCGAGCTCTTCAAACAGTGCCCGCAGATCACCGTGGACGAAGGGGAGACTTTCCCCGTCGGCCCCTTCGACCTGGAATTCATCGCCGTCACCCACTCCATCCCCGACGGCGTCGCGGTGGCCATCCGCACCCCGGTCGGCATGGTGCTGCACACCGGCGACTTCAAGTTCGACTACACGCCGGTGCAGGGCATGGGACCCGACTTCGGCCGGCTGGCCGAGCTGGGCAGAGAGGGGGTCATGGTGCTGTTGGCCGACTCCACCGGCGCCGAGCGGCCCGGCTGGACCCCCACCGAGGCCACGGTCAGCGCGGCCTTCGACATGATCTTCCGCGAGGCCGAGGGCCGCATCATCGTCTCCACCTTCGCCTCGCTGCTCAGCCGCATCCAACTGATCCTTGACATGGCGCACCGCTACAAGCGCAAGGTGGCGCTGGCCGGCTACAGCATGCATCAGTATGTCAAAGTCGCCCGCAAGCTGGGCTATCTGGAGGCGCCGCGCGGGGTGTTGGTGGAGCTGGACAAGACCGAGGGGACGCCCCACGACAAGCTGGTGATCATCACCACCGGCGCCCAGGGCCAGCCTGAGGCCGCGCTGGCGCGCATCGCCAGCGGCAAACACCGCGATCTCGAAATTGTGCCCGGCGACACCGTGGTGCTCAGCTCGCATCCCATCCCTGGCAACGAGCAGGTGGTGTCGGCCATGATCAACCGGCTGATCCGCCGCGGGGCCGACGTGATCTACCCGCCGCTGGCCAATGTCCACGTCAGCGGCCACGCCAGCCAGGAGGAGATGAAACTGCTGCTGTCGCTGACCAAGCCTGAGTATTTCATCCCGGTGCATGGCGAACTGCGCCACCTGACCGCGCACGCTCGTCTGGCGCGCGCCATGGGTATCCCCGAGGAATACATTCTGGTGGTCGAAAACGGCACGGTGCTGGAGTTCGACGAGGCGGGCGCGCTGGTCGGCGAGCGGCTGCCGGGCGGCTACGTCTTCGTGGCTGGCACCAGCGTCGGCGACGTGGGCCCAGCCGTGCTGCGGGAGCGGGAGGCGCTCTCCAGCAGCGGGGTGGTGGTGGTCTCCTTCAAGTGGAACTACGCCCTGCGCGAGATGGTCGGCGCGCCGGAGATCGCCTCGCGCGGCTTCGTCTACGAAAAAGAGGCGGGAGATCTGATGAACGGCGCGCTGGAGCGGCTGATCACGGCGCTGCGCGAGACCAACCGCGCCGGCAAGCGTGGGCTGGACGAGGCCGTGCGCGAGGCGTTAGGGCGCTATTTCTATGAACGCGTGGGACGCCGCCCGACCATCATGACCGCGATCATGGAATCGTGACGGCGCGGCTTGCTCAGCGGTTCGGCTGGCGCGACATCCGTTCCAGCACCTGGTTCAGCTCGTACCACCACTGCTGGCTGGGCCGGCCGGCGTTGGGGTCAAGCAGGTTCATGGCCTGATCCAGCGGCGTCAGCTCGATGCGTCCGTTCAGCAGGCCGATCACGTGGACGCCGTTGTCGTCCTCGCGGATCTGATCCAACAGGTGGAGGATGGCGC
Organism: Chloroflexota bacterium; assembly: GCA_029558955.1. GTDB lineage: Bacteria > Chloroflexota > Anaerolineae > JAAEKA01 > JAAEKA01 > JAAEKA01. The sequence continues at coordinate 4,844 of JAKQCW010000203.1, forward strand.
GGTTGGCAAAGCGGCTGGCCTGAATGCGGTCGAAGGGGGTGGGGACGCCGCCGCGCTGCACGTGGCCCAGAATACAGGCCCGCACCTCGAACTCATCCCGTCCCTCCTCCTGCATCACGCGCCGGATGACATCGGTGTTGTAGTGACGCGAGGCATGTTCGCCCATAACGACGATGCCCAGCGACTTACCCGACCGAAAACCCTCCCTCAGCTCTTCGACATCCGCCTCCAACCTGCCCACCGCGATGCCATCCTCGGGCAGATAGGCGCGTTCGGCGCCGCAAGCCAGCGCGCTCATCAGCGGCAGATAGCCACACTCCTCCCCCATCACCTCGACGATGAACGCGCGGTGGGTGGAGCCGGCCGTGTCCTTGATCTTGTCCACGGCCTGGACGATATTGTTCAGCGCGGTGTCCGCGCCCACGGCATAGTCGGTGGCGGGCACGCTGTTGTCGATGGTGGTGGGCAAGCAGACGATGGGGATGTTGAAACCGGGGTAGCGGTTGCGCCGGCGCACCAGCTCGGCCACGTTCTGATAGGCATTCAGCCCACCCAGCACCAGCATGGCCCGCACCCCATGTTGCTGCAAGACCCGCTCCAGCCCAGCCAGGTCATCCGGCTCGAAATCATAGCGGCCGGAGCCCAGTTGTGTGCCGCCCAGGCCCACCCAGCCGGTGACTGACATCCACTTCAACTCCTCGACCTGGCCGCGCACCATGCCGCGAAAGCCGTTGATGCCCCCCACCACCCGCGCGCCGGCGTTCAATGCCTGCCGCACAGCCACGCGCAAAGCCGCGTTCATGCCGGGCGCGTCGGCGCCGGCCGTGACAATCGCGATCGCGCCCAGCGAGCTGTCGGCCGGCGCCGGCGTGGCCTGGGTCAGAATCTTCAGCAGGCCGAGCTGATCACGGAAGCTGGCGCCGCGCAGCGAGAGCGCCGTGCCGTGGGCGCCCTCCTCGATGGCTCTGGCCACCGCCTGGCTCTTGCTGACTACCTCATCCAGCGGGGTGGCAGTGGGTTTGTTGTTGATCAGGCCGATCATGACCGAGGGCGCGTCAGCCGGGGCATCGATCAGGTTGTCAATGGCTGCCACCCCCAGCCGTGTGGACAAGATGCGGTCGAAGGCGCTGGGCCCGCCGCCCCGCTGCACATGCCCCAGCACGGTGACGCGCACATCGACATTCAGATGTTTCTGCAAGATCTGCTGGACGGTCTCGGCGCGAATGGGCAGCCCATCGGGATGACGGGCCCCCTCGGCGGTCATCACAGTCAAGTGACGGCGGCCCTCCTCGCGGCCACGCTTCAGCGCCTTGACCATCTTCTGATGCCAGCGGGAATCCAATTCCTCCTCGGGGATCAACACCCAGTGGCCGGCGCTGGACAGGGCGCTGGCCAGCGCCAGATAGCCGCAGTTGCGCCCCATCACCTCCACGATGAAGGTGCGTTGGTGCGAGGAGGCCGTCGATTCGAGTTGATCCACCGCGTGAACGATGGTCTGCATCGCCGTGTCCGCGCCGATGGAGATATCGGTGCCGAACAGGTCGTTGTCGATGGAGCCGGGCAGCCCTACCACCCGCAGCGGCGCCGGCGCCTCTCCTTCGCTCAGCGTCAGCTTGCCCTCGGCCGCCAATTCCTGGATCAGCGCCGGCCATTCGTCGCACAGGACCAGCGCGCCGGTCAGCGAGCCGTCGCCGCCGATGACCACCAGACCGGTGATATCTCGGCTGTACAGGTTGAAGGCCGCTTTCTTCCGTCCCTCGCGGGTCTGAAAATCGGTCGAGCGGGCGGTGCCCAGGATGGTGCCCCCCTTCTGCAGAATGCCGCCGGCCGAACGCCAGCCCAGCGGCTGGATCTTGTCGCCGCCCTCGACTGCGCCCTGCCAGCCCTCGTAGATGCCGTACATCTGTGCGCCGCGGCTCAGGCCGCCCCGCACCACCGCGCGCACCGCCGCGTTCATTCCCGGCGCGTCGCCGCCGCTGGTCAACACGCCAACGTTGATAGTCATCATCGATCTCCTGAAAAGCAGACGCTGTCAGCGTCGCGCGGCGCCGCAACTGCGGCAGAACTTGTCGTCGACCATGAAACGCTGGCCGCACTGGACGCAGAACTTGTTCTGCCCCTGGACGGCGGCCGCCGGGCTGGCTGGCTGTCGCGCCGGCGCTGCGCCCTGCCGGCGGGCGTGACGTCGTCTGGCCTGCCGTGAGCCGCCGGTGGACTGGCGTCGCCAGAGAAAATAGACGGCCAGCGCGCCGACAGCCAGCCCCAGCGCGACGCCTACCGTCCAGGGCAGCCAGGCCGGCGAGCTGTCCGCGCCGGCTGCGGCTGGCGTGGCTGCGGCTGGCGTGGCTGCGCTTGACGCGGCGGCAGATTGCTGCGTCACCGATGGGCTGGCGTCGGCCTTGCTGTAGCTGACCTGAACCGGCACACTCTGCCCGGCCGGCAACGCGCCCAATTCCAGCGTGTAGGTGGGGTTGCCCAGGTTGTCCAGGCCGCCGGCCGTCATGGCCGGGGTAACCTGCAGGTCGCTGGCGCCGGAGGGCTGGCGCAGGGCCAGCGATGCCTGCTGCGCCGCGTAGGGGGCCGTCAAATCAAGGGAGAAGCTGCGGCTGGGCGGCGGGCTGAGGATATCGGCGTAATATTCCACGACAAAACGGGGCTGATCCAGCTCCATGACCACCGTCTGACCATCAGCGCCGGCCTCGGCCGTCCAGGGGAGGGTGAGCAGGTTGCCGGCGGCGTCGGGGTAGGCCACGGCATGCACCCGCGCGCCGGCCGGCACGGGGATGCGCAGCGTCTGCGGCAGCGCGTTTTCATCGGCGACAGCGCCGGTCATGATCACCAGCACCGACGGATCGTCGTATTCGGGCCAGATCTGCACATCCCATGTGGCCAGTTGCGGCGCTTCGGTCTGCGCGCTGGCCGGCAGAGCAGCGCCAACCAACGCCAGGAATGCGATGAGGGCGATTGAAAGATACCTGAACAAGTTCAGGACTCCTTGATTGAGAACGGGATAGCGCCGCACCGAAACGCGCCGCGGCGTGAGCGTATTGTACTCACGGCCAGCGGCTTGTGCAACCTGTGCGGCGAGCAGGTCACGCTCCTGGAGAAGCTGGACGCCTGCGAGAAGTTGAACTTCTGCGAGAAGCTGGACGCCTGCGAGAAGCTGGACGCCTGCGAGAAGTTCAACTTCTGCGAGAAGTTGAACTTCTGCTTCAGCCGCACGAAAAAGGGCTGCCAGCCCTGGGGAGGAACTGACAGCCCTGATGCGCTGGGACGCTGTGACTACTTCAGCAGCTCGCGCGAGATGATCACCCGCTGGATCTGCGAGGTGCCCTCGTAGATCTGATAGATCTTGGCATCGCGCATCAGCTTCTCCACCGGGTACTCGGCGCTGTAGCCGTAGCCGCCGAAGACCTGGACCGCATCGGTGGTGCTCTTCATCACCACGTCGGCGGCAAAGGCCTTGGCATAGGCCGCCTCCTTGACGTTGGGTCGGCCATGATCGATCAGCCAGGCCGACTTGTAGACCAACAGACGGGCGGCCTCGATGGTCATGGCCATGTCGGCGATCATGAAGGCCACGGCCTGGTTGTGGCCGATGGGCCGGCCAAAGGCGTGGCGCTCGTTGGCATAGCGGATCGCCTCTTCCATGGCCCGGCGGGCCACGCCGGTGGCGGCTGCGCCCACCGAGGGCCGGCTGCGGTCGAAGACCTTCATGGCGATCATGAAGCCATCGCCCTCGCGGCCCACCAGGTTCTCCTCCGGTACCTCCACATCCTCCATGAAGACCTCGCCGGTCCAGGCCGCATGCTGACCCATCTTGTGGATCGGCTTGCCGGTGCTCAGCCCCTTCCAGCCGCGCTCCAGGATGAAGACCGACATGCCGCGATGGCGCGCGCTCGGATCGGTCTTGGCAAAGATGACGAAATAATCGGCGATGGGGGCGTTGGTGATCCAGGTCTTGCTGCCGTTGAGAATGTAGCGGTCGCCCTGCTTGACCGCGGTGGTCTTGATGCCGGCCACGTCCGAGCCGGCGTTGGGCTCGGTCAGACCATAGGCTGACATCTTGCCCTCGTTCATCAGCCACTGGCCCAGGTACTTGCTTTTCTGGGCCTCGTTGCCGCCCAGGATGATGGGCCATGAGGCCAGGCTGTTGAGCATCATCGCCGTCTGCACGCCGGAGCAGCCCCAGGCCAACTCCTCGTTGACGATGCACTCGCCCAGCACATCCAGGCCAGGGCCGCCGTACTCCTCAGGGATGTTGAGGTTCATCAGGCCCAACTGGCTGGCCTTCTTGAGAATCGGCCAGGGATATTCGCCGCTGGTGTCGAAATGCTCGGCCTGCGGCTTGATTTCCTTCTCGGCGAACTGGCGGGCCAGATCGCGCAACATGCGCTGTTCGTCGTTGAACTCGAAATCTAACATGGCAATTGCCTCCTCTGTCGGCTGGCGCTGAAACCGTCGTAACGCAGTGCGTCAAAGTGGCCCAATTGTAGCATGGATGGGGGGAATAGACAAGAGGGGGAGTAATGCGTGATGCGTGATGCGTAACCCGGAGGGGGTGTGAGAGTGGGAGTCGGCGTTGGGTTGCGGGGTAACGGCTCCGCTGGTTGAGTAGCCTTCTGAGGCGTACACCTGTGGGCGGGGTGAAAATCGTGACGCGCCCCGGTTTGGGTGCTGGCTGCCCATGCGTCCGCCGAAGGTGTGCTATCCTGGCACAGAAGAGAGAACGCTGTTCGGACCCAAAACAATGAAGGAGCTTGCATGACCACTGCCGCCCAGCACCCCCCACACACCAACCGCCTGATCCACGAGACCAGCCCCTACCTGCGCCAACATGCCCACAACCCGGTGGACTGGTACCCCTGGGGCGAGGAGGCGCTGGCCCGCGCCCGCGCTGAGGACAAGCCTATCTTTCTCAGCATCGGCTACTCGGCCTGCCACTGGTGCCATGTCATGGCCCACGAATCCTTCGAGGACGAGCAGACGGCCAAGATCATGAACGAGCTCTTCGTCAACATCAAGGTGGATCGCGAGGAGCGGCCCGACCTGGATGGCATCTACATGAGCGCGGTGCAGGCCATGACCGGCCAGGGCGGCTGGCCCATGAGCATGTGGCTGTTGCCCGATGGCTCGCCCTACTACGGCGGCAC
>JAKQCW010000204.1 GCA_029558955.1 Chloroflexota bacterium
TGGCGCAGGTACGCCTCCAGCGCCTTGCCCGTGGGGACTGGCAGTGGCAGCACATCCTGGCGGCGAGACTTCGTCCGCCTCAGCGTGAGCGTGCCGTTCTGCCAATCGATGTCGTCCAGTTGTAGCCGGTTGATCTCGATACAGCGAAGGCCCAGATCGAGGGCCAGACGGACGATCGCATAGCCGCGCTTGGGCGCGCGCAGCGCCGGGGTGAATGAATTGAGGACACGGCCGACCTCACGCGACTGCAGCGCGCGTGGCAGCGACGCATGCGTCCAATTGGCGGGCGAAGCGATCACGCCCAGCAGCGCTTGTACGGAATCGCCGCACGTCGCACGCCAGCGCAGATAGCCACGCAAGGCGGCGTTAATGGTCACCGCGTTGCTGATCGTGTTGCGCAATTCCAACTGCTCGGCGACGAAGCGGCGGATGTCCTGCGGTTGAAGTTCTTGCAGATCCAGAGAATGGCCCGCGAATTTGTGCACGAGCAGCCGCTCGATGACCCGCAGTCGGACCGAACGGGTGCCGCTGGCCAACCCACGGGTATCGAGCATGTATGCGTCGTAGCGGCTCAGCTCTTCGGCGATTGGACCCGACGGTGTCGGCAAGTCCGCGATCACGCCGCGCTGGCGAAGGATGGCCAGCAGGGGCATCAAAGCCGCATGTACTTCGCGCGGACGGCGCATCACCGGCCCCCGGCAACCACAGTGCGGCAGGTGATCCTGAAGAAACTGATCGATGCGGCTCTCGTCGAGCCGGTCGACCGGCAACCGACACAGCGACATCCAGTGAGCGAAGTGCGCGACAGCGTTCAGCCATCGCCGGCTCGTGCTGGATGCGTATCGACCGCGCTCCAGCCGTTCGACGTAGGCCGGCACATACGCAGCCAGCGGACCGTCGAGCAACCAGCCTTGCAGCACCGCATGCAGGGAAGGGATCTTGGGCATGGCAAACTCCTATCCGGAAGAGGAGTTGCCGTCCTGCGCCAGCGCCGGAATTATGTCCAGCCCCGGGTTCGTCGACGCTACGGATCAGGCGCTAGCCGCCGGGCCATCCCCAGCATCGCCGTGAGCCGACTGTTCATAACTGGGCGCTGGGCATAATGGCCGTTATGGATAGCTGTTCATAACGGCCAGAAGCCGTCACTCGCCACCTGATCCGGATAGCGGTCATCGGGGCGCAGCGGTATGCTACTGGCCTGCATGCCAAATCGGTCGTCTCGACTCGGAGAGCTGTTGGCTGCTGCTTTTCCTGCCTTGTTATGCTGTGTTTCGCGTAATTTTTGCTTCTAAACCGTGACTTGCAGAACACGTTATCAGGCATTCCGATGTTACGCGGCACAACTGTCGCCAGAAAACAAAGTTAGATGCCAGATTTGGCGTTGCGTATGCTCACAGAAAATCGACAGCCGCAAGACTGTTTTTGGCAACTCATAGCCACTACTATTTCTCCTTCATACCGTAGAGGAGATTGCACGTGAAGAACTGGCTCTTTCTGGCTATTGCAATATTTGGTGAGGTCGTCGCAACTTCCGCACTGAAGTCCAGCCATGGATTCACCAAGTTAGTTCCTTCTGTTGTAGTTGTGGCTGGCTACGGGCTTGCGTTCTATTTCCTCTCTCTCGCACTCAAGTCCATCCCGGTCGGCATTGCTTATGCTGTTTGGGCTGGCCTCGGCATCGTACTTGTGGCAGCTATCGCTTGGATCTTCCATGGCCAGAAACTAGACTTGTGGGCGTTCGTTGGCATGGGACTTATCGTTAGTGGCGTCGCCGTTCTAAATCTGCTATCCAAGGTCAGCGCACATTGACCGGGCTGGCATCTAACACAGAGGGAGACGCACCCATGACGCAGGACAAGTGGCTGGCCGAACGGCTGGCATACCTGCGCGGCTTGAAGGCTCCCAGCGATCAACAGCGCCTGCTGCTGATGCTGGCCGACAAGCCCGACCGCACCGCCGACGACGCCCGCAAACTGGCCGCCCTGGTACGCGCCGAGAAGGCCGCCGAACGCGCCCAGAAGGCCCGCGCCGACGCCGCCCGCATCATCAACGCCGAGAAGGCCGCCGAGAGGAAGGCCCGCGACCATGAGCTGTACCAGTCGGCGGGCCTGCTGATCCTGGCCGGGTTGGTCGATACCACGACAGGCAAGCCGACCCGCGACCGGGGCGAGCTGCTGGGCGCTCTGGTGTCGCTGGCCGAGGCCCAGGTCGATGACGCCAAGAGGGCAGCTTGGAAGGCCAAAGGCGATGCCCTGCTGGCCGAGAGGGCGCGGCGATGACGGACTACGGCTATGCCATCGACCCCCGCCCCGCCGAACTGGGCGGCGGCTGGCGGCTGCGGCTGCTGGAGAACGGCGAGGAAGTGGGCGGCGGGGTGTTCCCGCTGTCGCCCTACCTGTCGGCCTTCCCGGCCACCGACGAGGCGACCGAGCGCGAGATGGCCGAGAAGGCGGCCTACGAGGATGCCTTGGCCGAGGCGTCCGCGTGGCTCGCCACCCGGCCCGCCGACGAGGAACCGGCCTTTCTGGACGACGAAGGCCCGTCCGACGATCTGCCGACCCGCATCACCCTGCCCAAGTCCTGAACACCCTGGAGGCGCTGCCTCCAGACCTCCGCCCTCGCCGCCGGGAGGCTCGGGGGGCAGTCCTGGCGGGCTGCGCCCTTTGTCCTGCCCCCTCTCGCACAGGCTATTGGCCCTCCAGGGCCGTCAAGGGGCCGTGTCCTCGCCCTGCGGGCTGCGGGCCGCACCAACCCCTTGACTGCCCTTCCTGGCCACTCCAGAGGCTCTACAGCGCGTTTTCAGGGGACGCCAAGGGGTGGAGTAGGGGTCAAGGGTCGTAGGGGCTGCTGGCGCGGCCCGCAGCCCGCAGGGCGAGGACACGGGCAGCCCCGGAGAGGGCGAAGCCCGGCCCTTGACGCCTACGGAACCCCGATAGCCTCAGCCGGGGAGCAGGAGAAGGGCGAAGCCCGCCCCCTGCTCCCGCGGCGTATGGGGCAAGACCCCATGCGGGGGTCCAGCCCGAAGGGGGCTGGTCAAGCCCGTAGGGCGCGAAGGGGGGACAGCTCGCCCCCTTTGGGGGCCTCGATATGCGGGAGGGGGAGCCGCCGCGAAGCGGTGGGGGAACCCCGCAGGGGTGCCCCGTGCCCCGGTTCGGTCAGCAACGGCGCTTATCCACAGCGCGGCGCTTCCCGAAGGGGTTTTTTAATAGTTTTTCTCTTGTTTATAAGGGGAATTTCTCTTTTAAATCAAAGAGTTACGTCCGCCTATCCTGACATTTTTCGGGCCATCCCTGACATTTTTCGGGTTTGCCTGACTTTTTTCGGGTGCAATCCACAATCCTGACTAATTGTGCAGGCGTCAGGATTGGCCTATACTGACTTCATATTTTCATGTCAGCAAAGCCCGGAGGTTGTCAGGATGGCGGGGACGAAGCGGGAGCAAATGGCCCTGGCGCACAAGGCGCAGGGCTACGACGTGGCCGACGTGGAGCGGCCAGCGGGGGAACGGTGGGTGACGATGAGCAATGCGCTCACGCGGGCAGGCCACGGCCTGACGCTGGCCGAGAAACGCATCGTGGCCGCTGCGGTGTCCAAGCTGGACAGCCGCCGCGTGCTCAAGCCCGGCGAGGTGCCGCGCACCAAGATCACCGCCGCCGAATACGCCGAGACCTTCGAGGTCGATATGAACACGGCCTATGACCAGCTCCAGGGCGCGGCCAAGCAGCTCTACAACCGCTCGATCACGTTCTACGAGCCTGCCCACAAGCGCAACGGCAAGCCGCTGCCGCCGACGCGGGTGCAAATGCGCTGGGTGGGGTCGGTGAAGTACCAGGACGGCGAGGGCTGGGTCGAACTGGCGTGGTGGCCGGATCTGCTGCGCCACCTCACCGGCCTGCAACGGCAGTTCACGACCTACCAGCTCCAGCAGGCCAGCGCCCTGCGCTCGGGCTACTCCTGGAAGCTCCTGGAACTGCTGATGCGCTTCGAGTCGACCGGCTGGGCCGAATACACCATCGAGGACTTCAAAGCCTCGATGGACGCGCCGCCGAGCCTCAGTGACTTCGGCCAAGTGAAGCGCCGGATCATCGATCCTGCGGTCAAGGAACTGACCGAGAAGGACGGCTGGCTGATCCAGTGGCAGCCGATCAAGGCGGGCCGCAAGGTCAAGGCGCTGCGCTTCACCTTCATGCGCGATCCGCAGGGGCAGCTCCCGCTCTAGCGGCTCATGCCTCGGTCGTTGGCGCGGTACTGCTGCCGCTGCTCGGCCAGCAGCTCGCGCACCTGCTCGCGGCGCTGGCCATCGTTGAGGATGCGGTCGAGGATGGCGGGGCGCATCTCCTTCGGTGCGGCGTTGTAGCCGTCGATCAGCTTCTTCAAACCCTCGGGCGCGGCCTTCCACTGCTCGCCCCGGTCACTCCACCCCGACATGCGCAACTCGCGCCGCTGGGCCATCAGCTTGAAGTCCCTGGGCACCGCCTCCCGCTCGCGCTCGATGCGCTGCTGCTGTAGCCGCTTCGCCTCGGCCTCGCGCTCCTGGCGGGCCTTCTCCTTCTGCAAGGCTTCCAGCTCGGCCACCTTGGCCCGGATCGGCGCCTGCTCGGCCTCGATGCGCTGGTGCGCCTGCTGGCGCACGTGCTGCACGCGCAAGCTGGCTTCCTCGATGCGCGGCCCAAGTCGCTGCCACTCGGCGCGGTGTTCCTCGCGCTGTTGTTCCAGCTCGCGCAGCTTGGGCGCATGCCCGATGCCCTTGTCGTGGAACCACGCCTGCACCTTGTGCGCCTCCCGCCATGCCTGCGCCTGGTCGCGGGCGCGGGCTGCGGCGCTGCCCGCTTCGGTGTGCCGGTTCTGGAGCGCCTGGCGCTCGGCTTCGGCCTGGAGCACTACCGGGTCGCGCTCTACCAGGTCGATCACTCGCGGCGGCCGCAGGCGGGCAATCTCCTGGGCCAACTCGCGGCTGTTCATGCGCTCCAGGCGCTGGCGCTCCTGCTGCGCCTTCTCACGCTCGGCCCGCTCTCGGGCCTCCCGCTGGGCCTGTTCGCGGCGCTGCCGCTCGGCCTCCAGGTGGATGACCTCGGCGCGGGCGTCGGGCACGGCGCGGGCCAGCTCCTGGCGGGCCTCGGCCAGCTCGGCGCGGGCCTGCCGGAACTCGATCACG
>JAKQCW010000206.1 GCA_029558955.1 Chloroflexota bacterium
CCCGGCTCGGTCTACGAGGCGGCGCAGATCGACGGCGCCTCGGAGAACCAGATGTTCTGGAAGGTGACGATCCCGCTGCTGCGCCCTGTGCTGGTCTTCGTTCTGGTCACGTCGATCATCGGCTCCTTCCAGATCTTCGACACGGTGGCCATCACCACCAAGGGCGGCCCGGTGAACGCTACCAAGGTGCTCAATTTTTACATCTATGAGCAAGCCTTCGGCCGCTTCAACATGGGCTACGCCACAGCCATTTCCATGGTGCTGTTCCTGATCCTGATCTTCATCAGCATGGTGCAGATGCGCCTGATGCGCGCCGGCGAGTCCGACATGTAGGGTTGGTTTTGTCGACTGACCTGACCCAAGAACTCAACTTGCAGGAGTGATCTCCCATGACCGCACAAGCTCCCACCGTACACGTGCCGCGCCGGCCCTTCCCCTGGGGCAAGCTGGTCGCCTGGATTGCCCTTGGCATCCTCCTGTTTGCGACCTTGTTTCCCTTCTATTGGATGTTGCGCACGGCGCTGACCTTCCCCACATCGGTTTTCAAGGATACCAGCTCACTGCTGCCCGTCGATCCCACGCTGATCAACTTCCGGCGGGTGCTGGGCTTGGTGCCCCTCGCGGAAGTCGTTGCCCTGGGCGGCTCAGGACAGCCGGTCAACTTCTTCCTGGCCCTGCGCAATTCGATCATCGTGTCGCTCTTGGTGGTGATCGGCCAGGTGACCTTCTGTGCGATGGCGGCCTATGCCTTCGCCCGCCTCCGCTTTCCTTTCCGCAACCAGATCTTTGCCATCTACATTGCGGCCATGATGGTGCCCGGCATCGTCATGACCATCCCCAACTTCATCCTGATCCGTGATCTGGGTTGGATCGACACATTCGCCGGGATCGTGGCGCCGGCCTTCCTGATGACGCCGTACGCGATCTTTTTCCTGCGCCAGTTTTTCCTGGGCGTCAACCGTGAGGTCGAGGAAGCAGCCCTGATCGACGGCGCAAGCATCCCGACGGTGTTCCTCAAGGTCGTCTTGCCCATGACCATGCCAGCGGTCACCACCGTGGCCGTGATCACCTTCATCAACGCGTGGAACAGCTACATGTGGCCGCTGACCGTGGGCAGCAAGGAAACGGTGCGGGTGCTGACGGTGGCGCTGGGCATTTTCCGCTCGCAGACGCCGCAAGGCGCGCCCGACTGGTCAGGATTGATGGCCGCGACGACGTTGGCAATCATTCCCACCTTTGTTCTGTTCCTCTTCGCCGGTCGTAAGATCCTGGACTCGATTCAGTTCTCAGGGTTCAAATAGACACTTTCCGTGATTGACAGTTCTATCGGAAGGACTGCCAAAGACCACAACGCCCCGCACAGTGCTGCGGGTAATTCTACCATCTCGTCCACCAAGGAGGACAAGAAACCCATGTACCGTCGATTCCTTCTGATCGTCAGCCTGCTGGTCATCTTCAGCCTGGTGCTGGGCGCATGCGGAGGCGCCGCCACCCCTGCTCCGCAGGCCCCGGCCGCCGAAGCCCCGGCCGCCGAAGCCCCGGCCGCACAGGAGCCAGCCGCTGCAGCGCCGCCCGCCGACGCCGGATCCGCCACGCTGGAATACTGGCTGTGGGACACCGCTCAGCTTCCGCCCTACCAGGCCTGCGCCGATGCTTTCACCGCGGCCAACCCCAACATCAAGGTCAACATCACCCAGAAAGGCTGGGACGACTATTGGAGCGGCATCCAGAACGGCATGATCGCCGGCAACGCGCCTGACATGTTCACCAATCACCTGGCCAAGTATCCTGAGTTCGCGTCCAAGGGTCAACTGGTAGACATCCAGCCCTACATCGCACGCGACGGGGTCGATATGTCCGTCTACCTCAAGGGCCTGGCCGACCTGTGGGGCCGCGATGGCAAGCAGTATGGCCTGCCCAAGGACTGGGACACCGTGGCCATCGTCTACAACAAGGACATGCTGGATGCAGCCGGCGTCACGGTGGAGGAACTCAACGCGGCCACCTGGAACCCCGAGGACGGCGGCTCCTTCACCGAGCTGATGGCCAAGCTGACCCTGGATGCCAACGGCAAGAATGCCCTCGATCCTGCCTTCGACAAGAGCAAAGTGGCGCAGTACGGCTTCATCCCCGAAGGCGCGGATAACGCCTATGGCCAAACCGGCTGGAGTTGGCTGGCCTATACCACCGGCTGGACCCATGTCGACGGACTTTGGGCCACTGAATACCACTACGATGACCCGCGGATGGCCGCCACGATGCAGTGGTTCGCTGATAGCATGAAGGCGGGCACGATGATGCCGCTGGAACTGGTCTCCGGCCTGGGCGGCGCGGCTGCCTTCACGGGCGGCAAGGGCGCCTTGATTTCCCAGGGCTCCTGGATGATCGGCTTCTTTGCCCAGAACACCCCCTTCTCCTTCGGCTTTGCCCGTCTGCCGGAAGGGCCTGAAGGCCGCCGCAGCATGTTCAATGGTCTGGCCGACTCCATCTGGACCGGCAGCAAGAACCCCGAAGCGGCCTGGCAGTTCCTGAAGTTCCTGGCCTCGGCCGAGTGCGCCAACATCGTCGGCGACGCCGGCGTCGTCTTCCCCGCGCAGCAGTCGGGCGTCGACCGGGCTATCGCCGCCTATGAAGCCAAGAACCTGGATGTGTCGGCCTTCACCACCCAGGCGACTGAGCCTGACGGCACCTTCCTCTTCCCGGTCACCGATCATTCGTCTGAGATCGAAGCGTTGGTGAAGCCCGTGATGCAGAGCATCCTGCTGGGTCAGGTCAAGGCCGCCGACGTTCTGCCGCCGGTCAACGCCGAAGTCAACGCGCTCTTCCAATAGCCGCTGACGCGCCAAGCGCCAACTTGTCGCAGAGTTGGCGCCTGGCGGTGCGGCGCAGGATCTCCTCCTTGGTAGATGCCCGGCTGGCTTTCCGGAGCAGCCGGGCATCTACCGCCCCCGTTCATGCCTCCTGCCATGATCACCTACTCCCTTCGCCTGTCGATCATCCTGGGGTTGTTGGCAATCATCCTCGCCGGCTGTAGCGGGCTGCCTGGGACTGGCCAGCAAGACGAAAGCCTCACGGCCAGCGCAACACGCTGCACGGATACCTTTGTCCCCCACGCGCTGGACTTCACGACCACCACCAAGAGCCAACCCGTGCGCATGTTCGACAGCAACGGGGCCGGCGTGGCCGTGGATGACCTGGACAACGACGGCGACCTGGACATCGCACTGGCCAACCTGGGCGGGCCCAATGCCATTCTGTGGAATCTCGGCGGTCTGGCGTTTCACCGACAGGATCTCGCCCACAGCGACTCGCGCGCGGTTGCCATCGTCGATGTGGATGGCGATGGCTGGCGGGACGTGGTCTTCACCAATCGCCTGGGCGCGCCGCTCTGGTGGCGCAATACCGGCCTACACACCCCCGACCTCTCCGACGCTGGCTTCGCCCAGCAGACCCTGCCCGGGGTCATGGCGCCGGCCTACGCGATGACCTGGGGCGACCTGGACCAAGACGGCGATCTGGACTTGGTCACCGGCTCCTACGACGCTGAGCTGGAACAGATATTGCGCGACAGCTTCATGCTGGGCGGCGGCGCGGGCATCTACTACTACGAGAACCGCAGCGGGGCGTTCGTCGGACAACGCCTGGCCGACGAGGCTCAGGCCTTGGCGATCGCTCTGTTCGACGTAAACGACGACGGCTGGCTGGACATCGTGACCGGCAACGACTTTGGCGTGCAGGACGCTGTCTGGCTGCACAGCGACGCCGGCTGGCAGCCGGCCCAACCCTTCGCCGCCACCACCCACAGCACCATGAGCTTCGCCTCCGCTGACATCGACAACGACGGCGGCGAGGAACTCTTCGCCACCGACATGAAGCCCTACGCCGAGGACCCGCAAACTATGGCCCAGTGGCAGCCGGTGATGGACGGCATGCATCACACCATGCTCGAAGGCGATCCGCAGATCATGGAGAATGTCCTGCAAACGCGCCAGCAGGACGGCGCTTTCGCCAACCAGGCCGCCGCCTGGGGTGTGACTGCCACCGGCTGGAGCTGGTCCAGCCAGTTCGGCGACCTGGACAACGACGGCTGGCTCGATTTGTACGTGGTCAACGGCATGATGGCCGAGGAGCTGTTCGGCCACCTGCCTGGCAACGAGCTGGTGGAGCACAACCAGGCCTTCCGCAACGATGGCCAGCGCTTCCTCCCTGCGCCGCAGTGGGGTCTCGACGCAACGGCCGGCGGCCGCGGCATGACGCTGGCCGACCTGGACAACGACGGCGACCTGGACGCTGTGGTCAACAACCTGTTGGCGCCCGCCATGGTCTACGAGAACCAGCTTTGCACGGGCCAGGCGCTGGAGGTCGATCTGCGCTGGCCGGACAGCGACAACACGAACGCTCTGGGCGCGGTGTTGACCCTGCACACGGACGAAGGACGGCTCATGCGTGAGGTGCGCGCCGGCAGCGGCTATGCCTCCGGCGGCCCGTCGCGCATCCATTTTGGTCTGCCCGAAGGCGCCAGCCTGGAACGCCTTGAAGTGCGCTGGCCCGATGGGGCCACGTCGACGGTTGACAATCCGGAGCCAGGCGTGCGGCTGACGATCACGCGGTGACGGCAGCAGGTACCACCACGGAAGAGGAACAGCAAATGATGAGGCGCTATCCGCGATTCCGCTTGGCGTTGTTGGCCGTCATTGCCAGTGTTGTGCTCAGCGCCTGTTTGCCGGAGTGGGCTGGGCGCTTGGAGCCAGGCAGCGGCCGGCCGCGTGCGGCGGGCGAGGTCGCCGTGGAAGTCGCCGTGACGCCGCTTGACGCGCCGGCTTTTGGCGCTCCGCCTGTGACAGGGCCGGAAACACCTGCCGCGCCAGCGGCGACCACTGTCCCTTTGGCAACGAGCGCGGCGCCGCTGGCTGCTGAATTCGACGCCGCGACGGCCACAGCCTGGTTCGACCTGGCTTACTCCCTGGCGCGCGACGAGAAGTTGGCGCCGCCGCTGGTCGCCCGGATCTTCGGCTACACCGGCGTTGCTCTGTACGAGGCAGTCGCGCCCGGCATTCCCGGCGCGACCAGCCTGGCCGGCCAGCTCAACGAACTGACGCCGCTGCCGCAGCCTGACCCGCAGGCTGCCTACCACTGGCCAGCCGTCGCCAACGCTGCCCTGGGCTCGCTGATGCGCACACTGCTGGCCGACGGCTCAAGCGAGGCGCAGCGCGCGATTCAGGACCTGGAGCGCCGGCTGCAGGCGGAGTTCGCGGCCAACGTGGCGCCAGACGTGTTGCAGCGCTCCATCGCGCAAGGCCAACTGGTCGGCCTGGCAGTCTTCGACTGGGCGCAGGCGGACGGTTTTGCCTATCTGAACAACTGCGACTACATTTCGCCGAGCGGCCCCGGCCTCTGGACAGCCACGCCTCCCGGCTATGCTGCGCCGCTCCAGCCCTGCTGGGGCCAGATGCGTCCCTTTGTGTTGCGTGAACGCAGCGATGAATGCCAGCCAGCACAAGCCGCGCCGGTGTATTCAGAAGAGCCGTCGTCGCAGTTCTTCTACGAGGCGCTGGAGGTGTACCAAACGGGCAAAAACCTGACGCCGCAGCAAGTGGAAATTGCCCGCTTTTGGTCGGACGATGCAGGCAAAACCGGCACGCCGCCGGGCCACTCTGTCTCGATTCTGACCCAGTTGGTCCGCGATCAGGAACTCACACTGGATGCCGCCGCCGAAGCCTACGCTCGGCTCGGCGTTGCCTTGGCAGACGCGTTCATCTCCTGTTGGCAGACCAAATTCGCCACCCACACTCCGCGCCCGATCACCTATATCCACGACATGTTCGATCCGGCCTGGACCCCGCTGATCATCACGCCGCCCTTCCCCGAATACACGTCCGGCCACTCGGTGCAGTCGGGCGCGGCCGCGGCTGTGCTGACTGCGCTGTTTGGCGAGGATGTCGCCTTCACCGACCACACGCACGACGCGTTGGGCTTTGCCCCGCGGTCATTTGCCTCGTTCGCTGCCATGGCCGACGAGGCCGCCATCTCGCGCCTCTACGGCGGCATCCACTACCGCTCGGCCATCGAGAACGGACTGGCGCAGGGCGCCTGCATCGGCGAGCGCGTCAACGCATTGAAGTATCGCCCATAGCAGCCGGCAAGGACCGTCCCGATGAACACCCAGCCCTGGTGGCAACAGGCCGTCTTCTACGAGATCTACCCGCGCAGCTTTGCCGACGGCAACGGCGATGGCATCGGCGATTTCCTTGGCCTGACTGCCAAACTGGACTACCTGCATGACTTGGGCATCGACGCGATCTGGCTGGCGCCGCACTATCCCTCGCCGTTCCTGGACTGCGGCTACGACATCGCCAACTACGCGGATGTCGCGCCGGAGTACGGTTCGCTGGACGACTTCACGGCTTTCCTGTTGGCGGCGCACGCCCGCAGCATCCGCGTGGTTCTCGATCTGGTGCTGAACCACACGTCTGACCAGCATCCATGGTTCATTGAGTCGCGCGCCAGCCTGGACAATCCTAAGCGCGATTGGTACATCTGGCGCGATGGACGCGACGGTGGGCCGCCCAGCAACTGGGCCTCGATCTTCGGCGGGCCAGCCTGGACGCTCGACCCCCAGACCAACCAGTATTACTACCATGCCTTTCTCAAGGAACAGCCTGACCTCAACTGGCGCAACCCGGATCTGAAGGCCGCCATGTGGGACGTCGTGCGCTTCTGGCTCGACCTGGGGGTAGATGGCTTCCGGCTCGACGCCATTGCGACGATCTTCGAGCACCCCGATCTGCCGAATCATACTCTGCCGCTGGCCGCGCACGACATCCTGGACGCCAACGCGCTGGATGAGCCGACCTACCGGCAACTATTGCGTTGGCAGCTCAAGCAGCCGGGCCTGCACGAACTATTGCAGGAGCTGCGGAGATTGGTGGACAGCTATCCTGGCGACCGCGTGTTGGTAGGCGAGGACGAGGACCTGGCCTTTCACGGGGCGGCCAACGACGAGCTGCATTTGGTGTTCAACTTTCCACTGATGCGGGCCGACCGCCTGACCCCGCAGCACATCCGCGCCAACCAGATCCAGCGGCTGGCGCAACTGCCGGCCGGCGCCTGGCCCTGCAACACGCTAGGCAACCACGATTCGCCGCGCGTCTGGAGCCGCTATGGCGACGGCGCGCACGATGCGGATCTGGCGCGGCTGCACATCGCCCTTCTGCTGACGCTGCAGGGCACGCCGTTTCTGTACAACGGCGAAGAGATCGGCATGACCGATCTGAAGCTGGGCGGCCTGGACGAGCTGCGCGACACGGCGGCGATCCACCAATATCACAAGCTGGTCGACACGCACGGCCTGCCGCCGCAGGAGGCGCTGCACGCGGCCCTGGCTACGACGCGCGACCGCTGTCGCAGCCCCATGCAGTGGAGCGATGCGGCCAACGCCGGTTTCTCTCCGCCCAGCGCGACGCCGTGGCTGCCTGTCCATCCCAACCACACAGCCGGGGTCAACGTCGCCGCCCAGGTGGACGATCCCACGTCGCTGCTCAGCTTCTACCGGCGGCTGCTCCACCTGCGGCGGACAACGCCTGCGTTGTTGGCCGGCGAGTACCAGGCCCTGCCGACCGCCGGCGACGCTGTCCTTGCTTTCCTGCGCTTCGACCCCAACAGCAGGCAGACCTGTCTCGTGGCTCTCAACTTCGCCGAGGACTCGCAGACGCTGGCTATTGACCTCGACGGCAGACAGATTCGAACGCTGTTCACCAGCCAGGCGCGCGAGCATGAACTCATCGTCACAGACAGTTTGACAATGACACCGTTCGAGGTCTTGATTGGCGAGTTGCGAGAGCAATGACCTCGTCCAACGATAAATCACCGAATCATCCTGTCAGAAAGTAGGACCATTCCATGCCAAAAATCTCATTCCTCGGCGCCGGCAGCGCGGTTTTCACCATGAACCTGCTGGGCGACATTCTCAGCTATCCTGAGCTGGCCGATTCAACCATCAGCCTGCACGACATCGACCCGGGGCGGCTGCGCACCTCAGAGATCGTCGCGCACAAGATCGCCAGTGCGTATGGCGTATCGCCCACCATCGAGGCCACGCTGGACCGGCGCCAGTCGCTGACTGATGCAGATTATGCCATCGCCATGATCCAGGTGGGCGGCTATCGTCCCAGCACGGTGATCGACTTCGAGATCCCCAAGAAGTATGGCCTGCGCCAGACCATCGCCGACACCCTGGGCATCGGCGGCATCATGCGCGCCCTGCGCACCATCCCCGTGCTGCTGGCGATGACGCGCGACATGGAGGAACTCTGCCCCGACGTCACCTTCTTGCAGTATGTCAACCCCATGGCCATGAACATGTGGGCGCTGAACCGGGCCAGCTCCATCGCCAAGG
>JAKQCW010000211.1 GCA_029558955.1 Chloroflexota bacterium
GGTGATGGGCCTCATCGGCACGCGCTCCCTCGACAAGGAGCTGCCCGGCCTGAACCAGATCTACGCCCTGAACCGCGAGCGCGTAACCGTAGGCGTAGAGGCGGTGAAGCTGCTCGAGGCGCTGCGCAAGAACCCGCAGGACGCAGCACTGCGTGAAGCCTTCGACAAGGTCAAGAGCGACCTCGGCTTCGGCCTGCTGCTCAAGAAATACGTCGCCTCGATGGACGACGTCACCCCCGCGCTGATCGACCGCGCCGCGCGCGACACGCTGCCCAAGGTGGCGCCGCTGTTCTGGACCTTCCGCATCATGGTGGCTTTGGGCTTCGCGATGCTGGCGCTGTTCGGCCTGGCGCTGTGGTACTCGATCAAGGGCGACTTCGCACAGCGGCCGTGGCTGCTCAAGTGGGCGCTGTGGTTCCTGCCGATGCCGTGGCTGGCCTGCGAGATGGGCTGGTTCGTCGCCGAGTACGGCCGCCAGCCGTGGACGATCTACGGCGTGCTGCCCACCCACCTGTCGGTGTCCACGCTGACGGTGGAAAGCCTGTATGGCTCGCTGGCTGGCTTTGTCGGCTTCTACACCCTGCTGCTGATCGTCGAGATGGTTCTGATGATCAAGTTCGCCCGCCAGGGGCCGGGCAGCCTGGGCACCGGCCGCTACATGAACGAAACCCAGCACGCCCACGCCTGATCCCGGAGCGGACATCATGATCTTCGACTACCCGACCCTGAAACTCATCTGGTGGCTGCTGGTGGGCGTGTTGCTCGTCGGCTTCGCCATCATGGACGGCCACGACATGGGCGTGGGCACCCTGCTGCCCTTCGTCGGCCAGAACGACGAGGAGCGCCGCGTCGTCATCAACACCGTCGGCCCGCACTGGGACGGCAACCAGGTGTGGTTCATCACCGGCGGCGGTGCCATCTTCGCCGCCTGGCCGATCGTCTATGCCACAGCCTTCTCGGGCTTCTACTGGGCGATGCTGGCGGTGCTGTGGGCGCTCTTCTTCCGCCCGGTGGGCTTCGACTACCGCAGCAAGATCCACAACGCCGCCTGGCGCAGCACCTGGGACTGGGGGCTCTTCATCGGCGGTGCAGTGCCGCCGCTGATCTTCGGCGTGGCCTTCGGCAACCTGCTGCAAGGCGTGCCCTTCCACTTCGACGACACCCTGGTGTCCCACTACACCGGCAGTTTCTGGGGCCTGCTCAACCCCTTTGCGCTGCTCGCCGGCGTGGTGAGCACGGCGATGATCACCTTCCACGGCGCGATCTATCTTGCGCACCGTACCGAGGGCGACATCCAGCGCCGTTCGATAACCGCCGCGCTGGTTTTCGGCGTGCTGATGCTGGTGGGCTTCACCGCCGCCGGGCTATGGATCGCCAACGGCAGCTTCGGCTACGCCATCACCTCGGCGGTGGACACCGCGGCGCTGCCCAACCCACTCGCCAAGACAGTCGAACTGCAGCCCGGCGCCTGGCTGGCCAATTACGCCAAGGCGCCGCTGACGATGCTGGTGCCGGCGCTGGGCTACGCCGGCGGCATTGCCGCGCTGTTGCTGGTCTGGAAGGGGCGCACCCTGGCCGCTTTCGTTGCTTCGTCGTTCGCCATCGTGGGCGTGATCGGCACCGCTGGCGTATCCATGTTCCCCTTCGTGATGCCCTCCTCGACCGTGCCGGGCGCCAGCCTCACCGTGTGGGATGCGGTCTCAAGCCAACGCACGCTGGGCATCATGTTCTGGGCCACGCTGATCTTCATGCCGATCATCGTTGCCTACACCAGTTGGGCCTACAGCGTGATGGCAGGCAAAGTCACCGCGGCCTACATCCGCGAGAACGAGCACTCCGCATACTGAGCGCGCACACGAAACAAGGAGAACGACATGTGGTATTTCGCCTGGGTCCTGGGCATCGGCTTCGCCGTGCTGCTGGCCATCCTCAACGCCCTGTGGGGCGAAAATGAACAGGCGCGCGAAGAGGCACGCGCCGACGCGCTGCGACAGCCCCGTCTCGACGCCGATCCGGTTCACCCGAACGGCAGCGGCGCACACTGAAGGCGGCAAGGAGGCAACGATGAACACGAAGGTCGCCCCCCACCCGCCCGCCGCGCCGACCGGCGGGATCAGCCTGCTGCCGCTGCTGACAGCCATCGCGATCATGCTCGGCATCACCGCCTGGCCCGCCGCCCTCTCCGGTCCGCAGGGCGGCGCGGACCACTGGGCCGCTATGGCACTGTTCTGGGCCATGAGCGCGGGCTTCGTGCGTGGCGTCGGCTTCGTACCACGACACCTGGCCTGGCGCCTGATGTTCTCGGGTACCGCCTGTCTGCTCGGCATCGCCCTGGCCGTCGTACGCCTGGCGTCCTTGCACGGCAGTCCTGTGTAACCTCGGTGACATAGCGCTGATCACACCGCCTTTCTGCGCGAGAGCGGCTTTGCCAACGCACGCTACGTCATCAACGGTTTCCAGGGCGAAGCGATCAAGGAAGGAACACAGGCCGAATTCCGCCTCAAGAACGGCTGGCAGAACAGCGGCCAACCGTGGTCGCCCAAGATGAACGCTGACAAGGACCATCGCCTCGACCTGCGCTGAGCGCTAAGGCACCCGCCCCTGCAAGCCCGGCCCTGCACCGGGCTCTGCCTTGCGGAGTCTGCCAGGGGACACGAAGGGCACGACAAACAAGAACTTCGGTCCCGAAGAGAAAGACCAGGGCACTCCGACCTCCCTGAGGTGCGCCGCGTGAACGCAAAAAAGCCCCTCGAAACAAGGGGCTTCAGTGCTCTGGCGGAGACGGAG